>JAUIKE010000078.1 GCA_030430845.1 Bacteroidia bacterium | reverse complement strand
AAGTAAGGGCTGTGAGGATTCAGGCATCCTCGGAGGTAGGGCTGTAAAGTTCTGAAAGCTAAGAGCCTCGGAGAGGCGAAATATCGGTAACTGAGCCATAAACTGCACTTGGGAAGCTCCGGCGGAGCGTCATATACTGGCTATCATATTGGTTTATGTGACGCTCCGCTGGAGCTTCGGATCCGTATACAGGACTTTGTTACCGATATTTCGCTCCGCCCATGCGGGCCGTATGACTGGAGCTTTGAATCGAAGAACTTAACAGCCCCGCCCCTAGGGGCGGGACCCTTATAAATCAAATTTTAACATAATCTTTTAAACTCCGACCTAACGTATTAAGAATTTAACAATTCCATTGTCGGTTTTACTGTACTTAGCGAGAATTTAACCCTGGTTAAACTTGGATTAAAGCAGCTGATTTTTGTGGCGACGTCCTGTTAATAAGCGTCTTTTATATAGAACAAGAAAATCAGGACTATGAAAAAATTAATTTTTAGCTGGCTGTTGTCTGTATTATTCATCTCAATTGGCCATGCACAGTATGACAATTCCTACTACCGTGGTGATCGCACAGGGTATGAAGGGGATTATTTTAGCCTTGAAGGCGCCTTACATGTATTTAAAGAATCTAGAACCTTAAGAGATTTTGAGCGGAAAATAAACTCAAAAGATAATTGGGTTAACAACCTGGATTTGAATTATGACGGCCGAACCGACTACATTCGTGTTGAACACAAGCGGCAGGGAGATTTTCATGCCATTATCCTACAGGCCCTGGTAGACAGATATGATGTTCAGGATGTAGCTGTTATTGAAATTGAAATCATCCGTCGTGGAGAAGCCATCCTTCAAATTGTCGGTGATGAAGATCTTTACGGAGAAGAAGTTTATGTAGAGCCGAGGGAAGGATATGCCGATAGTAGAAGTAGCAGCAGATATCATTCGAATTACGGTGACTATGTGAATGTTTATTATTGGGGCCCTGTTCAGTATATACTGGATCGGCAATACCGGACTTATAACTCTCCTTATTACTGGAGTTATTACCCAACCTGGTGGAATCCCTGGAGGCAGTATAGCTGGAATGTATTCCGTCCTCGTATTGTAGTTTACCATAATTATTATCGAGTTGCTCCAAGGCATCGGGTAGTTCGGGTCCATAATTTTTACCGTCCCTACCGTTCCTATTGTAATTCAGTAGTAGTGCGTTCCAATAATGTTCGGGTAAAGCATGGCAAGTCGCCCATATATCGTTCTACTCCTTATGGCGGACAGAACAACAGATCACAGGCTGATCAGAGAAACCGCACAACTCAGAATTCTCGGAGATCCTCCGGCTCTTCAATTTATTCTGACAAGTCAAATCAAAACTCATCAGCAAACAGGAATAGGTCTTCTTCTTCTCGAGAGCATGATAATATTAAAACGAGATCACCACAGACGAACCCCAATAGTCGCCATTATGAGAATAATCGGGAAAGGTCTGGCTCGACTATCTATCCGAGAAGCAATGAACGGAATTCATCAGAGAGCAGGAAAAGGAGTGAAACTTCTTCTGAACGGGATAATATAAAGAACCGACCTGCAGAGGTCAATCGAAATTCCGGGAATTCGTCGAGTCGCTCCAGAACTTATGAGACCTCTCGTAACGATAGGCCGCGTGTGAGTACCCCCTCACGTTCTAAAACAACGACTCGTTCGACAACTCCTACTCGTAAGTCTACGGTTAAAAGCAGTAGCAGGACTTCAACTCCAACTCCAAAGTCAAAAGCGAGTAGTAGCTCGAGTTCGAAGAAGAGTAGTTCTAATACTGTATCCAGAAGTAGGAAAAGGAGTGGTAATTAGGGAGATTAATTCATCTGAATAGATACTTGCAGTCTCCTTTATTTTTCAAGAAGGGCTTGCCGGTACCGGCAAGCCCTTCTTGAAAAATAATGTTATTCCAACTGATCTTTTAAATAATCAAAGGCTCTGGCTACATTTGGAAAAATATGTTCTTCCGGTACCAGGTCCGGAATGACGTCGATGGCCTTCAGCATATCCATGGGTTGACCCTCCAAATCCACCAAGAGGACTTTGATATCGCGCTGCTGTAAGTCAAAAATAGCATCTTCCAGAGCATAAAGTCCTGATTGATCGATATAAGGGACTTTATCAAGGCGAATGATTAACACCTGGATGTGATCCTCAATTTGTTTGACCTGGCTTTTAAAGTAGGCGGTGAAACCGAAAAACAGGGGCCCTTCCAGGTGTTTGATCAAGACCTTATTTTTGTATTTTTCGAAGAATTCCAATTCATCCTGCCAGGGTTTTTCGTCTTCCAGTTTGTCAACTGCTTCTACGGTGAGGTTTTTTTCGCCTATGTCACCTGCTTTTTTCATAAAAAGCAGGGAAGCCAGTGCAACGCCTACACCAACTGCCTGAATGAGGCTTCCAAAAGTAGTGATCAGCAGCACGATGATCAGCACGGCGGCATCTGCTCGAGGGATGTGCCGTAAATGTTTGAGCCCGCGGGTGTCAATAATCTTAAATCCAATTGGGATCAGGATGCCTGCTAGTACCGGTAAAGGGATGAAAGCGGCCAAAGAACCCAAGCCCAACAATACGGTTAGCAGGAATATCCCGTGTAAAGCCCCCGAAAGCCGGGTACGACCTCCGGAATTGATATTAACAACGGTTCCTTTTGTGGCTCCGGCGCCAGGAATGCCTCCAAATACCGCAGCCAGCATATTGCCGATGCCCTGTCCGATCAGTTCCCGATTGCTATTATGCTTGGTTTTGGTCATGTTATCAGCTATTACGGAGGTGAGCAGAGAGTCGATACTGCCCAGCACCGCCAGTACAATGGCATATTCTACAATAAGCATATAGGCCTCCGGCGGAATATTAGTGAACATAGTACCTAGCTGAATCGCAGGAAGTCCGGAGGGAATATCTCCGATTATTGGAACATCCCAGGCCAGAAAATAACCAGCGAGCGCTGAAACGACCAGCGCAACCAGTGCACTTGGGATCGCCTTCGTGATCAGTGGAAAAACATAATAGATCAGCACGGTCAAACCACCGAGGGCTAGTGCTTGCCAATTTAATTCGGTCGCTAATCTCGGTAAATCCTTTAAGACTGCCAGGGTCGACTTGGGGGAGGATAAGCCAACAAAGGGGAATATCTGTAAAATAATGATGATTAGGCCTACGCCGCTCATGAATCCTGATACTACTGGATAGGGAAAGTATTTGACATAACTGGCAATATTGAGCAGCCCAAAAACAATTTGGACCACTCCCCCCAATAGAAAGGTGAGTAGAATAATACCCATAGCCGTTTCCAGGCTGCCGGTGAGTTGGGAGGCAGCGGCCACCAGGGCCGCCGAAACGACCGTCATCGGCCCGGTAGGGCCACTGGCCTGGGTGGGGGTGCCTCCAAAAAGTGCTGCAAAAATACCGACCATGATGGCTCCGTATAGTCCAGCTGTTGCTCCCATGCCGGATTGTACACCAAACGCGAGGGCTAAAGGTAAGGCTACTACGCCGGCTACCAGGCCTCCGGTGATATCTCCTTTTAGGTATTGGGTGTCGTATAGATTGTTGAGCATTGGCTTTTGTTTGGATAAACTGCTTAAACCCATACTTGGTTCATGAATACAGCATCAGCTAAGCTTATTATTATCTGCTCGCTCCAGGTAATATTCAACAAACGTGAATCCCACCCCCGGCTAAGGCATGGGGCTATTGGAACCTAACAAAGGCTTGCACAGGCAGTATTCCTTATCAGCTTTTTTCTATAACTTAGGATGGTAGAAAGAAAATGATAATCCATCTTAGAATGCACAAAGCTAAACGACTCCTAAGCTTAAGTGTCCTGTTTTTATTCCTAACTGCCTTCAGTTTGGAAGCCCAAAAACTATGGACCGAACCTGCTGACTTCCGGGTGGACTCCACTGTTACGGTGTATTTTGATTTGAATAAATGCGTGCAGGGAAAAGGCCTGATCGGAGAGGATTCACTCTACTTTTGGTCTTTTCACCCCAAAATGGCGAGTGATAGCCTACAGGGGAACTGGCGAAATTCGGCACTTCCCTCCCTGATGAAACATGAGGGGGATAATGTGTGGAGTTTTACCCTAATTCCCACTGAGTTCTATGGTCTGGATTCTTTAACTATAGCATCTAATGAATGGTGGGCTCAGGTAAAGGCCAGGGATGGTGGGGAAAGACGTTTTGGAGTTGACCACCACATTGTTACTGAATACATGGGCCTTGTTCGCCAGCCGGTGGTTGATCTGCAAATACCCGGTCAATTCAGGGGGGCACATCAAATGCAGTACCGTTTCACCCAGTTGGATATCAGCAATCAGGTACTGCCGGACCCTGATACGTCCCTGTCGATAGATATGGTGCTAGATATTTTTGATCGGGGAGGCTTCCATTTTTTTGATCAAATGGAAACTGATGATTATATGCTGAACCCTTTTTGGCAGTATACTCAAGTGCGTAATCCGGATACTGTGGCTCATAGCTTTACACTTTCGATTGGCATGTTTGGGGCTAGTTGGAATGATGTTATGATTTTCACAAGAGACCAGGCAGCTCGCTTGGATACCTTTTCTACCGGTTATTTCAGGGCACGCTCAAAAAAGCCTATCCCCGATTGGAGAAATTTCTTCAACATTGAACTGGGACCTAAAGAAAGCAGACAGATCTTTGCCAGAGTGGCCGATTTTGATTCCCATGAAACGATGCCGCGGACTGAATTCCTTTACCAGATCGATTATCCTTTGCTTGAGGAGATGGAGAACAAATACAAGTTGAATGCGGCTGTCATGATCGCTATTCTTTCTTTTGCTGTATTGTTCTATCTGTTTTGGTTTTTTATGTCTCGAAAAAAGGAACACGTCTTTCATTCTCTGCTGTGGTTTGGCTTTCTGCTGTCAGTTCTCATTCCTTCTCCTCTGGGGTCTTACTTTGTCATTAATGATATTGCTCCTATAGTTACCAATTTTTTTGATCTGGCCATTGGCTGGTTGCTGGTGTCGAGCATTATCCTTTGGGGGTTGTTAGGGTTTAGTGTTCATTACCTGGAATTTAAAACGTATGCTCCTAGAGCTATTCGGATTGCATGGGGCCTAGCCTTCATACCTTTTTTGTTGTTTATTTTGGGAGCTGTCAATTATTTGGCTCCTGAACTATTTCCTTACGATCCCTATTCCTGGGAAGGATACTTTTATTTTCCAAGTACGAATATCCGCTCGATCCTGCTAGCCGTTGCTTTTCTCTTTGTAGCGGTCATGGCCATTCGGATCGCTTTAAAGGGCTTTAAACCGGCACAATTTTATCTGATTGCCTTTGTTCCTTTGATCGTTTCGGCCTGCCTGGTTTCTATGAGTAATTTACGCATGGCCTTTAAAGGCAATGCGATTGGTCTTCCTCACGAACTGAATATGCTGAATTATGCCAGTATGATCCTGGCGCTGGTGTTATTTGGCCTGGCCATCGGGTATAAGCAACAAAAACTGGAAAAAGAACACAACGAGGCTCAGTCCAAGTTACTGGAGGCGCAGAAAAAATCCCTGGAAGAGGAAGCCCGCGCCAACGAGCAACGCCTGCAATTGCGCGAACGCGAACTCAGCCTGCAGGAAGAGCGTAACAAGCAAGCTCAACTACAGGAATTAAATGAATTAAAAAATCGATTCTACACGAATATCACCCATGAATTTCGAACCCCCCTGACCGTTATCATGGGCATGGCGGATAACCTAAAAGGCAATGAACAGGGAAAAAAGCTGATCCTGCGCAACAGCCAAAACCTGCTCCGACTGATCAACCAACTGCTGGACCTCTCTAAACTGGAAAAAGACAGCCTGCCTTTGAAGATGGCCCAATCGGATGTGGTAGCCTTTATCCGTTATCTGACGGAATCCTTTTTTTCCATGGCCGAAGAAAAACACATCCGGCTTACCTTCTACTCGGAAGAAGAGCAGATCCTTATGGATTTTGATGAGGAGAAATTGCAGTACATCGTTTACAACCTGCTTTCTAACGCCTTGAAATTTACTCCGGAAAGAGGAAAAGTAATCCTCCATTTAAAAGAAGAAGGGGGATTTCTGAAAATAAAAGTTCAGGATACCGGCATCGGCATCCCATCCGATCAACTTCCCCATATTTTTGACCGCTTCTACCAGGTGGAGGATGGAGGTCCGACAGATAAGCCGGAAGGAACCGGTATCGGTTTGGCTTATACTAAAGAACTGGTGAATCTATTGGGCGGAAAAATTGAGGTGAAAAGTGAAGTAGGTAAGGGTGCAACTTTTGATTGTTATCTGCCCATCACCAGAGAAGCACCTTTTCATATGGCTAAAGCCCCTGCTATCATAAGAACCGAAAGGGCGCAGGAAACGGCTCCACTCCTGACCGCAGCATTGTGGGACAGTGAAGATCGCCCATTAGTTCAAATCACGGAAGACAATCCCGATCTGGTCACTTACATGCAGTCTATTCTAAGTCCTCATTACGAAATTCAGGTGGCTTGCAATGGACAAGAGGGTATTGATCAGGCTGTCGAAACCATTCCCGATCTGATCATCAGCGACATCATGATGCCGGTGAAGGATGGTCTGCAATTATGTGAAACCTTAAAGGCGAATGTTCGCACCAGCCATATCCCGATTATTTTACTGACAGCGAAGGTCACCCAAGACGATAAGGTTAAAGGACTTACCTACGGAGCGGATGCTTATTTGAATAAACCTTTCGATAAAAAAGAGTTGTTAGTAAGGGTAGAGAAACTCATCGAATTGCGCCGGTCCCTTCAATCCTTGTATGCTTCCGGTGCAGTTGAAGCATCAAAAGAGGGAAATGGGCAAGCAGACCGGGAAAATGAATTTCTAGTGCAGTTGAAGGAAAAGGTAGTTCCTGAACTCGGCAATGCTGGGTTCACCATACCTGAATTGGCCACAGCCATGGGCATGAGCCAAATTCAGGTTTACCGAAAATTAAAAGCTCTCACTGGTCAGACACCCTCTCAGTTCATTCGTCGAATTCGCCTTGAAAAAGGGAAAGAACTCTTACAAGATGAGAAAAGAACGGTCGCTGAAGTAGCCTATGATGTCGGTTTTACCGACCCCAATTACTTTTCCAAGACCTTCCATGAGGCATTTGGCGTGCCACCAGGCGAGTATAGAAGAAGAAATTAGGTGGTTTGTAGCTATCTACCACAAGATTGATTTTAATTCCCTGTTTTACAGTTTATTAGGACTTATTTTTCAGCCTTTTGAAAAATAAGTCCTTTCTTTTTTTTCCTTCTGAAAAATAGTTCCTGCCTTTTGAAAGATATGTCAAGCAGAATTGAAAGGATTGAACTGATCTTTGAATCGACCTTTGAAAATCATTTGAATCAATTCTTTCAACTAAAATTCTAAGTCATGTTTCGGGTACCTCAAATCAAGCGACTGCAAAGTCGAAACGATCTACAACAGTATGCCTCTACTTATTTCGACTGCTCCGGTCTGCCCGTACCGGCAGAGTACATTTCCTCACCCGGCAACCGGGTTTATGGAGTGTTCTTCAAAAAGAAAATGATCGGAGGCTTTATCCTGGGACAAGGAACCTCTATGCGTACGCTGGAAGTATTTGCCCAAGCGGAAGCGCGATTGAACCTTTATCAGTCTATTGGCCCGGTGAGTGACTTCACCGAGATTACCTGCTTTTGGATTGATCCTGCTTATAGAAAAAACACCGTCCTTAATACATATACCTGGCTGGCACTGGCTTTTTGCCTGCGTCGTTTCGGAACGCCCAAGATCTTGTTTGGAACCTGTTCAAGTTCCCTGGCCCGCTTGTATGGGGTGACCCCTAAGTCAGAATTGATCCATCGTGACCGGATTAACGGTAAGCGTACCTACATTTTCCAATCAGAACGCTCGGTAAGTTTACAAGGCTTTATAGAGATTCTACGCTTCAAGTTGAGCCGGACGGCCAGGATTCGCAAGCAACGACAGGCCAATCCCTTACGAAATGCTTCTTAACCTAAAAAATATATATCATGGCTGCGCAAAAAACTAAGCGAACGTCCTTTTTTTTCTATTACGCATGTATCATTCTATTGACGGTAGTAGGCGGCTTTGGCTTTCATGCTCTGTTAAAACCGTCTAATTTACCTCCTGTATCATCAGCCGTAATATTCCATGCCATTTTTATGTTTGCCTGGTATGTTCTTTTCGCGATTCAATCAGGCTTGATCAAAAATAGAAGATCCGACTTGCATATGCGATTGGGGAAATAAAGCCTGGTGATAGCTTTGGGCGTCATTATTAGCGGCATCCTGGTAACGATTGTCCATTACATCAGAGAACCCGAAGGCCTCATTTTTATTAGTGGCTTTATCAATGTGATCAACTTTGGTGTGCTATACGGCCTGGGAGTATTATGGCGAAAACATACTGCCTGGCACAAACGGCTGATGCTATTCGCCGGTCTGGCCATGATAGCACCTGCTCTGACTCGCATCGTATGGGCAGCCGATCTCAATGAGTTTGTTGTACTGCCTTTGTGGCTGGCCATGATGTTGATCCCTGTAATATATGATTTCACATCCATCAGGAAAGTGCATAAAGCTACACTTCTTGGAGTGGTCATGACCCTGGTTGGCATTACCCTCATGGTAAGTGTTGGAATGTCGCCGGCCTGGGAGCGTTTTTTGGCCAATACTTTGGGATAAAGTTCAGTCAGGCACAAAACCGGGAACACCTTTTTTATCTATTAACTAACATGAAAAAATGAAATACTTAATTTATTCAGCCATCCTTGGCTTTGGTTTGTGGATGGGCTCTGAAATTATAGAAATCATCCAAGGCGGGTACAGTCCTGTAGTGTATTACCTGACTGCCGGCTATCATTTCTTTGCCGGACTTGGGATCTGGGGCTTATATAAAAAACAGACTCCGGTAAAAAATACTTTTAATACGATCAGTGCATCCATTGCTTCCATTTCATACCTTGTCCTGACCTTGTTTCCCGTTCAAGTGATGAATTCGGGATTGTCAATGGCAGACTTTTTAGAGCAGCATCCTTTGTATAAACTGGGGGGAGGTATTTGGTTGGGGGGAATGCTTTTGTTCAGTATTTCCGTGATCAAAACTTCATATTTCCCCAGATGGAGTGGCCTAATGATCCTGCTGGGTACCTTGATTTTTACTATAGGGCCGCTACTTACCTGGCCCATGATTTTGATCAATATCAATAACATTTTGTTCGCAGCAACAGTTATGTATATGGGTGCAAAAAATTTAGATACAGCTTAATAATAATTGATTTTATGAAAGAATCCCCATATGCTTCTTATTATGCTCCGGGGGAGGAGCGCTTCAACATCCTTTCTCACGGACTAGGATTTATACTAAGCACGCTGGCTTTGATCTTACTGGTAATCCGGGGCCTTCAATACCAGGACTTTTGGAGCCTGTTTAGTTTTTCGATATTCGGCATGAGCATGATGATCTTATATGCAGCTTCCACCTTGTACCACAGCGCTAAAGGAGAAAATAGAAGGAGACTACTGAAAATATTTGATCATGCAGCCATCTATTTGCTTATTGCCGGTACTTATACGCCCTTTTCTTTGATTACCTTACCGCCGCCTATTGGAAGGCTCATCTTTATCATTGTCTGGGTGTTCGCCCTTGTAGGGATCGTCCTGAAACTTTTTTTTACCGGAAAATACGATCTGTTGTCCACTCTGCTATACGTTTTTATGGGCTGGATCATCATTTTTGCCATCAAACCATTAATGGCCAACTTACCTCCTGAAGGCCTGGTCTGGCTGGTGGCGGGAGGGGTTTCTTATACCGTTGGCGCAGTTTTTTACAGCCTGCACAAGCTCTCGTATAATCATGGGATCTTCCATGTATTCGTTTTGATCGGGAGCTTTTGCCATTTTATGACGGTGTATGGTTTTGTCATTCCCACGTAGCACCAACTTAAGTTTGTTCGTACTTCGGGTTTCAACCTGATTGGCGTTAAAAAAATAAGCGCCTAATCGGACAGCAAGCTTCAGCTTGCCAGGAAAGCGAGCTTTAGCTTGCTTAAATTCGGCGGTTAAAAATTAAACGCCAATAAGGTTGATTTACGGACAAACTTAAGTTGGTGCTACGGCAATTCCTGTGTTAACACCGCCAAACACATCTGTATCCCTTCCAGAAAATTCCCCAGCCGCAAATTCTCATTCGGTGCGTGAATGCTGTTATCCGGATTCGGGATGCGGATAGAAACGGCCGGTACACCTAATGTTGAGATAAAGGGCGCAATGGGCTGCGAACCACCCGTGGTGGCCATCCGAACATAGTTTTTTCCATAAATACGCTGCATAGCGCTTCCCAGCCACTCACCAATACCCGAATCCAGATCTGTACGAAATGGTTTAGAACCGATGCGGTAAGTAAAAGAAGCCAGTTTGGGATATTGAGCGCGCTCTTCATCAGTCGGTTCTCCTTCGATCAGGTGAAAGCCATGACTTTCGATGTAATCTCTTAATAACTTTACTTGCCGGGCTCCATCCGATTCGGGTACCAGACGCATGTCGATCTCGGCAATGGCCTCAGAAGGAATGATCGTACGTACTTCCTTGCCCACCCAGGCAGCTCGCAGCCCGCGTACATTCAAAGAAGGATATTGCAGCGCTTCCTGGTAAGTACTGCCCACCTTATCGGCCTGAGCGATCCCTAAAGAGCGAAGGATCTCTTTCTGGTCTTCCGGCACATCATTGATCAAGGCTTTCCTTTTTTCACTCAATTGAATGCCGTCGTACCAGCCTGGGATCACCACCCGCCCGTCATCATCTTTCATCCCGGCAATTAGTTTGGATAATTTAAAAACCGGGTTGGGCGAAAAATTACCGTACTGACCGCTGTGGAGATCGCGCTTAGCACCATACACCTTAATACTAACCGTGGCGATGCCCCGAGCGCCAAAAGTAAGCGTCGGCAGGTTCGACAAATGCCGGGTCCCGTCCATGATGAGTAGCATTTCGGCATCCATCAGATCCCGGTACTTTTTGACAGCCGGCGGCAGAGAAGGGGACCCCATCTCTTCCTGAAAGTCCATGATGGCTTTGATATTGAAATCGGGCTGGATGTCTTTCTCTTTCATGATCTTCAAAGCGGTGATAAAGGCCATGGCCGGTCCCTTTGAGTCAGATGCCGAACGGGCAAATACCCGCCAGTCCGGATTGAAATCTTTATTAAATTCCGCCCAGCTGATATTTTTCCAGCCATCCGCCGTTTTTTCCTTCAAAACCGGCTGGTAGGGGCTTTCCTGGTCCCAGGCTGCTGTATCCACAGGCTGCCCGTCGATCTGCATATAAAAAAGGAGGCTTTTTCCTCCGGGCTTATATGTTTTTTGAGCAAAAACCTGGGGAGCGCCTTCGGTAGTGAGGACCTTCGTTTCAAACCCCAGTTCTCCAAACGTTTTCAAGCACCAGTCGACATGAGTCTGGATCTGCTCAGGATAATGCCCGTCGTTGGGCATGGTGAGAAAGTCCTTGTACACCTCTACGGCAGGGAGGAAGTACTCATCGGCAGCCTTGAGGATTTGGGCCTTACTCATTTTTTGGGCGTGGAGAGAAGTAGTGCCGTAAGATAGGAGTAGAAGAAAAACAATAGTGACGGATAAGGAGTGATTCATGATTTTCTTTTTGTGTTGGTTTTCAGTTAATATTTATCCGGCAGTGAAAATTCAGTGTTCTCAGTGTCTGAAATTTCCTGTACTGGTTTTTTTTTACGAAATAAACATCCTTTTTCAAATTTTCTACCAACTTCGCAAACTTTATTTTGTGATATTCAACTTTCCACCTATTTTTCCGAAATGATAAAACAAATATACCAAACAAAGGACGTGTATGCAGACTTATGACGTGATCGTGGTAGGTAGCGGTAATGCCGCCCTTTGTGCAGCCATTGCAGCCCTGGAAAAAGGGGCGAAGGTATTGGTCATTGAAAAGGCAGGACCGGAAGAGTTTGGCGGCAATAGTCGTTACACTGCCGGGGCTATGCGCTTTGCTTATGAGGATGGAGAAGAGCTAAAACCATTTCTTTCTCATGTAGATGCCGAAAAACTAGCCAAAACGGACTTTGGGGCCTACCCGAGATCCAAATTTTTCCAGGACCTGGAAGGCTTTAATGAAGGACATCCTCTGACGGAGCAACAAAAAATGCTGGTTGATCAGAGCTTCGAAACAGTCCGCTGGCTAGCCGGCCATAACATCCAATTCGAGCCCATTTATACTCGCCAGGCCTATGAAAAAAACGGACGATATGTGTTTTGGGGAGGCCTGACATTGGCGATTGAAGGAGAAGGAGAGGGAATGGTTCAGGCAGAGCGGACAGAGGTGGTACGTTTAGGGGGAGAGATCCGGTATCATTGCGAGGCGGAAGCCTTATTGACGGAGGAAGGAAAGGTGATAGGGGTTCGCTGTAAGAGTGAGGGGGAAAAGCAGGAATTTAGGGCATCCGCAGTCGTATTAGCCTGCGGGGGATTTGAGGCCAATGCGGAGCTGAGGAAGGAATACATCGGCCCTAACTGGGATCAGGCAAAAGTTCGCGGAACACGCCACAATATGGGTGCCGGCTTGCGCATGGCAAAGGAAATCGGAGCTGCTACTTTTGGTTCTTTCCAGGGCTGCCATGCCGTACCCATGGATTTGCATATGCCTAATTACGGCAATACCGAGATCCCATTCATAGAGCGAAAAAATTACCGAAAGATCTGCTATTTCCTGGGCATTATGCTGAATGCCAGGGGAGAGCGATTTGTAGACGAAGGAGAAAATTTTCGCAATTACACCTATGCTCAATTTGGTAAAGCGATCCTGGAACAACCTAAAGGCTTTGCCTGGCAGATTTTTGATAAAAAAGTAGAGCACTTGCTGTACGGAGAATACCGATTTTGGGATGCGAGTTTTGTGGAGGCTAATACATCAGAAGAACTGGTCGAACAGTTGGATGGGGTTGATAAAGAACAGGCTCTAAAAACGATACAGGAATACAATCAGGCAGTCGATGAAGGGATTCCTTTTGATCCTACTATTTTGGATGGGAAAAGAACACAAGGCTTACGGCTGAATAAAACCAACTGGGCCAACCGCCTGGATAAGCCTCCTTTCAAAGCCTATCCCGTATGTTGTGGCATCACCTTCACCTATGGCGGATTAAAAGTGAACGAAAAAGCGGCAGTTGTACATAAAAATGGACAGCCGGTCAAAGGTTTATTTGCTTGCGGAGAGTTAGTGGGTGGAGTTTTTTTTAACGGCTATCCGGGAGGCTCGGGCCTGACGTCAGGGGCGGTGTTTGGACGGCAAGCGGGATATTCGGCAGCTGATTTTTCAAAACAATAAAGGTCGGCTTAAAAATAAAATTATGACCAAAAAAGAAACACGACAAATCCTTCTGCTCACTCTTCTTTTTTTTCTACCCATTCTAGGTTTTTCCATATTTAAAAAGGATCAACCCACCGAAGAAGAGGTTCAGATCAAAAGCCAGGGCAACGGATATTTTGCGGGCCAGACCGTCGGATGGCTGATTCCTTTTAAGGAAGGAGGGGGGGCCGATACCTGGGCGCGCTTCATTGCCCCGTTTTTTTCAAAATACCTCCCCGGCAAGCCTGTGGTAGTTATCAACAACGTCCCGGGAGGAGGCTCCATTAAAGGCGCGAACCTCTTTGCTAAGCGTGCGGGTCCGGACGGCCTAATGATTATGGGGACTTCCGGCTCTACTCAATTCCCCTATTTACTGGACGATCCGAGGGTGAAGTATGATTATCAGGATTTTAAAGTAGTCATGGCTTATCCGAATGGGGGCGTAGTCTATTGTTCGCCAAAACTGGGCATCAAGGATGCTTCGGAATTGATGAACATCAGAGGCGTTCCATTAAAATATGGGAGTCAGGGGCCTACTTCTCTGGATCTGGTTCCGCTGCTTTCTTTTGATTTACTTGGGCTGGACGTCAAAGCTATCTTTGGCTTTCGCGGACGTGGAGCCGGCCGCCTGGCCTTTGAAAGGGGAGAAGTGCTGTTGGACTACCAGACCTCTTCGGCTTATTTAAAAAATGTGGTGCCGCTTGTGGAGGAAGGTTCTGCCATACCTTTATTCAGTTTTGGGGCCTTGGATGAGGATGGAAACCTAATCCGTGACCCCAGTTTTCCCGACCTGCCCCATTTTGGTGAAGTCTACGAAATGCTGGGCAATAAGCGGGAAGGTATTGAGTGGCGCTCCTGGTTTGCCTTCATGTCGGCCGGCTTTGGGGGGATGAAACTGCTGCTGGTTCCAAAAGAAACGCCGGATGCGATCATTGCTCAATATCAAAAAGCGATTACGGATATGAAACAGGATCCGCAATACCTCAAAACCAAAGAGGCGGCTCTGGGGCTTTATGAGCAGGCGATCGGTAAACAGGCAAAAAGGATTTTTGAATTGGCCACCAATGTAGGGATGGAAGAAAAAAAGTGGGTGAAGGAGTGGTTGCGCGAAACGTATGATTTGAATATTTAACACCTTAACGTATGCTCGACCTCGTCTTCCAGGCATTCCAAACGCTCTTTACTCCGGAGCATTTTATGTATTTGATGTTAGGAGTTTTATTGGGCTTAGTCATCGGCATTTTTCCAGGTTTGGGAGGGATTGCGGGGCTTTCCCTGTTATTGCCGTTTTTGTACGGTATGGATCAGATCTCTGCGCTGGCTACCTTGGTAGGGCTGGTAGCAGTCATTCCGACCTCGGCCACCTTTACATCGGTATTGATGGGGATACCTGGCTCAAGTTCGAGTCAGGCTACGGTGCTGGACGGTTTTGCCCTGGCTAAAAAAGGCCAGGCGTCCCGGGCATTGGGGGCCGCCTTTTCCGCTTCTCTTTTTGGCGGATTGTTCGGAGCTTTGATCCTCACCTTTTTTGTTCAAATTGCCCGGCCGGTGATCCTGGTCTTCGGATCGGCCGAATTGTTTATGCTAGCGGTATTTGGCTTATCAATGGTGGGCTCCTTGTCGGGGAAAAGCTTGGTAAAGGGAGTTGTAGCTTGTGGATTTGGCTTGATCGTCGGCTCAATGGGAGCAGCACCTGCAACCGGGGAATTTAGAATGACCTTTGGGGTGGATTATTTATACGATGGTTTGCCTTTGGTCGTGATCGCACTTTCGGTCTTTGCTTTTCCTGAAATTTCAGAGCTGTTTCGAAAGGATGCGGCGATTGCAGAAAAGGGCGCAGGACTTGGAAAGGGCGGCTGGATGACAGGCGTTAAGGATCTGATTAAAAACAAATGGCTGGCCCTTCGTTGCGCGGGGATTGGGACCATAGTCGGAGCCATTCCCGGTATGGGAGGCAGCGTAGTGGACTGGATCGCCTACGGACATGTGGTTCAGACCTCCAAGGATAAATCTCAATTTGGGAAAGGCGATATTCGCGGCGTGATCGCTCCCGAATCGGCTAATAATGCCAAAGAAGGGGGGGCCTTAATGCCGACTTTGTTGTTTGGTATTCCGGGGTCAGGTTCTATGGCCGTTTTCCTCGGGGGGATGGTCTTGATAGGGATAGAAGCGGGCCCTTCGATGGTTACCACCGATATAGATTTGACTTATTCCATTATCTGGTCGTTGGCTATTGCTAATGTGATTGGCGCTGGTTTGTCACTTTTCCTGGCCGGCCCCATCTCCAAACTCACCCGTATTCGCTTCAGTTTGCTGGCACCTTTTATGATCATGGTGATTAGCTTTGCAGCTTTCCAGGCCACGAAGGATATGATGGATCTTTGGTTGTTGCTGGGCTTCGGGGTGATTGGGATTTTTATGAAGCGCTTCGGCTGGTCGCGGCCGGCTTTTTTGATTGGCTTTGTATTGTCCTCACAGGCGGAGTCGTATCTGAACATGGCGGTACAATTTTATGGCTGGGATTTGTTTTTACGGCCAGGCGTATTAATCATCATGGCATTGTCCTTGCTGACGATCTATTTCAGTCGCCGAGGTACCGTGGATGAGAATGCTGAGTTGATGGAAAAACAGCGGAAAAAGGACCTGAGTCTTTGGCCTCAGTTGTTATTTGCCTCTTTGCTGGTTGCTTTTACCGTCATCGCGATTTTCAGTGGGCTTAAACAATCCTTTTTAGGAGGGATATTCCCACTTACGATTGCTCTGGCAATTTTGCCTTTTGGACTCTGGCTGTTGTGGGTTTTTATTCGGAAAAAACAGGATAATCCAGCTGTCTTTGATGCTGAACAAGTGGCGGAGGAAGGGACCTTTAAGGCGTCCTGGTATGAGCCCCTACTGTGGGTGGGTGGTTTGTATGGACTGTCGGTCATTATTGGCTTTGTGCCTTCGGTTGCCTTGTTTTTCATTTGCTTTTTCACACTAAAAGCCAAGACGGGGCTGTTAAAAACGGCTTTGTTGACGGCTGGTGGTGTGGCCGTGTTGCTGGCGTTTGGGTACTTTTTGAATTTGGAGTTTCCGCAGGGGGTGTTTTGAGATATGTCATATTTAGACATGACATTTGCAATCGTTTTACACATGACATGTCTTAGACATGTCATGTGTTGGTATTTTTGCTTTTGCACTGGAAAGCAAGCGTATATGTATTAAAAATTTCAAATTTCGTTGAATATGACATGTCTAGATATGACATGTCTGGTTATTTTTCCTGAAAGAACCATTGCCCCAATAATACCGTTCTAGGATCCAATACTACCTTCTCCGGCTTCGACTCCACCGAAAACCGGAAAGAGGCCTGCTTTCCTTCCATATTTTTCCGTATGATGTTCGCTTGCACATCCCCTTCTCCATACCAACCAAACTCAACTGGAGAGGTGAAAAGAAAGCCATCATCCTGAACCTGCTCCAATTCTACAACTACCTCTTTTTTTTGCTCATCATATTCCCAGGTACCGTCAAGTAGGATATTTCCTCCTCCATAAAGCCATTGTTGGAAGAAGGTATCCAGGTTTTGACCCGAAATACTTTCCATCTCGCGCTTAAAATCACTGGTTGTGGCATTACTGTTGATATACCGGGCGTAATAATTTTGAATGCCTTCTTTAAACGGTTCATCGCCCACCAAATCTCTTAGCATGTGTAGTATCCAGGCCCCTTTCTGGTAAGTTTGCCCGGTGGTGACCTTACTCATATCCGATAAGTTATCATGAACGATCCGGTAGTCTTTGTTTTTTTCATAAAAATTAAACACGCGGTCTTTGGCGTTCAACAGGCCGGCTACGAAATCCTCCCTGCCATAGGCATGCTCGCGAAACAGCAGCGTGAAATAGGTGGCAAAGCCTTCACTGAGCCACACATCGTCCCAGTCGTATTCCGTAACACTATTACCAAACCACTGGTGTGCGACTTCGTGGATGATGACGTTCCGCCATCTGACCGAGCGGTCGCCCGTGACCGAATTATCACCATAAAAAATAGCAGAAGCAGCCTCCATCCCGCCACCCACACTATTGGATTGAATATTCGCTAATTTTTCATACACAAAGGGTCCCACATAATCTGAGAAAAATTCCAGGCAATGCTTAGTCGGTACGGCAAAATCGTAAAAGCCGGCGTTCCGATCCTGTTTGTAGACCCAGGTTTGGATGGATTTCCCCTCAAAGTTATCCACGTATTGAACGGCAAATTCGGCCACGCCCAGCACATATAGCCAGCAGGCAATGGGGATTGATTGCTTCCAGTGCGTTCTTTTTAGGCCATTATCCAGGCTGGATTCCTCCATTAACAAGCCGTTGGAGATAACCTTATACCGGGTAGGGGCATTAATGATCATTTCGGAGGTCGCTTTGTCATAAGGATGATCTACGGTAGGCAGCCAGTGCCTGGCTCTGTTGGGCCAGTTATCGCTGAAAAAAGTACGGTCTCCGTGTTTATTGGGGGCGATTTTCAGGCCGGAAGCAGGTATGCCCTGATAACTAATGGTAACGGTAATTTCCTGATTCGCTTTTGAAGGAGCCGGCAATTGGATAAAGAGGGCGTCTTTGTTGTGTGTATATCTTAAGTTCTGGCCATCAAAAGTAACGGAAGAGACTTCCATCCCTTTCCCCTCGAGCGCTTCCTTTTTATTGATCAGATCGAAGCGCAGTTCCTGGATGTTATCTGTTTTAAAAAAAACGGTGATATCCGTTTTTCCTGAAATGAGATCGGTATCATCACTGAGTTGAAGTTCAAAGCGGTAATGCCGGATGTCAATGTTGGGGTTTTTTGGGTAGTTGTCGGCCATACATAGCCTTGTAGAAAAGAGAAGTACAAATGCCGGAAGTAGGAGTTTTTTCATTTTGCAGGTACAGATTAATGTGTCCTGAAAATATACAACTATTTGATAAGTATAAGGCAGCATTTTAAGTATAGCTTTCCTTGCAGGTGTTCAGACATGTCATGTTTAAACATGACATGTCTGATTTTTTGGAGATATCCATTGTAGTGAAAGTTATTAATCGGCTTAAAATCAATGCTTTGTATTAGTGGTTTTAGGACATGTCATGTCTAGACATGACATGTCCTAAAACACAACCTCTATACTCCCCGGTTCTTTACTTAAAACGACCCTTTTTGTCACTCCCTGACTGGTAATTTTATACTCTCCGTAAAAAGCCCGGGCTTTTAACTCACCCTGATTGTCAGCCGTATCCTCCATTTCTGTCCACCAATCATCAAAGACTAATTGCCGATAAGCGGCAACCTGAGGGCCTGGCGTCCAGTCTTCTTCCCACATAGCACAAAAGGGCTGCCAGTGAGAGCCGGCCCAAAAACCCCACATCAGGATGGCTTCTACATTAGGGTGGGCGAAGTAGATCGGCAGGAGTTTGTTCAATTCGTTGACCTGAACTTGCTTGTCTTCGTAGGCGAAGAGGACTTCCGTGATTTTGATGGGCAAGTCAAATACGGCCAGTCGGTCCAGATTACGTTGTACCATAGCGGCCGAATTGACCATATCGGTTCGCATGGCTTTATGGCCCTGGCAGCCGATCCCATCGATAGGTATGCCATTGTCCAAAAGGTTTTTGATCTGCTTGATATAGGGGCCGGCATTGTAGCCCATGTCTAGTATGCCGTAATCATTCAAATAAAGTTTAGCATCAGGATTAGCGGCTTTCACGATCCAGGCCATTTCATTAATGACACCGAAACCAAGTCTTCGCCTGAAAAAATCACCGTGGAGCATTTCATTGTTGAGGTCAAACTCATCAATCCGGCCTTTGAAATGCGCGGCGAGGCTGCTTCCTCTTTTTACTACAGCCTTCCGAAGCTGCGCATTGTTGAGCGGGAGCAGCCAGTCGTTCATGAACTCGTCCTTGGCCCAGTACACACAGTGCCCGCGCATGGGAATGTTTCGCTCAAGGCAGTATTCCCAGATCTGATCGGCTACCGTATAGTCCACCTGGCCCTGGGCTTTTTCGGTTTCATACCATTTGAGCGCGTTTTCATGAACAGCATAGTTGAAATTGTTTTCCAGTATTTCGAGGTATTTTTCCCGGTCTTCCTCCGACATGGCATTTTCGTGTGCCTCGGCCAGCTCGTTGGGAATAGCAGTGCCGAATAAAAACTCATGCTTGATTTGCTCAATTCTTACATTGGCTCCCGGCTTTGTTTTTACAATTAAATCGCCCATTCGTATTTCGGAAATACGCTTTTCGATCTGCTCTTTGGTGACCTTTTGCTCCGGAGTGAGGTCAAACATCTGATCCTGCGCTCCCAGGAAGGTTATGGAGAGGAGGTATAGGAGGAGGATTGGTTTTATTCTTTTCATTTTGGGTATGTTTTTCAATATCAATATCAATGGCAATGGCAATAGTCACTTATTGGCATTGCTATTGAATTTGCCATTGCCATTGAAAATATTTCCTGAAGAAAAATGTATGTCAATACTTTCTCTAATTTGAAGACTCCACATACACACTTTCGGTAGGTCCCAGATAACTTGGTTTTAACCCACCGGTATCGATCACGAATTTCTGGAACACTACGCCCGGATCTACCATCCAGATCTTTAGTGTGTGCTTGCCGGCCTGAATGCCTTTATGTGTGCTCGTTTTTTTCTTAATGTGGTCGGTGACGGAATCATTCCACCATGCCGGATACTCCCAGTCGGGCTGTGTTTCTCCTTCATGCATGTTGATGATCTGCGGTTCCTCCTCATCTATCGCGATGGCATACTTCAAACCTTCGTTTTTCTTATAATTTAAAGTAGGAGATAAGTAGGTTTCTATCTTGAGATCGCCTCCTTCAAAAATGGTAAATTCATATTCCAGACGGGGAGCAGCTGCGCCCGGCTTTTGTTGCTCTGCATTGGCTGGCCCGACCGTTATAGCCGAATGAGTACGGCCCATGTTGGGAACGACGGTCCAACTGATGGCTTCGGTGTCGATTTTTTTGGAAAAATGAGCCGCATTGATGGACACAACGCCTTGGTTTTCTACGAAACCCGATACCTCCAATGAGTTATTATCTATGGGTACGCTTACGGTAAAATCCTGCCCGGCACCGGAAATGACTATTTCGCCCTTTGCTTGTCCTTTAGGCGCTTTAGCCCAGTCAATACTTACATTGATTTTCTCTTCGTATTGAACCGTACCATTATCAGTGGATAATTGTATCCAATCGTTCTTTGCTTTAACCGTATAATCCAGTTTCGCCTGCCCCCTGTTAAAGATCTCTATGTAATAGTTCTGATCATTAATGGGGTCGAAAGTAGGAAAGCTCCTGCTGAAAAGCCCGGAGCGACTCCAGCGGGATTCAACACCGTTTTCCAATACATATCCCAGCCCGGCGGTATAGGGCGTATGAATATAGGACACCTCGGGCATTTTATTGAAAGGCGGATTATTCCAGCTGGTATATCCGATATGGGTTTGTGCCATGATATGGTTCCACTTGCCATCTTCCAGTGTTTGATGGAATTGACGAGTGAGTGCCGCATCTTTGAAAAAATGCTTTTTCACCTGATCCGCATAGTAATTAGCAGAGGCTCTGCCTTGCTGACTATAGAGCTGATTTTTACCGGCGGCCACATACATTTCATTCAAATTGCTGCACAATTCAACCGGAGAAAGGACCAATTGATAAAAAGCCGATCGGTGGCTTTCTGGAAGTTGATTATAGATATCTTGGCTTTTTTTGAGCAATTGTTTGTATTCTTCAAGGATTCTGTCGGCCTCTTGATAGTTAGTTAAGCTATAAGTATCGGGCTTCAACATTTCCGGTGTACGGCGGGCATTGTATTTGGTATAAAGCGCCAGGATCTCGGCAATTTCCGCTGCATGTTGATCCCCAAACTGCTGCCTGGCCCAATCCACATAATAATCTGGCAGGTCATCAGCTCTAATTCCCTCTACATCAAAAGCAAAATCCAGAAAGAAACTAATGGGTAATTCCATGGGCTTGATGTCACCCACATTAACGAGCCAGAGGTCCTTGACGCCCCAGTCATAGGCCAGGTTCATTTGTTCCCAAACCCGTTCGATCTGAGTAACGTTTAACCAGCGGTAGGAAACCGGCCCGCCTACAAAATCAAAGTGGTAGTAAATGCCAAAACCTCCTTCCCGTTCGAGATCTTCTTTTTTGGGTAAAATACGGATGTTGCCCCAGTTGTCGTCGCAAAGCAAGACCAGGATGTCATCATCCACACGCATGCCTTTATCGTAATAATCCTGGACTTCTTTATAAATGGCCCATACCTGAGGCGTTTCTTCAGCAGGCTTTCCGGTCACTTCTTCAATGATCTGACGCTGATCGGAAATGATGGTTTGCAGCAGATCTACGGCCGTCCCTTCACTCATGGCCTCATCACCATCTCCACGCATACCGAGGGTCACCACACTTTCGTGGTCTCCCATGCGCTCGATGCCACCACGCCAGAATTCCTGCAATTGCTCTTTGTTGGTGTTATAATTCCATTCACCGCCCTTGAATCGACTCCATTCGTCGTGTGCCCGCATCATGGGCTCGTGATGGCTGGTAGAGATCACGATGCCGTACTCATGGGCCAGGCGGGCATTTTCGGGATCGTCATCGGCAAAGGCAGCCGGACGCCACATGGCCGGCCAGAGGTAATTAGCTTTGTTTCGTAAGATGAGTTCGAATACTTTTTCATAAAAATCGTGATTGAAACCTCCGAATGTTTCTTCTGCCCAGCCTCTTAGTGCGGGGGCCTCATCATTGATGAAAATGCCTCGATATTTAACGGAGGGCGCTTTTGAAACAAACTTCTCTTTTTTTATAAAAAGCGATTCACTTTTTTTTGCCGGCACATCGGCCCAGTAGTGCCAGGGGGATACGCCGATTTCTTTGGAAATGGTAAATACACCGTAGGCCGCTCCACGCCGATCACTTCCTGCAATCACCAGTGCTTCTTTTACGCCAGGGAAGGGCTTTTTGACGGTTTCGATGATAAATCGCTCCCACTGCCCTCGGATAGGATCCACCTTTAGCTTTTTAGATTTGATCAATCGGTCAATGTACTGGCTGTTGCCAATGGAGCCAATAATGATCAAATAGTCATTTGACCGATCCACTGAGGTAAGTGTTTGGAGTTTGATACCCGTCACTTGTTCGATGTCGCCGGCCAGGAAATCAGCTGACCTTTGGATCAATACATCATCTGATCCATCGTATAGGATAGCTGGGGTAGAAGCGGCACTGACAATTGAAAAGTAGTCCTTTTCATTGGCCGGCTGATCACTTATTTGTATTTGAGAAAAGGCTAAGCAGGGAAGAAAAAGAAAGGCAATCAGGAGACTTCTCATAACTTTTTGGTTTCAATTTTTGATTATTGACTAAAGTTAAGCAATCGATTGCGTAAATAAAAAATAATGTTGGATAATGCCTGAAAATCCAGTAAGGTTTTCAGCCATTATTATTTCATTTAGTGAAATTTTCAATGGCCTGAAAATAGAGGGTAGGGTGGCTCCACATGGCAAAATGAGGCCCATCGGGAATCATGACCAGTTTACTATTGGAGATTTTTTCGTGCATCAGCTCAAAATCTTTTGGATCTACGAAGTCTTTTTCACTGCCGATGATTAGAACTGGAACATTCAGTGAGCCGGCTTTTTCATGCAAGGCAGGCCAGTATTTGTTATAGTAGAACATTTTAAACTTCCGGGGATGATGGTTATAATGTTTATTAAGCCGTTCAAAAGGTTCGGGAATAGTATCCAGGCCATAGCGGTGAATGCGTTCGTATTCGCGCCTGATTTCTTTACCGCTGGCTTCTCGACCCAGCTCGGCATTTAAATGGTCTTTAGTGTTTTTTAATAAAACCTTTCTATACTCACTTGTTCCTTCCTTTGTAAAGGGAGCATTCGAAATTAATAAGCCCTTGAGGTGTTGTTGATATTTATACGAATATTCTAAGGCCAGGAGGCCACCCCAGGAATGGCCGAGCAAATAAAAGTCTTGCAGGCCAAGTGCTTTTCTAACCGTTTCTACTTCTTCCACAAATCTATCTACTTTCCACAGGGCTCTGTTATTCGGGTTATCTGAAAAAAAGGAGCCCAGTTGGTCATAAAAGTAGATAGTGTACACAGAGGTGTCCAGGTGCTGCGGGAAGTTTTCGAAATATTCATGCGTAGCGCCCGGGCCTCCATGAAGGAGTAATAAAGGGATGGTACCGGATCCTATTTTCTGTGTCCAGACTTGGTTTTGAGGGTCTACCTGGACCATTTTTACTCCGTCGGCGCTTCTTTTTTGGGTGTACCATTCGTCTTTGGCCGGAGGGGTGTAAAGTAGTCCACTATTTTTGACAGTTATGGAAATTTGCTCAACTATGAGCAGAGCGACCACCAGCAAAACCAGGATTAAAAAGACCTTGAATATTCTTTTTTTCATAAAGCAAAGAATCCTTAATGATTAAAAAATTGCAGGCTGTCTTTAATTATTCAGATAACTTAACTTTCATCATCACTGCATGGCTTTCCATCTCCTCGATATTTATCCCTTGGCCGGCACCTCCAATTTTTTCTACGATATCTCTTATTGTCAACCATTCTTTTCCGTCTGTAAATCCCATTAATGGGGCTTTGTTCCAAGCCTTACCATGGTATCCTTCTTTTCTTTGCTGACTTCCAAAGGCCACAAACCCCTGAGGCTTGGGTTGCCCGACCACTATTAAATATTTGCCAGCCTTCAATGACAAAGGAGCGGGCAATTCGTATTCTATCCAGCCGCCCACATGCTTTTTTTCAATCTTTTCCGGGGCGCTTAAGAATATTTGAGAAGAGGGGCGTTCCTTCATTTCCCATAATGCAAAATTGATAGTGGCCTCAGTTTCATCATGATCCTTATGATCGTAAATAAAGACTGAAATGGACGATAATTTTGAATCTTCCTTAAGGTCGATTTCTTGTCCGTAGAACCCCCAGTTAGGGCCACTCGCAGAAACGCTACCCCATCTTATGTCACTTTCTCCATCTGCGACGGTGGAAATAATCATCTGTGAAAATGAAGGGTTAATTAGCAAACACAAAATGGAAATAATACCGAATGTTTTCATACTCAAGTTTAAAGGTTATAAAAATTTCACTCCGGCAATCGGAGGATGTTAGTCGTGTTAGTCGTTTATTAATGGTTAGGGGGGGACTGTAGGTCGAGTCGATCTCTGGTAAACAGGAAATAAAGTAGGGTCTTCCAGTTGAGTTGATATGGCAACTTCTCAGGATTCATGGCTGGAGAATTGGCATCCTTACTCTTTGGATCGACCCCATGTGAGTAAGGAGTAATAATATGGTTATCATGGCTTAGGTGCTCTACTACAAGGGGCACTTCATTAGAGGAAATATTTGTCTCAGGCTGAGGAATTTGATCAAATTCTGCAATGGAGGCGGATAAGCCAGTTCCAGAAAGCATTCCGGTTTTATATCCGGAAAGAAGAATGGCCGATAGGGCGATAACCGTGAGGAGAAGCACCATATTTTTCATAGCTATCAATTGTTTTTAAGACTGTTGAAAAAAATGAGAGTAGAGGCTCTTTAAATGAATAAACTAAAGATAGCTTGATGGAGAAAAAGTCTAATTCACATATGTTCCAGATGTTTGGACATATGTTCCGGGTTGGATGTAAATATTTGATAATCAATTATTTTAAAATCGGAGCTTATATTCGCTTGGTGTAATGCCCACTTCTTTTTTGAACATACGGGAAAAATAGGCAGGATCACTAAACCCCACCTGATAGGCAACTTCCGTAATATTACTGTCAGTCTGTCGAAGCAGTTCTTTCGCTTTTTCATAGCGCACCAACCGAATAAAATGTGTAGTGGAGGTATTGGTTAGGGCCGTTAGTTTCCGATGGAGCTGCGTCCGACTCATGGCCATTTTTTTACATAACAAACTGACATCAAGCTCCGGATCAAGTAAATGTTCTTCGATCACTGTTTGTAGTTTTTGCAAAAACGCGTCCTCCAGGGAGTTTGGAGCATCCGAGGATGTATTCTTTAGTGAACCTTTTTGCTCAGCTGGTGCTAAACGCTGATACTTTGTCTGTAATCTTTGACGCAACCGGATCATCTGTTGGATGCGTATCTGGAGTTCTTCCGCATTGAAAGGCTTGGTAAGGTAAGCGTCGGCTCCCTGCTGCAATCCACTCATCCGTGATTCAGTATCTGCTTTGGCGGTAAGTAAAATGATCGGGATGTGGCTGGTGCGTTCATCCGTTTTTAGGGTTTGGCATACTTCAAAGCCGTTTTTTTGTGGCATCATGACATCACTGATGATGAAGTCGGGAATAATTTCTAGGGCCTTTTGAATTCCTTCACGGCCATTTTCTGCAAATTTTAGTTGATATTGACGGTTAAGGCTTCCAGCAATATATTGAGCAACTGCCAGATTATCTTCTATGATTAAAATGATAGGGAGGTCACTTTTTTCCCTACTTATTGAAACAGCCCCGACAGGAGAGATTAAAAAAGGATTAAACTGTTTGTCAGAAGAATAATCCTCAATCTGATAGGATCGAGCTTTATTTTCGATTGGAAATTTGAGATGAAATATACTGCCTTTTCCAATGATACTTTCAACATTGACTTCTCCTTTCAATAAATGAACCAACTCTTTAACCAGGGCCAGGCCGATACCTGTTCCTCTGTGAGCTGAATTCATTTCTGGAGCCTCAATCTGATAAAAGCGATTAAAGATGAGAGGGATGTCTTCTTTTGGAATGCCCATACCTGAATCTTTAATGGCGATATGTAATTCCTTGTTTGAATTTTTGGGCTGATTCATGGATACTTTCAGAAAAACATCACTACCTACTTTAGAAAACTTTATAGCATTATTAAGTAGGTTTGAAATAATGACCTGCATTTTTTCTTTATCATAGTCCATGATCAACTCCTCCAAATCCGTTTCAAAATGAAGAGTGACTTTTTTTGATTGCGCAATTGACTGAAAAGTTTGAAGCAGATATTTTAAATAAATAATTAGGTCCGCCTGAACCAAGTTAAGCTTCATCAAACCAGATTCTGTCTTACTTAAATCCAGTATTTGATTTACCTGATCCAGCAATAATCGTCCATTTTCTTCAATAATATCAAACTGTCTGACTAGTTCTTGTTGATCCATTTGGTCAATCATGGTTTTAGCATGATTGGCCGGCCCTAAAATTAAGGTAAGGGGGGTGCGAAGTTCGTGTGTAATATTAGTGAAAAATCGACTTTTGACTTTATCTAACTCCTGTAGCCTAAGGCTTTCTGCCAGGGCCAGTTTTCTTTTGATAATGGTTCTGTAAATCCAGGTGATAATAAGGGCGAGTAACAGAAGCGCAACTATTTTTGTGAGAAAGTGCTGGTACCAAGTTGGCTGAATCCGGAGTTTCAAAGAGGTAAAACTGCTTTTTGAAAACCCTGGATGTTCGTTGGTTTTTATTTGTAAGTTGTAATCACCGGGCGGCAGCATGGCTAAAATAAGCTCTCTAGAGGTTCCTAAGTCTTGCCACTCTTTATGCAACTTTTCAATTCGGTAGGCATATTCCACATCTTTGTTTTTGGAAAAAATGAGCGCGCTAAATTTAAGGCTAAAGGTGGATTGCCCCGGAGGAATGGTAATTGACTTCTTAAAAGTAATGGAACTGTCCAGCTTCTGGACAAGCTGATGCTCGGTTTTTTGACTACCTAAATATTTGAAATCGGTGAAGTAAATAGCTGCTGGAGGAGAAGGTGTTTGAATAACAGAATCCGGATGAAACACATGTAGTCCAAAATTTGATCCAAAGCCCAGCAAATTGTCATCTGTCTTAAAAACAGAACTTAATAAAAAATCATTTGAAATTAACCCATCTTCTTTTCCAAAGTGAAGTATTTGACCACTGCTATCCACACAAAATAAGCCATGGCCTCCTGTGCTTCCCCAAATTCTACCGGCATTATCTCCGATGACGGCCAGGATCTTTTCGCTTTTTAATCCATCTTCTATCAAATACCGGCGAATATTACCATTTGTATCCAGGTGATTCAATCCAGTTTCCGTACCAATCCAAACTTCTCGGTTGTATGAATGGTATATTCCATGAACACAATTGTTGGATAGGGAGTTATCGACTCCCTTCTGATATTTGAAGTTGATGTATTCTAAATCATCAAAACCTTGACAGTCTGGATTTTTTATTTGATAAAGGCCGCTCAAAAGTGTACCGGCCCATAATTGTCCTTTGTGATCCAATTGAAGTTCAATGAATATATCTGAAAGAGAGAGGCTATCGTCACTATAATTAAAAAAAGATTGGTAAGTGTCAGTTGCAGGCTTCAGCCGGAATAATCCTCCCTGAGCACCAACCCAAATATTTTTAGATAAATCTTCCTCTAGGCTCCAAACTTTTCTACTTAGGTTTTTATGGTTGTCAACATTAGGAAATGGAAGGAAAACTGTTTTTCTTGTTTGGGGGTTGATTCTAAAGATTCCCGTTGGAGCGTAATTCGCAGGCCCGGCATAAATATATCCATCGGAGCTGAGTAATAAGCTATTTATAGAGACGTCAAGAACTTTCTGACTCTCCTTCTCCTGTAGAACAAATAGACCCTCCGGTTGGGCAAACCAGACCTCATTACCCAATTTCAGGGTTTCTCGGATATTGGGAATCTCACTCAAAAATGAAAATTCCTGATTTGAATTAAAGTGATTCTTCTGGGTCGGTAATTTAAAAAGGCCTTCATTCGTTCCTATCCAAAGGCTTCCGCCACGATCTTCTGAAATGCAGTGAACATTTTTTGAAGGAAATTGATTGAGCCGCCTCCATGAGTCTTTTGCAGCTTTTTTTACACTAAGCCCCATTAAGGAAGAGGCCCATAACTGACTCTTGGAATCGTGAAAGGCAATTGGAAAATAGTGTAAGTTGGGGTGAATATTTGAGCGTAAGTTTTCATTGGACACTATCCATTGGCCATTAACTGCCTTTATGGATTTCAAACCTTGATCTGTAAAAATGTTTATTTCATATTGTCCCAACAGGCAAATATTGTATATGATATGACCTTTTAATGCTGGTATTGCATCAAAGTGATGCTCCTTTCCATAATACAAGCCTGTTGAACTACCGATCCAAATCAATCCATTCGCGTCTTCCACCAAATCGTAAACAGGATCTGTGAATGCAAGGTGAAAGATGGTATCTCCCAACTCGCTCCAGGCTGCTCCTCCAATTGTTCCCACCCAAACTCTTCTGTCGGCTCCACACACTACTTTATATATTTCATTATCTGGAATAGACGAATCTTTGTTTTTATCAAATAAATATCTCGTAAATTTTTCTGTAAAAGGGTCAAAACGGGCTAAGCCGCCGCCATAGGTTCCAAACCAAAGGTGCCCATCCTGATCTTCTGCAATAGTCCTTACCCAATTGCCGGCTAAGCTGTTTTCATTATTAGGGTCATTTTTAAAATTGCGGAATTCGTAGCCATCAAAGCGATTCACTCCATCTTGGGTTCCTATCCAAATGAATCCTCTACTGTCTTGGAAAATATCGGAAATCCAATTATTAGAAAGCCCATGGTCCGTACTCCAGTAACTCAGTGGAAGGTTTTGAGCAATAAGATTACCGATAAAAAAGGGGGAGAGGAGCACAGGCATGATTAGTTTGTGAAAGGAGGGAAGTAGTCCGAGTAGGTACCTCTGATACCATGCTGGTTTTTCACGGCTAGTGCCGATATCGTTTTGAGAATAAAGGGTTCTACGTAATAAATTGGCAAGCCACACAGAAATTTTGGGCATACACAAGTCTTTTGTGGGTTTGTTCATAAGGCCTAAAGCACCGTTAGAGCGATTCTAACCAATCACCCTTACTGAGGAGGAACCCTGTGATGGGTTCCTTGCTCAAATGCATAGGCGAATTTTATCAATATAGGTTCTGCAAACATTCTGCCTAGGAACTCAATGCAGGCAGGCAGGTTTCCTTCCAGAAAACCCATGGGGACCGAAATGGCTGGTTGTCCAGTATGTGGAGCAATAATGCCTGTATTATATCCAATGTATTCTTCAACAAGTTCTCTGGCTATGTTTAGAGCATCGGGATTAATAAGTGTAATGGCATTCGTTATGGAATCTATTTTCTCAATTCTTTCCAGGTACGCTTGTACTAATTGATGACTATTATACTCACCATCCTCATAAGCCTGATGAATGTCGCTGACGCTTAGCTCACTCAGTTGGATCGGTTTTGTTGGATGACTAGTTTGGCAACTGAGAATATTCAAAAGGAGAATAATACAAGCGTATTTCATTACAGGTGTTTTCAAAATATCCATATTGGGAGTTACGGTTTGATGGATGAAAAAACTGAGTGATAAGGCTGCCTGTTGTTTACACGGCCAACATCTTGAAACAGCTTTGATTAAAGATAAGCCTTTTGGGCAGACGTTTTGCCGGCATTTAATGATAAATTTTTGACTGGCTGTCAGAAAAGAAAAGGACCTCCTACCCGCCTGCCGGCCGGCAGGAAAGAATATTATTGGTTGTGTGAAAAGGCCGAAGGACTTTTTACACAACCCCATGTCTCCTTGCCTTTGCAGATATCCCTTAGAGTGAAAGTCACTAACCACTTAACATCCAGTCTATTGTGAAAATTGTGTTAAGACATGTCATGTCTAGACATGACATGTCTGATATCCTGTATCTTAATGGCTCACCCACAAACACTGTTTTTATGAAAACCCAATCACTCTATTCACTCGTTTTTTATTTCTTCATTTTTTCTTGTTCCTTGCTTAAAGCTTCCGACCTGAAAATCGACAACTCCATCCTTTATTGGGAAGGGGATCAGTTATTCGCCGATATAGCTCTTAGCTGGAACAACTCCTGGCACAACGACAAAAACCACGACGCCGTCTGGGTCTTTGCCAAGTTCCTGAACCCGGGCGGCGGATCGATCCATGCTTTTCTCAAACAAGGAGGGCACACTGCTGTAATAATGGAAGGGCCTCAGCTGGAATTTGAAGTGCCGGCTGACGGAACTGGTGTTTTTGTTTCTCCGGCTGAAAGCAGCCGTGGAAACATTCGTACCACCCTTCGGGTCCAGATAGATCTGGAAAAAATAGATAATCCTCGCCGGATACGAGGGATGGACTTCAAAACTTTTGGCCTGGAAATGGTGCACATCCCCGAAGGAGGGTATACGCTGGGAGATCCCGACCCTGAATCGCATAAATTTGGAGGCGTTTTCCGTTCAGATGCCAATGGCCAGCCCAATGGTTTGTATCAAGTGCAAAGAGAGGACCAGGTCATTGAAGTTGGCCAAAGCGCCGGGCAATTATCTTACAAATTTGGGAATAACAATTATGAAGGAGATGGTAAAGGCCCGATTCCGGCTACCTTCCCCAAAGGAGTGAAGGCCTTCTACATCATGAAATACGAACTGACGCAGGGGCAGTATGCTGATTTTCTCAATACTCTTACCTCCGGTATGACCATGTATCGGTGTATGTTCGGAATGAAAGATTATTATAAAAACCGGGGAACGATTTATATAAAGGATGGGAAGTATTTTGCAAAGGCCCCACAGCGCCCGCTGAATTACGTCAGCTGGGATGACGGGATGGCCTATGCCGACTGGGCCGGCCTGCGGCCTATGACCGAGTTGGAGTTTGTTAAAGCCTGCAGAGGTCCTCGTGAGCCCATCGCTTTCGGCTTTCCCTGGGGAACTAATTCCAGGCAGGGCTTACAGCGGATCAATAATTCAGAGGGAGACCTGGTACTGCTCAATGGCTTGGATGAAAGTCAATTGACAGATGAGACTTTACCGGCCTTTGGAGCTTCCTATTACTGGGTCATGGATCTTGCTGGAAGTATATGGGAACGGGTCATCACAATCGGGGACTCCCGTGGACGTTCCTTTACCGGGCAGCATGGAGACGGGAAGATTAGTTATTATGGCTTTGCTGATGTAGAAGATTGGCCTTCTGGTATGCTCGAAACGGAGGGATTCGGTTTCCGAGGAGGAGGTTTTTACACCCACGACCGCCCTTATGGAGAATTTAACCCCTATAGCCCGGTGGCTTACAGACGTTTTGGAGGCTGGCCGGGAGGGGTCAGGACCGAGTCGTATGGGCAGAGGTTTGTCAGAACTGTTAATTAATAATAAAAGGTGGTGCACAGCACCACCTTTTATGTAAGATTAAGCAGTTGCTTCCTCTTCCTGATGCGCTGCAATTAATTGCTGTTGTACATCATGCGGAACAGAGCTGTATTCTGAAAATTTCTTGGTAAACTTCGCTCTACCCTGGGAGAGTGATCTCAGAGTGGAAGAGTATTGGTACAGTTCAGCTAAAGGCACTTTCGCGATTATTTTTTGGTAGTGTCCTTTAGCATCCATGCCCATAATGGTGGCTCTTCGGGTTTGGAGATCTCCCATGATATCCCCCATGACATCTTCTGCACAGAGGATCTCCACCTCATAGATCGGCTCCATGATTTGAGGTGCAGCTTGCATGAAGGCAGCCTTAAAAGCTTGAGTAGAAGCAAGCATGAATGCCATATCATTGGAATCTACGGAATGCATTTTCCCATCATAGATACAGACGCGGATGTTTTGAGATGGAGAGCCGGTTAGAGGCCCTTCCTCCATTTTTGACAAAATACCTTTTTTGATTGCATTGGAATATTTGGCGTCGATCGAACCACCTACGATACACCAATAGAAGCCTAATTTTCCACCCCACGGCAGTTCTTCGACTTCCCGGTTCCTAACCGTCAGGTCACTCGGGTCGGGCATATCGTCATAATAAGGTTCTATACGCATATGCACTTCAGCGAACTGTCCGGAACCACCCGACTGTTTCTTATGTCGATATTGTTTGTTGGCTGCCTTGGTGATGGTTTCACGATAAGATATTTTTGGTTTGATGAACTCCATCGTGATACCGTTCATTCCTTCTACCCGATGCTTGATCAGGTCGAGGTGTAATTGCCCTTGGCCGTGAAGGAGGGTTTGTTTGAGTGTTTTAGATTGCTCAACAATCAGTGTTGGGTCTTCTTCTTCAATAATATGTAAGGCTTTGATCAGTTTTTCCATATCGGCTTTGCCGGGAGGCTGTACGGCTACTCTCACACGGGGCTGAGGAAAGTGCATACGTTCGATTTTCCGATCCACGCCTTTCGGGTTGAGCGTGTTATTGGTGTGTGTATCTTTTAGTTTGACGGTTACACCAATGTCTCCGGCACGCAGTTCATCCACCTGGGTGCGGTCTTTACCATTGGCGATGTATATTTGGCTAAAACGCTCTGAGTTGCGGTTATTGGCATTCACCAGTTCATCACCTGCTTTGATCACACCAGAAAATACTTTAAAATAAGACACATTACCGATCCGGGGTTCTGAAATGGTCTTATAGATAAACAAGCAAGTATCTCCATTGCTGGTGCAAGGGAGTGTTTCTCCGTCATCCAGTCTGGCAGGAGGACGATCAGCAGGGGAGGGGCATACATCATTGATAAAACCCATTACCCGGCCACTACCCATATTGCTGGTTGCGGAACAACAAAAGACAGGATAGATCTCCTGGTGAGCGATGGCAATACGGAGCCCTTCGGCCAATTCTTCTTCGGTCAAACTACCGGCATCGAAGAATTTCTCCATTAAAGTTTCGTCATTTTCTGCGGCCGCTTCTACCAGTGCATTGTGCATTTCCTGCGCTCTTTGCATTTCCGATTCCGGGATAGGTTGCTTTTCAGGGCGTCCTCCCTCATCTGAGAATACATACATGGTCATACGCAGGGCATCTACAATGGTGTTGAACCCCTCACCTACCTGTAATGGGTATTGGACAGGAATAACTTTATGGCCGAAAGTAGCCTTTGTCTGTTCAAGCGTATTTTCAAAATCTGCTTTTTCATGATCTACTTGATTTATGACAAAAAGAGCGGGTGTATCAAATTCTTCAACATATTCCCATATCAATTCAGTTCCCACTTCGACACCATTTTTTGCATTTAGCATGATAACGGCTGTATCGGCAACTTTCAGGGTAGAAACCACTTCACCTACAAAATCATCAAAACCCGGTGTGTCAATTATGTTTATTTTGGAATCTTTCCAGTTAACGTGCATCATCGCACTAAAAATGGAGCCACCTCTTTCTTTTTCCAGTGCTGAATAATCGGATACGGTGCTTCCATCGGCTATCGTTCCTCGCCTGTTCAGTTCGTGTGCCTCAAACAGCATGGTTTCTGCAAAAACGGTTTTCCCAGATCCGGAATGTCCCAACAAGGCGACATTCCTAATGTTTTTCGTTTCGAAGCTCATAGGTCTTTTTTTAGTGGTTAGAAAATCTACAATACTGTGCCCGTGTGAGAAGGGTCAAATTTGGCCTTTCTTATCAATGGAGAATAAAATTCTTTAATGAAAACCAAAGTGAAATGAAGTTATTGTTTTTGTTTTAAATTCCAAAGTTTTTTTTGGAGTATTGAACGGACTTTTGATAGCCGGAACGGCTCCTGTTAAAAGTACGTTCAATGTTAATTAAAATTTTTACCTTTCGCCCTGAAAGTAGAAAGTCCTATAAGGGCTTGGGATGACAAAAATCATAGTTGGAAAAAAAAGTAAATGATTTATTCCAATATAGATTAATTACACCACATTAACCATCAACCATGATCCAGTACTACAACATCAATGGCCAGTTGGTAGACGCTCAAAGCGCTACGGTACCCATTCATGATCTGGGGCTCATCAGAGGATACGGTATTTTTGACTATTTTCTGGTGGAGGCCGGTCAGCCTTTATTCATAGATGATTATGCCGAGCGCTTCCTGAATTCCGCCAAGCATATGAATCTGGACATTGGGCTGACTTCCGAAACACTCAAAGAACAGATCTTTAATCTCATAGAAGCGAACGGCCTGAAAGATGCAGGCATGCGCCTGTTAGCCACAGGAGGACTGTCTCCCGACAATTATGCTCCTGTGCAACCTAGCTTCATGATTATGATGAATCCGGCAGGAGGTTTTCCGGCTACCCATTATTCAGAAGGGACCGGATTGGTGTCAGTAAATTATCAACGAGACGTTCCGGAGGTAAAAACCACTAATTATACCATGGGGATAAGAATGTTGCCGGCCGTCAAAAAAGCCGGAGCTGTGGAGGTCTTGTACAATGATGGTTCCTTACTCCGCGAATCGGTGCGGGCTAATATTTTTATCGTTACAAAAGACGAACGCATTGTCACCCCTGCTTCCAAGATCCTGCGCGGTATTACTCGTAAGCAAGTACTCAAAATTGCTCATCAATTGTTTCCGGTCGAAGAGCGCGAAGTAGCCGTGAATGAGCTGAAAGATGCCAAGGAGGTGTTCATTACCAGCTCCACCAAAAAGGTGATGCCCATCGTTTTTGTCGATGACCTACAAATCGGTGATGGAAAGCCGGGCCCGATTACGAAGAAATTGGCGGGCTTGTTCCGTAATGCCGTCGAGGACTACCTGGCAGCTAAAGTCTCTTAAAAAAATAATTAGGTAAATATGCCTCAACTAAAGCTTTTCCTTCGTCATTGGTCACTTTTTATTCTTCCTTTTTTAGTATTCCAATGTGGAAGCTATAAGGCCAAACCCTATGATTTTCCCCGGCCGGTAGACACAAAAAGTAAGCCAATTGCTTATCAGGAAAAAAAGGTTTATCACATAGAATCAGCAGGCATATATGTAGACAATCGCTTCGACGGGGCCAGGGTAAATGACTGCAGGTTCAATGAAGATACGCTTCAAATAACTATTGAGGCTGAGAATGAACCCATTAATCCGAGCCCTTATTATGGATTCAAGATCTGGTCAGATACCGAGAAAGAGATCTTGCTGGAATTGAATTATCCTAATGGTCGGCATCGTTATTATCCTAAATTAAGTCGGAATGGTAAGAGTTGGGAATGGATCGATTCAACTGATTTTCGGCTGGCTGCCGATTCTGTAAATGCATATCTGAATCTATCTGTTTCTCCAGATACTATTTGGCTGGCTGCGCAGGAACTGAATACCAGTTCGGATGTTCGAGCCTGGTGTTTGGAAAAAGCGGCTCATTCGGATGTCTCTTTTTCTACCATCGGGAAAAGCCGTTTGGATCGGGATTTGCTGCATCTTGAAATAGGACGTGGGGAATTGCGTAAAAAAGAGGCGGTGCTGATCATCAGTCGTCAACATCCACCAGAGGTGACCGGCTACCTGGCCATGCAGGCTTTTGTAGATGCCATCCTGGAAGATACGCCAATTGCCAATGCTTTTCGAGCCCAATTTCGCATTCTGGTTTTCCCACTAATGAACCCGGATGGCGTGGACCTGGGGCACTGGAGGCACAATGTCGGAGGGGTGGATCTAAACAGAGATTGGGCCTACTATCATCAGCCGGAGGTCCGGCAAGTAGCCAACTATTTTGTGAAAACGCTGCGCCAACATAAAAATAAAGCAGTGCTCGGACTCGATTTCCATTCTACCTGGGACGATGTTTTTTATACCATGACTGATGAAGTACCTGCTCACATTAAAGGCTTCAAAGATTATTGGCTACAAGGAATCGCTGAGGCTATTCCCGGATACACACCGCGCGATGCTCCCAGTGCAGCCCTGACACCAACTTCTAAAAACTGGTTCGCTACCCAACTCAAGGCCGATGCAGTCACTTACGAGATTGGCGACGATACACCCAGAGATTTTATCCGGGAAAAAGGCCGGATTTCTGCCTACGAAATGATGAAACTGCTTATTTTAAGGGATTAACACTAGATGTTGGGGCTGTCTCATAACTCCTTCGTCGTTATGAGCAGCCCCATATCATTCTTTTTAAGGGGTGTTTTTTGGCATGTTTCACATGCCGGTTGACATTTAAAATAAAAGGTTCTTCAATTGAGTAAAGTATGCGTATTTTAGTTTAAAGCAACAAACAAAATATGCGAGCTATT
>JAUIKE010000077.1 GCA_030430845.1 Bacteroidia bacterium | reverse complement strand
GAAAAGATAGGAAATTCCCCCCAACGCATAGACCCCGAGCCGGAATTGCCGCCACTTCCTGAGCGAAAAAAGGAACTCCCGGAGGAAGACCGGAGCATGGACGAAAAACTCGATGACATGATGAATCAGCCTCAAATGATGTCGAGCTCTTTTTATACGGATAATATTCGTTTTTCTTATGACCCCGGCTACCAGTACCAACTGACGCAGCCCTACGGAGAAGGCATCCCCAAAGCCTGGGAAACCCTGGCCGGCGCCCGGCACTTTAATCAGCTATACCGGGAGATCAATATTATGGCAGATGCTAAGCAACTCAATGATTGGGGCTACCTGCAACTAACTCGCTCAGTGGCTTCAACGATTTTCCCAAATAGTGTCGATCAGCAAGTGATCTTCACCTGCTTCGTCTTAAATAAAAGTGGCTATCAGGTAAAAATGGGCTATACCAATAGCTCCATATTTTTACTGATCCCAAGCTATCAGCAGGTATTTGAAAAACCGTACCTGACCATCGAAGGCGTTTATTTCTATGTTTTTACTTTCGGTCGAAATCTGGATCGAAACGAATCGATCGTTACCTATAAAGGCCAGTACGGCAACAGCAGTCGCCGGATTGATTTTACCTTCAAAAAACCGTTGCGCCTGAGCAGCCAGACTCGTCAAAAGCAACTCAGCTTTGAGTACAATTATCAGACCTACCAGGTTCCGGTCAATTATAACACAACTTTGGTTGACTTTTACCAGGACATGCCTCATGTGGATTTCGAGGTAACTTTGTCTGCTCCACTCAGTGAATCGGCTTATGCTTCTATCCGGAACGCCTTGCTGCCTATTTTGCAAGGTAAATCGGAACGGGAGCAGGTAAATGTTATTCTCCGATTTGTACAAAAAGCCTTTGCCTACAAAACGGATCAGGATCAATTCGGTGTAGAAAAATATTTTTATCCAGAGGAACTGATGCACTTCCCTTTCTCCGATTGTGAAGACCGCTCGGCTTTATTCAGTACCTTGGTGCGCAATATGCTCAACCTGGAAGTGATTGGCCTTATTTTTCCCAACCACCTGGCAACGGCCGTTCGATTTAACGATAATATTCAGGGCGATTTTCTGGAACACGAAGGAAAACGCTTCGTTATTTGTGACCCAACTTATATCGGAGCTGATGTGGGCATGTGCATGCCGAGATTTAAAAATGCGGAGGTGACCCTGGTTTTGTTGGATTAGTGAAAAACGGTGAGTCGATTTTTTATTAATCTAACTTACAATTGACTAACTTCGGCTCATTATTCCTAAATTCTAATGCAGCATGTCGGAGTTCTTTAAATCGAGAAAGCTACAGGTATTTGACGATTACAATACTTTGCTAAAAAAAAGAAATAAGAAAAAAGGCTCCGGTAACGGTATTTTTTCCCGTTACCGGAATCCGGTTTTGACCGCCGACCACATTCCTCCTCAATGGATCTACGACTTGAACCCTGATACGAATCCGTACTTCATGACTCGGATGGGGGTGAATTCTGTGTTCAATCCAGCTGCTATTGAGTTTGAAGGGAAAATTTATCTGGTAGCCCGGGTGGAAGGGTACGACCGAAAATCTTTTTTCGCCGTTGCCGAAAGTGAAACCGGCGTGGATAATTTTCGCTTTCGGGATTTTCCACTGGAGATCCCTCCTATGGAAAATGCGGTAGAGGTCAATTATGCGGATATGCGGCTGACACGACACGACGATGGCTATATTTATGCCTCTTTTGATACCGAAATCAAAGATGAAGGCCGCCCCAATGATCTGTCAGCTATCAAGGTCAAGTGTGCGATCATGCGCACAAAGGATTTTGTTAATTGGGAACGCCTGCCTAACCTTCAAATGCCGGACAATACGCCTTGTGATTGTATCCTGCACCCTGAGTTGGTGAATGGGAAATATGCTTTCTATATTCAATCTTCCGTCAAATCATTGACGATGGACACGGCTCCCGGTGTGCGACTGGCCATTCTGAAAACCATCGAAAATCCGGTAGTAGAGCAGATTCGTCCAATCAACCGCCGCCGCTTTTTTTCCATTAACGAATCTGGCACCGGCCCGGGCGCTCCTCCCCTCAAAACACCCCATGGTTGGGTGCACCTGGCTTACGGAACTCGGTATACGGATGCGGGGGTCAGGTCAGTGCTTTATACCTTTATGACGGACCTCAAGGATCCGCTCAAAGTAATCTACGAACCGGGAGGCTATCTGCTGGCGCCGGAAGGAAAGGAAAGAATGGGAGATGAAGGCAATAAAGTTTTTTCTAATGGTTGGGTCCTGCGTGATGATGGATCTATCCTTATTTACTATAGCTCCTCGGATACCCGTGTGCACGTGGCTGTTACTAATATTGATAAAATAACCGATTATTTGATGAATACGCCTCCTGATGGACGGGATACGCGCACGACTACGGCGCAGCGGATGGAGATGATTAGGAGCAACATGCAATATCTTAAATAAAAAATTGCGGGGCGGACGCCCCGCAATTTTTTATTTAAGGTACAACTTTCCTATTCTTTACATACTTCTCCAACCACTGATCCATTTCCCAAAACATATGCATCACGGATTCACGCGCCCGATAGCCGTGGCTTTCATGCGGCAACATAACCAGGCGGGCAATGCCCCCCAGGCCGTTTATTGCCGAATACATACGCTTACTCTGAAGTGGGAAGGTACCACTGTTATTATCTGCTTCACCGTGGATCATAAGCATAGGCTCATTGATCTTATCGGCATGCATGAAAGGCGACATGGTATAATACACCTCCGGAGAATCCCAGTAGGTTCTTTCTTCCCGCTGGAAACCAAAAGGCGTTAAGGTTCTGTTGTAGGCACCACTTCGGGCAATACCGGCCGCAAAGAGATCGGAATGAGCCAGCAAGTTCGCAGTCATAAAAGCTCCGTAAGAATGCCCCCCGACGGCAATCTTGCCCCGGTCAGCTACTTTCATGTCCACTAGTTTCTCTACCGCAGCTTCTGCATTGTCTACTAATTGTTTGCGGAAAGAATCGTTCGGCTCATCATCTCCCTCGCCTACGATGGGCATAGAGGCATTGTTCAGTACGGCATATCCTTTAGCCACCCAGTAAATAGGGCTGCCCCAACTCAAGCGAATGAATTGATAAGGAGAACCGGATACCTGCGAGGCGTCTGCTGCACTCTTGTATTCGCGCGGATAGGCCCACACAATAACAGGCAGCGGATCGTCTACTCCAGGGCGGAAACCTTTGGGTAAATAGAGGTCGCCTTGAAGGTCTATACCGTCTTTTCTTTTATACTTGACCACCTGTTTTTCGACACCTTCCAGTCCTGGATAAGGATGCTCAAACTCTGTGAGTGCTGTTAATTTCCCATTTTTCCAATTGCGGATAAAGTAGTTGGGCGCTTCCTGTTTAGACTCTCTTCTCGTAATGATCAGCGATTTATCGGGATCCAGAATGGTGTAGGGGGTTTCGTAATAAGGAGCTTTGGAGCGCCAGTATTCTTTGGTTTCTTTGGTCGTCAGGTCAAACTCCCGCAGGAAAGGCCGATCACCTTGCGGGGAGGAACCCTGCCCGGTCAGGAATAGGCGATTACCGTCTTTACTGCTTAACAAAACGTTTCTTCCATAATCATTTTGGGTCGTCGCAAAACTGCCCGGATTATCATAGCGATTTTCGGTCGAATAATCGAACAGTACTTCTTTGCTGTCGGCATCGCCCGGCCTGAACTTGCTGGTTATGCGCTGTCGGGAAGCAAACCAGGATTCATAAGCTACAGCCAATTGGCCATTTCCCCAATTTATGCCGCTGTACCGCAATTTAAATGGAATGCCTGCCACTTTTTTTCCGTCAAAAGGAGCCGACAGGTAGAACAAGCGGTCTCTAACTTCCGTTTCTACACTGGGATCTCCACCATCCTGCGCCTCCACCCAATAAGCAGTGGCCGGCTCATCGGCTCTCCAACCAATGCTTCTCGGCCCGGTCGGTACGGCACCGAAGCCTTTAGGCAGCTTGTCGATCAGAGGGAGGTCTGCTAGTCTTTTTACTGCTCTGCCATTGATATCCAGAATATCGTAGGTAGTTGGGAAATAACGGTAAGGAACCAGGTAAGAAAAGGGTTTTTGTACACTGCTGATCATAACATACTTCCCATCCGGCGAAGGATCAAAGCTACGAATGATACCTGCCGGGCCGAACTTTTTCATGTCGCCCGTTTCCAGGTTCAGGAGGTGTAGCTGAGCGCTGGTATAATATTCAAAAACAGATTCGTCATAAGGATTTTTGAGTAAGTCTTGCCAGGTACGCAAAGTAGTCTCTTTTCCGGAGGATTCCTGAATGACGGGCCCGGATGGGATATCAGGTTGCTCAGGAGCTCCTCCGCGCCCTTCCAGGATCGTTTTTACTATTATGTGCTTGCTGTCGGGCATCCACTCATAAGGTGAACCCATAACATCGTTGATGATGCCTTTGGTGAGTGCTTTAGCTTCCTGATCGGCCACGTCAAGGTGCCATAGCTCAATGGCATTGTTCCTGGTGATGGTAAAAGCTACGCCTTGCCCATCCGGAGACCATCCAATATTCTCGATTTGGGCTTTTTCGGGCAAGCCTGTTACCTCAAAGTCTTTGCCAGACTGGATATTTTTCAGGCTCAGCCCATTATAGCTTCTGCCCCGACTACTGCCATTGGTACGCGGATTCATGCGTAGGCCGGCCAGGCGAAGTTCGGGTTGTGACAACTCTTCTATGGATGGATAGCCAGGCTGATGGATCAGCAGCATCCAGTCCTTGGTAGCATTAACACTTACGATTGGAGGTAAAGGAGCATCTACAAGCTGGGCAATTTCTTTAGAAGGCGTTTGATAGGTCATAGCTTCTTGTGCGTTCATTACTGCTAATGAGCATAAGAAAAGACCAGTTAGCAATAGTAAAGTCCTAGTCTTCATAATGCACGTGGATTTTATGTGAAAAAATGGGAAATAAAAGATAATGCTTTCCCCACCACTAAGCGGCGAATCATTAAAATTATTAATAAAAATAGGAAAACCCAGTCGGGCAGTCGGACAATTTCGGACAAAAGCGGACAGCTGGGGGCATTTTTGGCGAAAATTGCCGAACTTTCGGTAGTCACCTGGCGACTCGCAGTCACCAGGTGACTACCGCCCCCCTCTAGCCTCTAATTTTGATGTAGTCTACCACTCTAAAAATACTCAAGCCGATCACGGGCAAAAAAGCGGGGTGCACGTACTGCGGCCACCAGGCAAAACCTACCAAAAGGGCGAGGTTACAGACCAACAAAACCCACTTTAGGATTTTGTGTAATAAAAGCTTGGGCCTCGACAGAACAAAGGCAAAAATCAGATAAAGGGGATTTAACCACACCAAATTTAAGTTGCGCTTGGTGGCGATGTGATCCGTGCCGAACCACATGAAGAGTATGAAAAAACCGCAAAGGCCTAGTACGATAAACAATATACGGTCTAAATTCCTGCGCCCTTTTTTAGAGAGTTTTATACTGGCTAACAAGAGCAGCAAGCAAATTAAACTCATAACAAACACGGGCCTGAGAAACCAATTGAGCAACGGCTGCTCCGGGCCTTCTTCCATCAGCACCACTGGCTCGCTAAGCACCCTCTCAACACCGTTTTCTTTTTCCAGCTGGTACTCTCCCAGATTTTTTGAAAGGAATTCCGGCAAAAACATCTGATGCCTTAAATCAGCTACTTTATCCGCCTCAAGCCCTAAAAGAATGTCGATACCAAAGGAGGTCCAGTATCGCTTCCCTACAAAATAATGCAGTAGATCTCTGAAAGCAGGATCCTTGGCCGTCGCGCTTTTGGGAATCATTAGATCTTCGGTCGTTACCTCTTCTACAATATCCCGGATGCGGGTAGCGCAATTGTCATAGAAAAAATCGTACAGGTAATAACGGTTCTCTGGTTTGTAATTTTCCATCAGGAATCGAAGAAAATCCTGCTTCTGAATGCCGTTTAACTGAAACACCTGCTCCGTAACCAATTGCTGAGAGCCGGTATAGCTCCTCCAGTAAGAAGGGAATTCCTGAATAGCTAATTTGTACAACAGTTTCCCCCGTACAAATTTGCTGTAAAAATTAGGCGTGTCAAAGTCGAACACGCCATAGTTGAACACCCAGTCGATGTCGCGCTTGTAATCCGTCACCCGAATGGCGCTGTGACCAAAGGCCGTGTACAACTCACTGCCCGGAGAAGACACCAGCAAGCTGATCCGCGTGCTGTCCGAAAAGTAGGCCGACTGTGCCTTGACACCCATGCTTACAGAAAGAAAGAGGAAAAGTAGAATGGCTTTATAAATTGGCTGCATGTCCTTTATCTTTTGTACAGTAAAGGTTGGAAAAAATACCGTTCCCGCCAAAAAAAGCTTTTCTGCAAATCGAAAATTCAATCTAAATTAAGTATATATTGCCTGTAGCCATAGCTGCAAGCAATATATACTTAATCTAGACACAGACTTTAACCACAAAAGTTAGTACCTTCAACAGTCTGAAAAACCCACTAACGAACAAATGAAAAGATCAATTCGAAAAGCCGGATGCAGCTTTTTGCTCTTCATAGGCCTTGCTTATACAGCCTTGGCTCAGACGGCCTATCAATACAATACCATCCCAAACCCGAAGCAGGGCGGGACCGGCTATGTCAGCAATCCGGATAATATCATTTCTTCCTCAGATGTGAGCACACTGAATCGCTTACTGACAGACCTGGAAAACAATAACTCCGTTCAGGTCGCAGTGGTTATAGTCAATTCCATCGGGGACGAAAACCCCAAGGATTTTGCCGTAAAGTTATTCGAACACTGGGGCGTTGGCCAGGCCAAAAATGATAACGGCCTACTCATTTTTACCGTCATGGACCAACGCCGGACGGAATTCGAAACCGGCTACGGCTTGGAAGGCGTCCTGCCGGATGTCATTTGCTATCGAATCGGTATGCAGGTACTCGTCCCTTATTTCAAAGAAGGGAAATATGGCGAAGGACTGATCGCTACCACCCGAAAGGTCAAAGAATCACTCGAAGATCCGAATGTCAGAGAAGAAGTAGATGCCCGAAATCGAAAATCTTTCCAGGAGACTACCGGCGTACCGCCTTTCCTGGCTATTTATCTTTTCATTAGCCTGGTGGTGGGGCTGATCATTATGATGCGCGTCATTGCCGTGGTGAGGAGTAAAGAGGATGTGTACGATAAATACCTGTCGATCCGCAAATCTTCTTTTCTGTGGCTCATCTTTTTACTGCCCCTGCCCTATATTTTAGTCTACTTCTACGTCAAGCGGATGATGAATAAATTCCGTAATCAGCCCCGCTTTAGTCCCCTTAATGGCAAGCCTATGCACAAACTCAACGAGGAAGAGGACGATCAGTTTTTGACAGAGGGGCAAATCACCGAGGAAGAATTGGGCTCGGTCGACTACGATGTGTGGGTGACCGATGATCATGATGATGTACTGGTGTTGCGATACGCCGCGCGTCTGACAAAATATAAGAAATGCCCCAAATGTGGCTTTATCACTTACCATTTGTCCCGTACGCGGATCGTGCGACAAGCGACTTATTATTCTTCCGGTAAAAAAGAGGTGGAGCATAAATGTAAGCATTGCAACTACCGGAAAGTGGACTATAGAACCATTCCAAAGAAAACCCGGAGTTCTTCCGGTACCATCGGCGGGGGCTCCAGAGGCGGCTTTAGCGGTGGCGGCAGCTCTAGCTGGGGCGGAGGTTCTTCCGGTGGCGGTGGAGCCGGAGTGAGTTGGTAAAAAATTGCACTCCCGCGCAAGCTTTTTTGATAAATTCTAGTGCTGCATCGAATCATTTTTTTATGATTCGATGCAGCATTTTTATTTTTCTCCTCGCCTTTAATACAAAGTACGTATGCATGGAGATACCTGAAAGCGATTCGGCACTCATCCGTAGGTGTTTGAAAAAGGATCGCAAAGCACAGTTTGAATTGTATGAAAAATATAAGGTTCGTCTGTTTGGCCTCTGCCAGCGCTATGCCCGCTCGGAAGCCGAAGCCCATGATTTCCTCCAGGAAGGTTTTGTAAAGATCTTTCGCTCTTTATCGCAGTATCGGGCGGATGGGCCGCTCATCAAGTGGATGGAGCGGGTGATGATCAACCGGATTCTTTCTCTTTTGAGAAAAAAGCGGATGCCGATGGATGATAAGGTAGACCTCCAAAATTTGCCTTTCGTGCAAAAAGTGAATTCCGAACCTTCCGAAAAAGCCGAGGCCGTCATTCAACTGATCCGGCAGCTTCCGCCAGGCTACCAAACCGTGTTTAACCTATATGCCCTGGAAGGCTATTCCCATAAAGAAATTGCCCAGGTGTTAGGTATCTCCGAAAGTACTTCCCGCTCTCAGTACGCCAGGGCCAGAAAGGCTGTTAGGGCCGCATTTCAAAAACTTAAATCTGTTGACTCATGAGAGACGAATTTGAAAAAGAACTGCAGGATATATTGATCGGCTTCGACCGGCAGCCAGAGGCCGGGGCATGGGATGAAATAAAATGGAGGATACAAGGCCGAGTGTTTTCTTTTCTAAGTCCATCTGTTTTTTTGTGGGGAACGGTCGCCATCCTTTTAGGCGGCTGGATGTGGTGGCAGTTGGGGCCGAGTACCCCTTTAGAACAGAAAAATAAGCCTGTGCCCATAGAAAATGACCTTTTTAGGGTGCATACGGTCTATTCCATGGATAAAAAAGGGGAGTGGCAATTATCTTCTATTGATACGGTGATATTGGATGAGGCTCTTTATGCAGTCTTTAAAACAGGAAGAAGCCTTTTCAAGAGGAATTGCGGGGTTTGCCATGCCGTCGATATGATTACCAGGGCCAGCGGCCCGGCCCTCGGAGGTATTACCCAACTCCGTAGTCGCGAATGGCTCTACGCCTTTACCCGGAACAGTCAGGCTATGATCGCCGCGGGTGATCCTATTGCTTTGGAAGTTTGGAATAAGTGGAAGCCTGCTGTGATGACTCCTTTTTTAAGTTTGACGGATGAAGAATTGAAAGCGATTTATGCTTTTATTGACATCAAAACGCCAGGTGATTTTGTGCCGGAGTAGCATTCAATCTATTCTTGGTGTTGTCCTGAAAGGACTTTCTACTTATTGCCCGGAGCAACGCTCCGGGCAATAAAGAACATCCCCATTTTCCGCCCTGAAAGGGCTTCCAATTAAGCTGCCCCTTCGGGGCGTCTGGAGGTAGGAGTTTCTACACTCCGGGCGGCGCCCGGAGTTGTTTTTATATTTGCCCTTCAGGCAAAAACATAATACCACTTGATTGATTTATACCCCACCAACGGATTTTCCAAAAATTGAAGTTAATGCTCCTACTAAAGCCCAAGCAAACGTCCAGCATCCTGCGGCCGCAGGTCGCAAAAGCATCCAGCATCCACCGAGTCCTGGCCGAGCCCAGCATCCCAACTTGCCACCCCTACGAAAATTTTCGTAACCATCATGCAACGCTATTATAAATCCCTTGTCATTAATAGCGACATACAAATTAAATTCTTTTCATCACAAAAGACAGTTATGAAAAATGTTCTACTATTAGCCTTGGCGCTAATTTTAGGTGGATCCCTATTGGCGCAGGATTCCGACAAAAAGGTGATCGTCATCAAAAAAAACAAGGATGGCAGCATTACCAAAATTGAAAAAGTCGTCAAAGGCGATGACGATACCGTCATTTACATCCGCGAAGCTGGCGAAGAAGGCAAAGAAATTGAAGCCTTCCACGTTAAAATGAAGGAACTCGAAGAAAAACTCGGTCAACTAAAACAAGAAGGAAATCTAAAAAAGATTGAAGAACTGAAAGGAGAGCTTCACGAACTGAAAGAAGTCCGGTTCATGCGGGGCGGCACTTATTACGAACATCGCGAAAATCAGCGATTGATACCGGAAAGAGCTGAAAAGGCCTTTCTAGGCGTGGTGGCCGGCCATACAGATGGGAACATTGGCTTCCGCGTGAATAGAGTAGTCGAAGGCTCTGGTGCAGAGGCCGGCGGGTTGCAGCGCGGCGATGTCGTTCTGTCGATCAACAATGCGCCGACCAACGGAAGCAATGGCCTGACCCCTGTTTTAGCCCGGCACCAACCCAACGATCATGTAACGCTGGAGGTTCTCCGCGACGGCCAGCCTTTGAGCTTGAATGTTACCCTTACTGGAAGAGAATATACTCGCTACCGACTGAATGACGAGCGTGATCCTTGCGACGTTTTCATCGGTGTGTACACGACTGATTTTGCTTCTCAGGAAGGTGAAGGAGTACGTGTTACCAGCATCATCGGCAATACTCCTGCAGAAATGTACGGCGTGCAGGCCGGCGATATCATCCTGTCGCTAGATCAGGTGGACGTCACTACCGGTAATCAATTGCGCTATGAGCGCGACAAACACGAGCCGGGTGAAGAGTTCACTTTGCTGATCAATCGCGGCGGCGACTACATCGACATCAATGCACGTTTCAAAACTTGTGCAGAGCCTACTGTTGATGAGGTAGCGGATGAGCCTGTTGCACCAGTTGAGCAGCCTGCATTGGCTCCGGTAGAGGAGAAGCCCGAGCCGCTGGTTCAGCCTCGCGAAATGCCGACGCTGGAATTAGAGCACTGGCAGGCTTTCCCGAACCCTTCTTTGGGGGACATTACCATCGAATTTAAGGCAGAAGCGGTACCTACCAATATCCGCGTCCTGGATGCTTCCGGAAGAGTGATCTATCAGGAGCAACTGAACAACTTTGATGGTTTGTACAAAAAGGAACTAAACCTCCGTAAAGCAACGCCGGGTACCTTATTATTGTCTATCCAGCAGGGAGAGAAAGTGATTACTAAGCAGTTGATTTTGATGAATAGAGCTTAGGCAGGTAATTTGATTGTATTTTTAGCCGCACTCAGGTGCAGCTAAAAATACATCTCATTTCCCACAACATAAATGACCCATAAAGGTAGAAGAACCATCTGTCTCTTCTACCTTTTATATTTTCTCCCTACCAAAAGAAAAACATTACCTTTGCGGTAGTTGTAAAAAAATACGGTTATGTTGAAAAAAACAATACTACTTGTCCTGGGTATCTTGATAATAAGCATGACGGACATGAAAGCCCAGGACTACGCTTTTGGAGTAAAAGGAGGGTTCACACTAGGACTACAAAAATGGAACACGAGCTTTTCAAGCCGGGAGCCGCTGTATCGTTACCATGGATACCTGTTCATAGAATCTGCACAGGAAGAGGAGCCCTGGGCTTTGTTTGCACAAGGAGGGTACAACATAAAAGGGAGTGCGCTTCGTTTTCGCCGCCAAACATTCACAGACCCTAATGGAGTGACTCGAAATTTTGGTGGGCTAACGATTCCCTTTGAGTTCAGAAATCTGACGCTGACCCTGGGCGCCAAGCAAAAATTTGACTTAGGCCTGAGCGATACCAAGTGGTATTATTCATTTGGTATTCGCGGGGATTATACTATCAGTACCAAATTGCGGCCTGATGGGGTGGACGAGACGGATCCATACGCGATTTACTACCCCTTTGACGGCTTTGTGAATAAATTCAACTATGGTGTTTCCGTAGGTGGAGGACTCCAACTGCCTTTCTCTGAATTAATAGGCATGGTCATAGAAGTTACGGTCAATCCAGATTTTTCCAAGCAGTACAATCAGCCACGAATTGACAACGTTATCAACCCGAGTCCCTGGGCTTCGGAACCTACCACCACCATTGGTGAACGGGCAATTTCCAACACTACCTTTGAACTAACCCTGGGCTTCAGGTTTTTACATAAGTACATTATCATAGACTAAACAGAGAATTCCGGATATATGGCAGATACCGAGCAATTGACTTTAAAGGCGAGAGACTTAGTAAAGATTTATGGAAAACGGGAAGTCGTCAGAGGGGTTTCTTTAGATGTCCTTCAGGGAGAGATCGTGGGTTTGTTAGGCCCTAACGGAGCAGGTAAAACTACTACTTTTTATATGACGGTAGGTTTTATAAAACCCAACGAAGGCCGCGTTTTTCTAAATAAAGAAGACATTACGGAATTGCCAATGTACAAGCGTGCCCAGAAAGGGATCGGATACCTGCCGCAGGAGCCTTCTGTTTTCAGAAAATTAAGTGTTGAGGATAATATCGCAGCGGTATTGGAAATGACCAAGCTATCGAAAGCGGAGCAGAAGGATCGATTGGAAGAACTTATTAATGAATTTGGCCTTGAAAAGGTCCGCAAGAGCAGGGGAGATACCTTATCAGGTGGCGAGCGGCGACGTACGGAAATAGCCCGTGCATTGGCTACTTCACCCAAGTTTATTTTATTGGATGAACCTTTTGCCGGGATCGATCCCATTGCAGTGGAAGATATCCAGTACATCGTGGCCAAGTTAAAAACTAAAAACATAGGAATCCTGATCACTGACCATAACGTTCAGGAAACACTCTCCATAACCGACCGGGCCTACCTGATGTTTGAAGGAAGCATTCTCAAAGCCGGAACAGCTGAAGAACTGGCCGCCGATGAAATGGTCCGTAAGGTTTATCTGGGGAAAAACTTTGAATTACGCAAAAAGATCATCAAGGTAGACTGATGAAAAAACATTTGACAACCGGCTTGTTAACAGCCGTTTTATTCTCTTTATGGCTTACCAGCTTTCCCTCCTGTGTAGAACCGCCTCCCGACAAATTAACCAGCAGGCAGCGGACACAGGTAGATACTGTTTTTTCCAAAATTGTGGCAGACCTTCGAGCAGAAACCGATAGCCTGTGTGAGGTGACGATGGAAACCAAGCTTTGGGCCGCCGTCGACTCGATCGTGCAGGTACGAAGGGAAGAAGAGATCCGCATTCGTCGGCGCTTGATGAAAAATGAGCAATAAAATGAGGAAGCAACTACTTTTTCCACTCCTCTTTATGGCCTTTGCCTGCCAGCCTTCTTATGATAAGGAGGCGATCGTAAAACAACTCATGGATGAAGCCCTCCAGGAGCGAATCAACAACTATAAAAGTATTCGCGAAGAGCGCTGCTGGGATGGCCTGATCCGCGAGGCCAACCGCCTGGCCGATTCCATTCTCTTCGTGGAAGCTAAAATGGCAAAAGATACCATTACCAGGCCTCCGATTCCACATAAGCCAATAGCGCCAGAGAAGAAGATGCTGAAAGATTCTACGCCGGTTAAGCCCTTTTTGCCGGATACGATTCAGTGAGAAGGACGAGGGGCGAAGGGCGAGGGTCGAAGGTCGAAGGTCGAAGGACGAGGGATCTCATCGCAATCGGTGCGCTTTTTCCAGAAATCCGGCACCGATCAATTCGGACAGTACATGCTTTCCGTTTTTGATGATTTCAATACGACTATTGACGTCCAGTTCGAGTAAAATTTGCGGGAAGTTGGACGGCATATTCATGCTTTTTTCCTTGAAACTGGAAGTCTGCAAAAGTTCGCTGTCCGAAGGATGGGTTAATAGAAAAGCAGCTTAGTCCAAATAGCGCAAATAGAAAAAACGGTACTTTCATGTTGATTTTTTCTTTCAAATGAAAAGATTAAATAAGAAATCCTCAATTTTTTTGTGATCAGTAGTCTTTTTTGTGGCGAGTGTCATTTTTTGCCCAGGCCTTCAAACGTTAAGCAGTGTTAAGATGCATTAAAGCTATTTTAAAAGCGGCCGGCATAATAAGGGATCGTTATGTAGAGTAGAAAAAAATTAGCAAATTTGTGGGCCACTAAAATTAGATGGTGATCAACTCCAAACTACTTTCAGTATGCATACAGTGGACATTGAAGCACTTAACCAACAAATCTTTCTGGACAGTGCCTTTATTGATGAACTCAATTCCGAGACGCGCAAGGTAATCGTCGGTCAGGATCATATGATCGAGCGACTGATGCTGGGCTTATTGACTAAGGGGCATGTTTTGCTCGAAGGTCTGCCCGGCTTGGCCAAAACATTGGCGATAAAAACGCTGGCTCGTGCAATCAAGGCGGATTTCAGCCGTATCCAGTTTACGCCCGACCTTTTGCCGGCCGATATCATCGGTACGATGATCTACAATCCCAGCAAAAGTGAGTTTTCGGTGAGTAAAGGTCCTATTTTTGCCAATTTTATTCTGGCGGATGAAATTAACCGGGCACCTGCGAAAGTACAGTCTGCTTTGCTGGAAGCCATGCAGGAACGCCAGGTGACCATCGGAACGGAAACTTTCAAGTTGGAAGAACCCTTTTTGGTACTGGCTACCCAAAACCCGATCGAACAGGAAGGTACTTACCCGCTTCCGGAAGCACAGGTCGACCGTTTTATGCTGAAAGTGAAGATCACCTATCCCACGAAAGAGGAAGAACAGGAAATTATCCGTCGTAATCTGAGTGATGAAAATTTTGACGAGGTGACTCCTGTAGTAGATCCGAAAACGATTATCAAAGCTCGTTCCTCTGTTCGTAAGGTATATATGGACGAAAAAATCGAGCGCTATATTCTTGATATTGTTTTTGCTACCCGGAATCCGGCTGATTACGGTCTCCGCAACCTGGAGCATCTCATCAACTATGGAGGCTCTCCGCGTGCCAGTATTAACCTGGCTTTGGCTGCCAAAGCCCTGGCTTTTATCAAAAGAAGGGGATATGTAATACCGGAAGATGTACGCAATGTATGCCATGATGTGATGCGCCATCGTATCGGCCTGACGTATGAGGCGGAAGCAGAAGAAATAGATGCAGAAGATATCATTAATAAGGTGTTGGATACTATTGAAGTACCATAGGGAAAAATTATAGGATTTTTTTTAGGGAGCATTTCATCCGCCTCAGGCGGATGAAATGCTCCCTAAAAAACAAACCGACTGTATGGAAACCAGTGAGTTACTGAGAAAAGTCCGCAAGATTGAAATTAAGACCAAGGGCCTGAGCAAGCACATCTTCTCGGGGGAGTACCACAGTGCTTTCAAGGGAAGGGGAATGTCCTTCAGCGAAGTCCGGGCCTATCAGTTTGGCGACGACGTCAGAAATATTGACTGGAATGTAACGGCAAGAACAGGAGACCCACACGTCAAGGTTTTTGAAGAAGAAAGAGAATTGACGGTTATGTTGCTGGTGGATGTCAGCGGCTCTTCTTATTTCGGTACGGTCAATCAATTTAAGAGTGAAGTCATCACAGAAATTTGTGCGCTCCTGGCTTTTTCAGCTATCAATAACAATGATAAGGTAGGCATCATCTTTTTTTCCAGTGAGGTAGAAATGTTTATTCCGCCGAAAAAAGGAAGGCAGCACATATTAAGAATTATCCGGGAGTTGATTGATTTTCAGCCGAAACACCAAGGGACGAATATTGGGAAAACTTTGGAATACTTCAATAACGTGATCAAAAAACGCAGCATCTGCTTCGTTTTATCTGATTTTTTGACAAAAGGATATGAGTCTCCCTTACGGATCGCTGCCCGGAAGCATGATATTGTAGGGGTTCACTTACTCGACCCCAGGGAAGAAAAACTGCCCGATGTAGGACTCATTCGGGTGGTAGATGCCGAAACAGGAAAAATGCACTGGCTGGATACCAGTTCAAAGAGAGTACGCAAGCAGCATCAGCAATGGTTTAAGGATCATGAGGCTTATTTTAAGTCAACCTTCCTGAAAAGCGGAGCCGACTATGTCAGCATTCGCACCAATGAATCCTATGTAAACGCATTACTCCAATTTTTCAAAAAACGATCCAGTTAATGAAGGGAAAGCTGTTAGTCATATTGATCGTATTATTAAGCGGGCTGGTACAAGCACACGGCCAGATCAAGGTGACAGCTAAGCTCGACAGTGCCAATATCTTGATCGGAGACCAGGTACGAATGAAGCTACAGCTCAGCCATGTACCTGACTTGAAGGTGCAGAATATTGATCTATCCGCCATTGAGTCAGAGCCTAAGATAGAGGTCATCCGGGCAGAGCCGATTGATACCATTTATAATAAAGAGGAGATCATTGTAGAGCAGGACATCATCCTTACTTCTTTTGATTCTGGCTATCACTTCATCCCTTCTGTTCCTATTCGGTATGATTATCAGGGAAGTCAGGGGCAGATCCAATCCGAACAATTGGCCCTGATGGTGCGTACTTATCCCATCGAAACAGACTCCCTGGCCTTACAACCCATTAAAGACATTATATCCGAGCCCATTTCATTTTGGGACTTTCTGCCTTACCTGGCTGCCGGTCTCGGGCTGATATTTTTGATCGGCTTGATTATCTGGTTCATCCGCCGCAAGCGGAAACCGGAAGAAGTAGAAGTGGAGCCGGTGGATGATCGGCCGGCTCATGTCATCGCCCTGGAACGCCTGGATGCTCTTCAGGCCAAGGGGCTCTGGCAATCCGGAGAGATCAAAGCTTTTCACACAGAACTGACCTACATCCTGCGTTCTTATTTGGAGCGCCGCTTTGACATACGAGCCTTGGAATCTACTACTTTCGAGATTATGCTGGGCGTTAAATTACAGCCTGTTCGAATCGTACCGAAAAGCTGGTATCCTGACCTGGAGCGTCTGTTGCAAACGGCTGACCTAGTTAAATTCGCCAAGGCGGAGCCGCCTCGCGAATGGCATCAGGAAATGTTTGACCTGGCACGGAAGTTTGTTCTGGATACGAAGGAGGAGCTTGTGGTGGAGGAAGCGGAGGAAGATTCGTTGGGCGGGTAGGAAACTGGCCGACCTGGTATTGGGCAGTTAGGAAACTGCCCAAAGCGGGTTAGGAAACTGCCCAAAGCGGGAAACTGCCCCGAGCGGGGCTAGTGAATAAGTAACATAATAACCAAATAACTAAATAGCTAATAGTGACGATAGCCAACTACAATTTCGTAAATCCCGAGTTTTTTCTGTTACTGCTGGCACTGCCGGCGGTAGGGATCTGGTATTATCGTCGTTATAGGGAAAGATACCCTACAATGGATATGCCGTCCCTGGAAGGAATACGAGACATTCGTTCCTGGCGCGCCAGGTTCAGAGTCGCCTTGCCGATTATGAGGGCCTTGGCCTTTACCCTGCTGGTGATCGCACTGGCCCGCCCACAGGAAAGTCTGAAAGAAGAGAACATCAAGGCAGAAGGGATTGATATCGTTATGGTGATGGACCTATCGAGCAGTATGCTGGCCAGGGACTTTACGCCCGACCGTTTGGAGGTGAGTAAGGATGTGGCCGCACAGTTTGTAGATAAAAGGCCCTACGACCGCATCGGCCTGGCCGTTTTTTCCGGAGAGGCCTTCACCCAATGTCCGTTGACTACAGACCATGGTGTGGTTAAAGACTTTTTAGAAAACCTGAAATGCGGTATTCTTGAAGATGGGACTGCCATCGGGATGGGGCTGGCCACTGCCGTAAATCGATTGAAAGATAGCGAATCAGTCAGTAAGGTGGTGATCCTGTTGACGGATGGTGTGAACAACTCCGGCTATATCCAGCCGATGACCGCCGCCCAGATCGCCAGTCAGTTCGATGTAAAAGTTTATACCATCGGGATCGGCTCGGTAGGGGAGGCGCTCACGCCGGTAAGTGTCCGCAGTGATGGCCGTTATATTTTCGGGCTGGCGCGGGTGGAGATCGATGAGCAATTGCTTAAAGAGATTGCCGAAATGACGGGGGGCGCTTATTTTAGAGCGACTTCCAAAGAAGGCCTGGAGGAAATTTATAGTAAAATCGATGAGTTAGAAAAAACTGAGATAGAAGTAACGACCATCAGGAGATACAGCGAAGAGTTTTACCTGTTTGCTGCTCTAGGCTTGTTTTTATTAATACTGGAATTGCTTTTGAGGTATACCGTCTTTAGAGCATTACCCTAAGAATTAAGTGGAGGGTATTTGGCGGCAGCTGCCGCCAAATACCCTCCACTTAAAAAAAATATTTATGATAAGATTTGAGCATCCGGAGCATTTATACATACTGGCCATTATACCGGTACTGGTTCTGCTATTTGCGGCGGCGATGCTTGCCCGCAAGAGAAGGATGCGTCTGTTGGGAAATACTGAATTGGTGCAGCGGCTCATGCCGGAGCGCTCGAAGTACAAGCTGGGTTTGAAGTTTGGCATCCTGATATTTGCCTTGTTGTTATTGGGAATTGGCTGGGCTAACCCCCAAATGGGTACCAAGACGAGGAAGGTGAATCGTAAAAGCGTGGATGTATTTATTGCGCTGGACATTTCTCAGAGTATGATGGCACAGGATTATGTTCCCAATCGCCTGGAACGAGCCAAGCGCTTTGCCCGCGACCTCAATGAGAAATTAGTCGGCGAACGGCTGGGCCTGATCCTCTTTGCCGGTAATGCCTATTTACAGGTGCCGCTGACAACGGACTATGCTGCCATGGACTTAATGCTCCGTTCGGCTAATCCCAATCTCGCTGCCACTCAGGGTACCGCCATTGCCGATGCAGTGGATCTTGCGGAGCGTTCCTATCCGGAAGAGAATACCAGCCATAAAGTGCTCATCGTTATTTCGGATGGAGAAAACCATGAGCCGGAAGCCATTCAAAGAGTACAAACCGCCAATGCGAACGGACTGATCGTTTTTACCATTGGCGTCGGAACTGAAGAGGGAAGTTTCATTCCCATCTCCGTGAATGGAAGAGCCGATTATAAAAGAGACGAGACTGGCAACCCTGTCCGCTCGCAACTCAACGAACAAATGCTGCGGGACGTGGCTAAAGAGGGAGAAGGAACTTATTTCAACCTGGCCAATGAAAGTGATGAGGTGATCGCGGCCTTGCGCCAGCGTGTTGATCAGTTGGAGAAAAGGGAGTTGGAGCAACGTATTTTTGATGAGTACAACAGCTATTTTCAGTTTTTCCTTTTTCCGGCCGTGCTGTTGATCCTGATTGAGTTTTTGCTGCATTATCGGAAGAATAAATATTTTGCAGGGAAGGATTTGTTTAAGGAGTGAGTGGGGCTGGCGGGCCCGGCAGTGTTCGGTTGGGAAACCGAACACAAACGGTAATTTTGTTTTGGAGGCGGTTTAATGAAAAAAACTTCGTTTTTTTCATTAAACCGCCTCCAAAAAACATATTACTGGCAGCGGCGTTAAATTTTTTTTAAAAAGCTGCAAAGACGCCAAATATGAAATATATTAACTAACTCAAGTTGCGATGTACAAAAGATAAATTTCATTACAACGGATAAATAGGTTGCGGCGGCCGCCGCAACCTATTTATCCGTTGTAATGAAAAAAATTATTCAATTGTGAGCTATTCGCAGCTTGAATTAACTTGAACACTAGAATACATGAAATTACTATATCTAACTTTAGGAATGCTACTTTTTATGACGGCTGCCGGGTTTTCCCAACAGGCGCATAAGCATTTGCGCAAGGGAGATAAAAACTATAAAGGCGAAGATTATACCAAGGCAGAGGAAGAGTACCGTCGGGCCCTACAGGATAAAAGAAGCGCGAAGGCCAACTACAATCTCGGCAACGCCATCTACCGGCAGGAGCGCTTCAATGAAGCAGTTAAGCAATACGAAGAAGCCTTGTCGGCCGCCCGGAATGATCAGGAACGATCCAGGGCCTATCACAACCTGGGCAATGCCTTGTATAACGGCCAGGAATACGAAAAAAGCATAGAGGCTTACAAGAACTCCCTCCGCATCAACCCGTCCGATCAGCAAACAAAATATAATCTGGCCCTGGCTAAGCGCCAGCTGCAATTGCAGCAGCCTCCACCGGAGAATTCGGAACAACAACCTCAAAATCAGGACGAACAGCAAGAGCAAGACCAACAACAACAACAGCAGCAGCAACAGCAACAGCAAGAACAGGATCAGCAGCAACAACAACAGCAACAAGGGGAGGAGGAAAGCCAACAAAATCAGGACGAGGCCCAGCAGCAGGAAGAACGACCGCTGACCAAAGAAGAGGCTCGTAAGCTGCTCGAAATCATGGAACGAGAGGAACAAAAGGTACAGGAAAAAATCCGTAAGGCGGATGCAAAGCCTAACAAACCAAAGAAAGATTGGTAAAAAATAAAAATTATGAAGAGGTATCCGCCGGAGGCGGATACCTCTTCATAAGACTTTTAAATCTGTAACTATGAAAAAGAAGCTAACCCTTATCATCGGATGTGTGGCTTTTATGATGGGAAGCCACCTCATGGCTCAGGATGGGCCGAAATTCACCATGGAGGTCAGTTCAGATTCGGTTTTAATGAATAACTATTTTACCGTGGCCTTTTCACTGGAAAATGCGGAAGGAACTAACTTTTTGCCGCCCACCTTTGACGAATTTGAAGTCGTCAGTGGCCCGAATACTTCTTCCAGCATGAGTATCATGAATGGGCAAGTGAGCCAGAAGGTAACCTATACCTATTACCTCCGCCCGCGTGAGATTGGCAATTACTACATCGAAGCTGCCAGTATTGAATCAGAAGAAGGAGTATTGGAAACTCTGCCCCGTGAGGTGATCGTGCTACCCAATCCCGATGGGATCATCCAGCAGCCGCAGCCTAGATCGGAGTCCTTTAACTTCAATATGGATGGCTTTAATATGTCTCCTTTTTTTGGCCCTGATATGAAAATGGAGGGTATGGAAGACTTACAGAAGCTTTTCCCCAGCTTGGAAGAACTTCAAAAGAATATGCAGGAGTTCTTTCCAAGGCTCGATGTGATGCCCCAGCAAGAAGGAGAGGGAACTAAGCCGGAGGAGAAAAGTAAAAGAAAAAGAAAGAAGTTTAAAATGTGAGGCGGTCGGTAGAATCGTGCATTGAATAGTAATAATTATCCACCGCCAGCGGCGGTGGATAATTATTACTTATACATTTTTCGCCTTCAGGCGGTAAAATAATATAAGTTTTTAATGCACGCCTCTAGAGACTGTCACCAACGTTTTTTATTAAAAAAATGAAAAGAAGTTTCTTAACCATATTATTGGGTTTATGTTATTTCACCTTATCCGCCCAGAACGAGGTAAGCTTCGAGGCATTTGTCGATGCCAAGAAAATTGTGGCGGATAGTTACTTTGAAGTTTCATTTACTTTAAAAAATGCAGAAGGTGATCAATTCAGGCCTCCTTCTTTCAGAGATTTTATTGTGGTGGCCGGACCAAGCCGATCCATGAGGAGGTCCATTATCAATGGGCAGCGTAGCATGGAAATGGGCTTCTCCTATACTTTGCAACCACGTAAAACCGGCCGCTTTACGATCGGATCGGCAAGTATTACAGTGGATGGAAAAAACTATAAATCGGAGCCCGTAACTTTAGAGGTGGTGGAAGGCCGTACCAGCGCCGCCTCAGAAGAACAAGCATTTTTCGTGCGGGCTGTGCCTTCCACTGCCGAAGCTTATATCGGCCAGCAGATCAATCTGAATTATAAGCTGTTTACTACCGTCGACATAGAAAGCTATAACATCATCGAAGAGTCGGACTATCCAGGTTTTTACGCAGAAGATCTGACTCGCTTTGAAACCCGGACCACCAAAGAAATTGTCGATCGAGTGCAATATGTGAGTAGAACATTAAAAAGTGTAGCCCTCTACCCGCAGCAAGCCGGTAAATTAACCGTAGATCCCATGCAGTTACAACTGGGCGTGGTGATTGAGGATGATCGTCGCCCCGGCAACTTCTTCTTCAGTCGCCCTGTGAAGCGAGTACCGACCAGCACTCCTCCTATAGAATTGTTCGTCAAACCATTGCCGCCTAATCCACCGGTAACTTTCACCGGAGCAGTCGGGCGGTATTCTATGAATAGCCGGGTAAGTAGAAGCACCATTACAACAGATGATGTACTCTCCGTCGTACTGACCATTACCGGTACCGGCGACGTAAAACGGGTGCAGGCTCCGGAACTGATAGTAGATGAAGCTTTTGAGGTGTATGACCCGAATGTAAAGGAGGAATCTACTTTCGAACTCAGTGGTGAGGTCAAAGGTAGAAAGTCCTTTGAATATCTATTGGTCCCCAAAAAGCCAGGACAATATAAAATAAGGCCAGCCTTTTCCTATTTCGATCCCGAAACCGGCGAATATGCTACCATAGAGAATTCCGTCTATGATATAACCATCAAGCAGGGAACGCAAGCGGCTTCTCCTGCGATCAGTAATCTGGAGAAATTAGAGGAAGATTACTTGCATCCTATCAAAACCACAGCCAAACTGAAAAAAGGAGGTACCCCGTTTTGGGGCAGTGATCTGTTCTGGATATTGTACATCCTTCCTATCCTTGGGATGTTGGGAATAGCCGGGTACCGCCAGATCCGCAAGCGTCGGTTAGATGTTGACCCGGTCTTGCTGCGCAGAAAGCAGGCGGAGAAAGTCGCTCGTAAGCGCCTGGAAACGGCCAATACTTTTTTAACAGAGAATAAGGCCCGCCAATTTTACGACGAGATCTCCAAGGCTATGATCGGCTATGTGTGCAACAAGCTCAACATGCCGCTATCGGCCATCTCCAAAGACAATGTCAAGTCCGAATTAGAAAAACTGGAAGTCGCACCTGATTCTGTGGATCGTTTCATGAAGATCCTGCACAATTGCGAAATGGCTTTGTTTGCCGGGAAAGATAATGCGGAGGCCATGCAGGAGACTTATGATAATACGTTACAGGTGTTGGCAGGGATAGAGACTAAGATAAAATAGGAAAGGGGCTGTCTCATAAAGTTTTTTTTAAGAGGTGTTTTTTAGAGAAAAACTTTGTTTTTCTCTAAAAAACACCTCTTAAAAAAATATTATTGGCTGGCGAAAAAGGCCGCAGGACTTTTGAGACAGCCTCTTCTTGTTTATCTTGCATACGACACTGCCCGCTTCTCGCGAATCACCGTCACTTTAATCTGCCCGGGATACTGCATTTCATCTTGTATCTTTTGAGAGATCATGAACGATAGATCATCGGCGTACTGGTCGCTGACTTTTTCGCTTTCTACGATCACGCGCAGCTCGCGGCCTGCCTGCATGGCATAGGCTTTCTGAACGCCGTCGTGGCCCATGGCCAGCTCTTCGAGTTCGCCGATGCGCTGGAGGTAACTTTCCAGGATCTCGCGGCGAGCGCCGGGGCGGGCACCGGAGATGGCATCACAGGCTTGAACGATTGGAGAAATGATGTTGTTCATCTCTACCTCATCGTGGTGAGCGCCGACTGCATTGCAGATGGCGGCATGTTCTTTATGTTTTTCACACAGCTTCATACCCAGGATAGCGTGAGACAATTCAGACTCTTCTTCGGCTACTTTTCCGATATCGTGTAGCAGGCCGGCTCGCTTGGCCATCTTGGCCTGCTTAGGTGTAAGGCCTAGTTCAGCTGCCATGATACCGCAGAGGTTGGCCGTTTCGATGGAGTGCTTGAGGAGGTTTTGTCCGTAAGAGGAGCGGAAGCGCATCCGGCCGACCATTTTCACCAGATAAGGATCCAGGCCGTGGATGTTCAGTTCGATCACGGTACGCTCACCGATCTCGACGATCTGCTCGTCTAATTGTTTGCGGGTTTTGGCTACGACCTCTTCGATGCGTGCCGGGTGGATACGACCGTCTGCTACGAGGCGCTTCAGGGCCAGTCGGCAAACTTCGCGGCGGATGGGGTCAAAGCTCGAGATAACGATGGCCTCGGGTGTATCGTCCACTACGATCTCGGCGCCGGTGGCCGCTTCGAGGGCCCGGATGTTCCGACCTTCCCGACCGATGATCTGCCCTTTGAGGTCGTCCGAATCCAGGTTGAATACGGAGACGGTATTTTCGATGGTGTATTCTGCGCACATCCGCTGAATACTTTGGATGACGATCTTTTTAGCTTCTTTATTGGCCGTTACTTTAGCCTGGCCGATGGTTTCCTTGATCAGGGCCATGGCGTCGGTTTCTGCCTTGGCTTTGATGGCTTCGAGGAGTTGTTCTTTGGCTTCGGCTTCGCTGAGTTTGGCGATGCTTTCCAGCTTTTTGATTCGTTCCTGGTTAGCGGAGTCTAGCTCTTCTTTTTTCTTAGCGACGATCTTCAGTTGCTTTTCGAGGTTTTCTTTGATCACACCCAGTTCGTCTTCTTTGGATTCCAGCTCAGTCTTTTGGTTTTCGAGTGCTTTTACCTGATCTTCGAATTTTTCTTTGCGCTGCTTGAGTTCACCCTCCATGGATTTGACCTGCATCTCACGTTCTTTCATCACAACTACGTGCGAGGATTTTTCGCTTTCAAATTCGGATTTCAGCTTGCTGAAGGTGTCCTTGGCTTCCTGAATCTTTTTTTGCTTGATGCGTTCGTTCTTGCTTTCTGCCTGCGAGGTAATTTTTTCGGCCTTGGTTTCGGCTTCGTCCATAATCCGCTTGGCGGTAATTCTGGCTTCTTTTATCTCTAAGTCAATTTTCTTGTTCAGGTCCTCAAATTTTTTCTCATAGGATTTTTTGAGGATAATCCGCAGCAGTAAAAAGCCGATGAGGCCGCCTGCCACCACTCCTAAGGCTATTCCTAAAATCGTGTCCATTTATTTCGTTTTTGCAATTACATAAAGTTGTAGAAGTACCATAATTATTGGCCAGTAGGTCCGAACATTGAAGTTTGAAGAATTATCCCCCCCCGCCGGGGGGGATAATTTCAATTTTCTTTGTACGTGTCTAACGGCCAATAATTATGGTACTTCTACAGTGATATTACTGATACGCTGAAACAAGAAAAGGTAGTATCGATTAACCTGATAGTACTACCCCAAAAGGGAGTCCAGCAAGGCTTCGATATCTGATAGCTTGGAAGAGATTGAATTTTCGTGGTGGACAGATTGTTTTGCTTTGTGCAGATCTACGGCATAGGTTAGCAGGGTCATGGATAAGCAGTCCTGCTTATCCTTGTTAGTATAGTTCAATTGAAATCGATTGATTTTTTCATTGACTTCTTTTACTATTTTCCTGATAACCGGCTCATCCTCGAGTTTTACTTTCAGGGGATAGGGCCTGCCGGCGATTAACACGGTAATATTTTTGGTACTCTGTCCCTCCATCTATCATTAGTAGTTATGCAACCACTCTATGCATTTATCAATTTCTTTTATATACTGATCAATTTTTTCTTTTAACTGATCAGAGGCTAAATTTTTACCACTCTCCTCATTGTTCAACGTTTGAGCAGAAGAATGACCGGTTCCTCCAGGCTTTCCCTGAAGGGCCTCGATTTCCATTCTGAGCTCTTTATTTTCGTCCCGTAGGACGGCATTTTCTCTTTTTAAGCGCTCCAGTTTGAAAGCCAGCTCTCTGACCTTCAACTCTATCCCGCTCAGTTTATTTGATAGGTTCATTATCGGGATTCATGATGATCATCTTCTGATGTTGGCATTGAGTTTTTGCTCATATTCCGAAATCAGACGATTCATTACTTTATCTACTTCCTTAACACTTAAGGTTTTGGTGAAATCTTCGAAAGTGAAGCTAACCGCATAGGATTTTTTCCCTTCTCCCAATTGCGCCTCGTTTTCGTAGATGTCAAACAGATTAATATTTTTAATCAGTTTCTTACCAACTTTATTGGCAATAGCTGCAATATCATCAAATTTTACGGAATTATCAATAACAAGTGCCAAATCTCTACTTGTGGCAGGATATTTGTTAAGCTCCGTGACGGAAACCACATTTTTAGAGGCTGCCTTCATCAAGGCTTTCCAATTGAACTGCGCGTAAAATACTTCACCTTTGATATCCAGGTGTTTAAGGATTCCCGGCTGGACTTTTCCGAACTCTGCGATCATCTGCGGCCCGCGATGGTATTTCATACCGTATGCGAAAGCGGGAGCTTCGGCAGGGCTACTTTGATAACCTTCCAGCCCTACCTTTTGTAAAATATGATGAACGTAAGCTTTTAAGGTATAAAAATCAGAAGTCCTTTTTTTGCCGTGATCAAGCCAACTTTCACCGTATCGGTCACCACAAAGGAATACCGACAGGCGGTCTACTTCTACAATTTCTTTGTCCGAACCGTACTGATAAGTTCTTCCGAATTCGAAGAGCTTGATATTGGTCTGCTGGCGGTTTTGGTTATGCAAAATGGCTTCTAATCCACTGATGAGCATATTGGGGCGCATGATGTCCAATTGCACATTAGAGGTGTTATTGACATAAACCAGGTTGTCGGCGTCCATCAAGTTCGTCGCTAATTCTGTATAGTATCTTGATTCGGACAGTGATAAGGCCATCATTTCATTAAAGCCATTGCCTGCCAGGTAATTCCCCAGATTATTTCGAACGTCGTTGGCATCCGGATAGCTGCCCACACTAATGGCAGACTGAATATAGGCCGGGATCGGCACTTTGTTGAATCCATAAATGCGTAAGATCTCTTCGATGACATCGACCTCCCGGATTACATCCGCCTTATTGGTTGGGATGGTGATCTTTAGTTCGGTATCCGACTCTTCCAGAATGTCCATATCCAGCGCATCCAGGATAGACTTCACGGTAGCAGCAGGAATATTCTCGCCGATCAGTTTATTGATCCGGGCATATCTAACCCTTACCTCAGCTGCCTGGATAGGCCTTGGGTAAAGATCCGTAATTTCGGAAGCAATCTCACCGCCGGCCAGTTCCTGTATGAGCAAGGCTGCTCGCTTGAGTGCATATACGGTAAGATTGGGGTCACTGCCTTTTTCAAATACTTTTGCGGCATCCGTGCGCAAATTATGTCGCATGCTGGAACGGCGGATCCACTTGGCATTGAAATGAGCCGCTTCGAGGAAAATATTTTTTGTGTTATCCGTTACTCCGGAACCAATCCCGCCGAATACCCCACCGATACACATCCCCTCGGAGGCGCCGTTACAGATCATGAGGTCTTCATCGCTCAGCTTGCGTTCCACTTCATCGAGTGTGACGAAGGAACTTCCGGAAGGCAAGGTTTTTACAATAACTTTATTTCCTTTGATCTTGTCCTGATCGAAGGCGTGCAAGGGCTGCCCCAGTTCGTGCAGGATAAAGTTGGTGATGTCAACTATGTTGCTGATGGGCCGAACTCCGATCGCTTTCAATCTTTTCTTAAGCCATTCCGGCGATTCTTTGACGGTAATGCCTTTAATGCTCACTGCTGAGTAACGAGGGCAGGCTTCTTCGTTTTCTACGACTACATCCAGTGCCAGGTCATGATTGTCAACTTGGAAGCTTTCTGTAGAAGGCAGGTGGATTTCGCTGGTATTATTTTCGTTGATTTTCAGATAAGCGGCGAGGTCTCTGGCTACGCCGATGTGGTTGGTCGCATCGGAGCGGTTGGGGGTCAGGCCAATTTCATAAACATAATCGGTCTCAATCTCATAATAGTCACCGGCAGCCGTACCGACCGGGGCGGATTCGGGTAGTACCACGATTCCACTATGGTCATCTCCCAGGCCGACCTCGTCCTCTGAGCAGATCATCCCTTCAGAGGTCTCCCCGCGGATCTTTCCCTTTTTGATGGTCCAGGCTTCTCCTTCAGCAGAGTATAGGGTGGTACCGACCGTAGCGACCAAAACTTTTTGACCGGCCGCTATATTATTCGCACCGCAAACGACCTGAAGGTCTTCTCCCTGCCCGATATCTACTTTTGTGACGGAAAGGCGATCTGCATTGGGATGGCGTCCGCACTCCTTCACAAATCCGATGACAATACCTCTCATGCCGCCTTTGATGCTTTCCACTTCTTCCATTCCTTCTACTTCCAGGCCTATGGAAGTCAGTATTTCCCCTACTTTTTCGGGTGATTGGTTCAGGTCGATGTATTCTTTCAGCCAGTTTAGAGAAACCTTCATTTCTTATTTTTTTCGATCAATAACAAATCTATATAGTAGAATAGTTCCTTTAAGTACAAGAGGGCGTCTCATCCGCCTCAGGCGGATTCGCCGCCAAATAATTTTCTTTTTGGGAGGTATTTAATTATCAAAAACGAAGTTTTTGATAATTAAATACCTCCCAAAGAAATATTATTGGCTGGCGAGAAAGGCCGTAGGACTTTTGAGACAGCCCCTTGTACTTATGTGTTTTATTTTAGGGGGCAAAGATAAGAATTAAAAGCGGCTTAGATTAATTAATACGGAGTAAATATGCTTGGACTTAGGTTTGCCTTTTTAAGGGCAAAAGTTTTATCTTGTCAATAAAAAAATGAAGGTGCTGATCGTTGAAGACGAGTTGCCGGCCGCAAAACGTCTGAGTAAGATGATCCGAGATTTAAGGCCCCGGGCAGAAGTGGTCAAAACAATCGAATCGGTGGATCTGGCCAGAGAATTTTTTATAAAAGAACCGTCTCCAGATCTGGCTTTTTTTGATATCCAACTGGCAGATGGTCTGAGCTTTGATATTTTTGAAAACCTGGAAATTCGCGTTCCCATCATTTTTACAACCGCCTACGATCAATACATGCTTCAGGCTTTTAAGGTCAATAGCATTGATTATTTATTAAAGCCGATAGACGACGAAGAGCTTTCTTTTGCACTCGATAAATACGATCGGTTTCATGCTCACCATTCGGCCCCGGTCTTTGATAAAGGACTACTAAAAGAGCTGATTAAGGGGGTGGAACAGCCGCCTTTTCGCAAACGGTTTTTGATAAAAGTCGGACAGCAGCTTACTTACCTGAATTGCAGCGATATCCGATACTTTTATTCCGATGAGGGAATCGTGTATGCCAAAACCGATAAAGGAAAGAAGCATATGATCGATTATACGCTGGACCAATTGGATAATATCCTGGATCCGGCAGACTATTTTCGCATCAACAGAAAAATCATTCTCCATGTAGCCTCCATATCCAGGATACATCCATACTTTAATAGCCGGCTAAAACTGGAACTAAAACCTGCCACTGACCTGGAAGTAATCGTGAGCAGAGACCGGGTGAGTAATTTTAAAAATTGGCTGGATAGTTAGATATTTAAAGGCTTCGCCGCCCCTTGTAGGCAGAAACCTTTAAATATATTGGGTTAAACATAATTTTTTCTTCTATAAACCATTATATATATTAGAAAAAGTTGTTTTGCAAGAAAAATTTATTAAACTTGCGGCATCATTTGTAGAATTACTAACATTATATTTCCCAATGAGAACCGATTTAAAAAAACAGCAATATCCTTTGGATATTAAGATCGCATTTCTTCTTTTTGTTATTTGTATAGTTGCTGCGATGGTGAGATCCGGCGGCTTTATTTAAGAAGGAAAAGAGCAGAGGGGCAGCCAAACGGCTGCCCCTCTGTAATTTAGTTTTCTTCAGCTTTCTTTTGTACGGATAGGTTGTAGTTGCTCTCCCCTGCGGGTTTTCCGGTCATTTCCTCCGCCATTTTAATATACTTTTGGTGGAGTCCCTCAGAGAGTTGGCTTCCATTGACTTTTAGGTGCCGGTCACTAAGGTCCATTTTATAGTTTTCGCCTTTTTGGATCAGTCCGTCTTTTATGAGTTCTTCTTCAAAAACGCTAAAGTCCAGTGCATGGCCTCTGAAGCCATACTGACCTCCCGTGTCATAAAAAAAGGAATTACTCCCCTGTCGGTTTGATCTTTCCTGGCGATATCGCTTTCGTTCTTCTTCCATTAACCTTCGGGCATTCTGATAATCATCCTGGGTTCGCTGCATTTGCCGTTCCATTTGGGACTGCTGCTTTTCCAATTTTCGTAGCTCGTGTAACTTCTCACCCTGATCTCGCAACTCATTTTGCTTGAGTTGCTTCCGAAGCTCCTCTATTTGTTGCATGTGAAGTTCTCTTTTTTCGATGGATTGGGCCTTCATTTTTTGGGCCTGTTCCAGAATTTTATGATACCTTGCTGATAAGCTGTCATTGTCTTCTTCATAGAAAAAGAAGTTCTGACCGGAGCGCAGGCTATCCATCTTAAAACGAGAGAAATATTCCGCGTTTTGCATTCCTTCCTGATCGAAAAAGAATTTATTATTGTTTTTGAACTTAAATTGGAAGTTTTCTTCCCAGTCATTTTTGAACTGGAAGTTTTTTTCTCCGAAATAAAAGTCATTATCTCCGTAGACGATCGTGCTTTCACCAGGCTGAATGGTATCGCCGTTGATAATGATGTTATCATATTCATCGACCCGGACTGAAAAAGGCTCGCCTTTGTTCCCCTCTTCCATATAGATGATGGTGTTTCCTTCCGCATCTTTTTCGGTTGTGATTTTGGTCCCTTTTTTTACTTGCCAGCCAGCAGGTGGCGTAGGCGGAGTTGGGGGAGTTGGGGGCGCAGGTGGTGCGGGAGGCGCCTTCAGGTTCGGTACAACTGGTGCAGGTGGAGCCGGAGGCGCAGGTGGTGCCGGCGGAGCAGGTGGAGCCGGAGGTTCTGGTATATTCCGGACCAGGTCCTCAACAAACTGCTCATATTGAGGGAAATCACTTTTAGGGATATCCCGACCGTTAATGATGAGATAATTGATTTTCCCATTTTCGATCTGCAGATCGATGATAGAGTCATTCTCCGTGACTTTCAGGGTCATTCTGCCTTTGGGAAGGAGGGTATCCGGCTCCGACAAGGTTGGTTCTTTAGGTTCTGGAAAAAATAATTCCGTCGGCTCATCGGCCGGTTCCGGAAAAGCCCATTCTGTTTGGGGCGCTTTTTCCTGAGTGGGTGACTGCTGTGCACCTAGTGAGAATATAAACACAAAGGACAGCAACAGGCAGCTTACAATAAATTTTTCCATAGTCGAGGAATTTTGTTGTGGTTGTTTTAAGATCCTTCTGATTCGGTTAAGTAGTACGTCTTTATTTTTAGACAGGGCCATGGCCAGGCGTGGTGCCTGCACCTGTGTTTCCTGAAGGCTGACCAGGGCCCTCGCATAGGTCAGTGAGTTGCCACATAATTCTATGGCCAGATCGTCGCAGCGATTTTCTCTTTCTTTTCGGATAATGGAACTGATCCACCAAACGGCCGGATTGAAGTATAGGGCCGTTTCAATGACCGACTGGATGATGTTGCTCAAGTAATCGTATCGGTAAATATGGGCTAGTTCGTGAGCCAGGATAGCTTCTACCTGTTCCAGGGGCAAGCGATTAACAATACCTACCGGAAACAGTATAACGGGCTTGATAAATCCAATGGTCATAGGCATAGCGATGCGGCTGGATTCCAGTAAAAATACCGGATAGGATATTTTTAAGCGATCGGCCATGTCGTCGAGAATGTGCTGCCAATGGTCGGCTTCGGGCAGCCGGGCACTCAGCTTCAAGTGTTGAACATACAGCATGCCGCCTGCCAGGCGCAGGCCAAAGAAAAGCAAGCCGATCATCCAGACGGTCGTGATCAGGCTGATGTTTTCATTGAGAAATACCAGGAACCGGTCAAGTGGGGCTAGTGCCTGGTAGGTTTCAGATAGCGAGCCGCTCGTCCATTCCAAGGGTTGATAGATCAGGATCAGCCGTTCGGCTTGCTGGATGACAAGCGGCTCCGATTGCTCATACAAAAAAGCAAAAGTGCCGATGGCCATACCGAGAATGGACAGCAGGAAAAAATTTGCCAGCAGGTATTTCCATTGGGCACTCTTTTCCTTAAAAAATTGCAATAGAAAATAAAGTACAATTGCCAGGATCAAACCCTGCCAGATAGAGTGGACGACAGTCCAGCCTAGTGCATTGATGAGCTGGTCAGGAAAGAGCTGTTGTAAAAAATTCATAGGTCGGGAGTTTTTTATTTGGACTGCTCGCCCTCAATCTTTTTAATCAAAGCTTTGATCTTTTCTAATTCTTCCGCTGATGCTTCATGGTTTCCTAAGGCTTGCATGACCAATTTGCTGGCAGAGCCCTTGAAAGTAGTTTCGAGAAAACGATTTAGCAGTTGCTTTTGGGTGTCGCCCTCTGACACGGCAGGCGTATAAATATGCGTGCGCGTACTGGTATCCCGCTCTGCCAGGCCCTTATCAGCCATGATCTGCATGATCTTGAGGGTAGTGGTATAGCCAACCTCTCTTTTTTTATTTAAAATATCATTCACTTCACGGACAGAGGAGGGGCCTCGCGACCACAGTACTTGCAATATCTCCAGCTCTGCCTCTGTTGGTTTGGGTAACTTTTTCATGTTAAGTATTGATTATCAACCAAGGACCGGGAAGGACTTTTGGTTGCATGGATATTTCAATCATTAAAGTACGACACATTTCGTAAGCAATATTATACGAAAGCTTTCGTAAAAACAAATTTCATACGAAGTTTTTCGTATTTTAAGAGATGTTTAACGGTTTTGAGGGGAGATGGAACTCAGTACTCCAAAAACTATCATAGCAAAAAACAATACCGTATTTTTGAAGAAAACCGATTATGAGAAACTTTAGATCAGGCTTTTTTTTGATCATTCTATCCCTGTTTTTTTCTTGCGGGTCTGAAACTTCTACTACTAACAATGACACTGATGGAGACCTGATGGTTGAAACAGACACCGCTTCGCGAAACATCACGACCGCCTTCAATGAGGATTGTAAACCTAAAGCCAAGGTTTTAGAAGGTAACAGTTTACTGATCCGGGAGAGTGGGGCGGCTGTTTTTATTGGAGCAGACAGTACGACCTTTGACGAAGGCATGGGAGAAAGTCATCGATTATTGATCGTGATGGATATGGAGCGTTGCAAAGAAAAGGACCGAGAAATACTCCCTGTGAATGTGTCTCCGGATTTTCCATACAGATTAGCCGATATCAGCTATCATCGTATGCGGGATGTGATTGCCGTTAAGGGGTTGAAAACGGTGTTGTGTTATGATATGAAAAAGCAGCAGGTGTTTGGCCCGGTTTTCCCTGCTTTCAAGAATGAACGGGAACTGGCCGATGCTCAGTCCGGCAATATTGAGCGCCTGGAAATATGGGAAGACTATATTATTGGATATGCCACGGATCTGGGGGCTTTTGTATTCGTTATCGAGGAAGATAATTCTCTGACTCCTTTTTTACCTGCTGTTGAATTCCCTGGTAGAGGACTGTCGTACAGCTCGTTGTTTTTAATACCTACTGCTGACGGAAGAATGCAGGCCATTATTCCCTCTATGGAAGACCAGCCTCCATATGGTTTTTCGATTGAGGCTCTTTTTGAGCAAGCGCTGGAATTGGAAGGTGAAGCTCAGGCCATCCCGCCTCGTTTTGGCTTATTGGGACGAATGCCGGCCGGAGAGCAGGTCGTCGTAGATGTATGGGAGAAAAAGCAGATAGCCTTGCCGGATAATATAAAAAAGGCTACTGTGGAGGAAGTTAGGAAGTGGCTGGAAGAAAATTGATAGGAAACATGAATCAATACTCTTTCCAGGACCTAAGCTGTAGCTTCACGACGGTCTCAGGTTCTTTTACGAATATTTTAGCATCTTCAAAGGATGGTTTTCTCCATTTTTTTCCGGCATCATTAGAGAAAGCGTAAGGCTCGGTAGGGACCCCCAGCCAGTTGGTATTCAATTTGCCGTTATTGTTGGTATCATGGTAAATAGCCACGGCATATTCTCCGGCGGGCAGCCCAGGAATATGCAGTTTTTGCTGAAGGGTGTCTTTCACTTCCAGGACCTGCAGATAAACGGCGCTGTCTGTATTCAAAAAGTGTTCTTTGCTGTCAAAGACGGCGATTCTAAGGGTACCTCTAGCTTCTTTGATGTCCATGATATGAAGCATAATGGAACAACCAGAGGGGGGAGGGGATTCATTTTTTCCCATCATAACAAAGGAAGTTAATAGAAAGAACAAGAATTTCACGCAGTTAATTTTTCAGTTAAATAGTAGGCCGGGTGGACAGTGACATAATTGCATCATCACACCGAATGGCACCTTTTTACGACTACTGAATCATCACTTTTTCCGGCGAGGGTATTAACGGCAATCCTACTGAAAAAGTATGTTCATCAGCATTTACTTCAACTACTTGGTTGGTAAAAAAAGCATAGCGGTTTCGGATGTTTTGGAGCCCTACCTGAGTGGACGGCATGCTTTGTTTCTTTTTTTGAAGATTGTTTTGAACCCGGATTTTTCCATGTTCAAGGAACACTTCAATTGTTAGGGGTTGCCGGCTACTGATGATGTTGTGTTTAATGGCGTTTTCGAACAGCATTTGCATAGAGAGGGGGATAATAAGATCCTCATAGACTTTTTTGGGAATGGAAATTTCTACCTGGAGGTTATCGCCGAAGCGTTCTTTGATAAGAAAAATATAGGAATCGAGGAATTTCAGTTCTTCTCTGACCGAAATGAGCTTTTTGTTCCTGATCTCGAGGATATATCGATACACTCTTGATAATTGCTGGACGAACTTGACGCCTCGATCCGGGTCCTGAGGTATGATGTAGGCCAGGGTATTCAGGCTGTTAAACAGGAAGTGGGGATTGACTTGACTGCGCAGGCCTTCCAGTTGGGACTCGATATTCTCTCTTTTCAGCAATTCCTTTTCTATGATCGAGGCTTTCCAGCGGGCATTGAGGTAAATGCCTTCGTAGATAGAAATGACAAGAGCAATGATGGTAAGGGAAGCTCCTCTGATTTCAAGCTTACTAGGTATTTGGTGTGCTCCGGGGGGAAAGCAGAGGGCGTTGAGTATATCAAGGCCATTTTCAATCCCAAAAAAAGCAATAAGGACCAATACGCTGGAATACAGCAATCTTTTTCCAACATCTTTTTGGTTCGGATAATGCTTTCGCATACTTACAATGATCAGTCTCATTGATAGCCAAAAGGCGGCAGTATGTAGTGTGGCAATGCCCCATTTAGGCAAATACCCGACCAGCCCCTCGTCCAGTCTTTCTCCAAAAAACATTAATGGAATAAAAAAACCCAACAAGGGAATACCCACGATCATCCACCAGGTATCCTTAAATCCTAAGTATTTTTTTGTGTTTAGTATCAATTCCATAGTTCTTATAGTAGAAGGTAATTACCTTCGCCAAAGCTTCGATGGTCAGAGAAAGCAGAAAGAAACCAACTCTCCAACATACATCTTTCACCAAAGTAAAGTTGCAAATAATTCGCTGGACTTGAAAGTAAGGGCAGGTGAATTGTCAAAAACCAGCTATGAATGGTCAGGGATTAGCTTTGAAATGCTTAAATTTAGTAGCATACAAGCTTATTTTTTACCTAATCACCATCCATGAAAGCCAATATATTCACTAAGCATTCCGAAAAAAGTCGAAGAAAATTTTTAAAAAACCTGGGCCTGGGCCTGACTGCTACGGGTTTAGCGCCCTTATCTCTTAACGCTCGACCTGCTACTGCCCATTATTCAAAAACTGTGTTAAAGAACCTAGCTTCTTGGACAGGAGAAGAGGAAGCCTATTGGGCGATGGTCAAAAAACAGTTTATGATCCGCCCTGGCATGATCATGGCGAATGCGGCTAATTTGTGCCCGTGCCCGCACTTTGTCAATGAGCGGGTGTTCGATTATACGCAAAAACTGGCTGGCGATGTTTCTTTCCAGAACCGAAATCAGTTCAAGGAAGGGCGTCAGCAGGCAATCGAGCGTCTGGCAGGCTTCTTGAAGGTAGACGCGGCCGAGATCGGTATTACCCGCAACACAAGTGAAAGCAATAATATTATAGTGAACGGCCTCGACTTTGGCCCCGGCGATGAGGTGCTTATCTGGGATCAGAATCATCCTACCAACCATATAGCCTGGGAACAACGGGCTAAGCGAAATGGATTTACAGTTAAAAAAGTGAGTGTTCCTCCACATCCTTCCACTTCATCGGAACTTCTGGAAGCCTTTACCCGTCAGGTTTCTGCTCAAACGCGTATGTTGGCTTTTTCTCATATTTCAAACGTTAGTGGTATTGCACTGCCGGTAAAAGAGCTTTGTACTTACGCCCGATCCCGGAATATTCTCACCCTTGTAGACGGCGCACAGTCTTTAGGTTTCCTTGATTTGGATCTTAAGGACCTGGGGTGTGATTTTTATAGTAGCAGTACCCACAAATGGCTGATGGGGCCAATGGAAAATGGAGTTTTGTACGTCCGAAAAGAACGGATAGGTATGTTATGGCCCAACATCATCGCAGCCGGCTGGAGCGAAGACCACCAAACGCTGGATGAAAAGGTTTGTGTTTTGGGCCAGCGGAATACGCCTTCCACGCCGGCTATAGTCGATATTCTTGATTTCCATGAGGCAATAGGCACGAAGAAGGTAGAAACACGCGTTAGGTATTTGAATGCCTATTTGAAGGAACAAATTCAAAAACGACTACCCCAGGCGAGTTTTGTTACGCCACTGGAGTCGGACTTAAGTGGAGGAATTACGATTCTGGGCATTCCCGGGACGGACCCGCGGAAGCTTTTCCAGCAGCTTTATGAGCAGCACGGAATAGCTGGTGCACCGACTGGAGGACTCCGTTTGTCTCCGCATATCTATTGTACAGCGAATGATATGGATCGAATCGCAGAAACTTTAGTAGTTTTGGCAAGTTAGTTGCTATATGGTTAAACATTTGGAAGTTTACCAACCAACAATCTTCCAAATGTTTAACTAATTTTATTTAATAACTTCAACAAAAAAGCTTTATGAAATCACTATTCACTGTATTATTCCTGGCCATGGCCGGTACTTTTGCGATGGCAGCACCTGCAACGACTGCTTCTGACGATGTGGAAGGAACCTGGTCATTCACGGTAGAAACACCTGAAATGGTTTATAAGGGAAAATTAGTTTTCACCAAAGATGGAGATAAGTATACGGGTAAAATGATCACTGATAGTGGAGAGGCTACTATCAAAAATTTAAAAGTGACGGATAACACGTTTAGCTTTTCCGCGGAAGCAGAGGGTTATTATGTGGATATCAAAGGAAAGGTGGAAGGAGATAAGCTGACAGCTGATGTGGCGGTAGAAGGTGGTTACCTGGTGATGAATGGTAAAAGAGAGTAATAAAAAAGGAGGCTGTCGAAACCTTCCTGCCTGCCGGCAGGCGGGTTTCGACAGCCAATAATATTTTTTTAGGGGGTTGTGTAAAAAGTCCTTCGGCCTTTTTCCCCAACCAATAATATTCTTTTAGGAGGTTGTTTTAAGAAAAAAACGAAGTTTTTTTCT
>JAUIKE010000311.1 GCA_030430845.1 Bacteroidia bacterium | reverse complement strand
GATAGGCATGTGTGCCGCTGCGCTGCAGCTTTTAAAGGTCAGCTTTTTTTTAGCTCGGGTTGACACCCGAGCTTCAGAAGCTTTCGCCGCAAAGCGGCTATTAGCGTAGGTCCCATAAACCGCGAAGTGGTGACGTCTGTTTTTTCTTTTTTTGCCATTTCATAAGGTATTAAGACAGGTCCCATAAACCGCGAAGCGGTGACAGCTTCTAACCTACGGTGCCAACCGTAGGCAGAAAAACAGCTGCGAAATAAAGCTGCAGCGCAGCGGCACACATGCCTATCTGCCTAACGTCAGTAAATTAGTTTTTTTTTCAGACCTTTAAGAAAAAAGCCAATGAAACAACTTTTATTGCCCTCCTTCCTATTTTTATCCATAGCTATTTTTGCCTGCGAACCTACATCAGGAAGCCAACAGCAGGCTGAAGAACCACAAGAAGACGAAACAGAAGTCAGCCTGCAATCAGATACGATTCCCTACAACCGGGTCACGTATTCCGATACGCTCTCGGCAGATCTCACAAAGTCGGATGCCCCGGTAGCCAGGATTGAGGAAACCTGGGTAGTTCCACAATCAGGAGATGAAAGTCTTGATGATTTAATTTTTCGTTCCATCGCCGGTAAAACGGTTTTTGAGGCCGGAAGCCTTGAATTGACTACTCCCGAAGATGCTTTTCAGGAGAACAAAGAATGGTTTTTCAGTGATTTTAAAGAGGTTTATGCCGGCTTTCAACAACTCATGGGGTACGGCTCTGAGACCAATATGTATGTAGCCTTAAACGACGGTAAATGGTTCACCGTTAGCATTTCCAATTTTATCTTTACGGGTGGAGCTCATGGAAATTACGGTACCACCTACCTCACTGTCGATGTGGAAAACCGCAAAAAGCTGGAAGTAGAGGATGTTTTTAAACCCGGCTATGAACAGATGCTGGTATCTCTTTTGGAAAAAAAAGTGAGAGAACATTTTGAAAGGGGACCGGATGCACCCCTGGATGAGTTTTTGTTTGAAAATAAAATTCCTATAACGGACAATTTTGGATTATTGGAAGAAGGTATCATTTTTGATTACCCGCCCTATGAAATTGCGGCCTATGTGGTCGGAGAAATTTCCTTATTGATCAAATACGACGAAGTTGCCGATTACCTCTTAATCAGCAAACCGGAGTAAACATGAGTTGTTCGTTGTTCGTTGTTCGTTGTTCGTTGTTCGTTGTTCGTTGTTCGTTGTTCGTTGCTCGTTGCTCGTTGTTCGTTGTTCGTTTAAACGCTAGTAATGAACAACGAATTGAAAATCAAGGTTCAGTTGAATAGCCAGTTTTTCTACCCCCACTTTTAAAAAATAGGGTATGACTCATGTTTAAATTTGCATAGCACAGAAAATTTATCCATATTTGTTATACAAAAGTTTATTAAATAATGTATTAATTAAATTATGTTCAATATCGGCACCTTAGAAGAAACCGTTTTGCTTCTTGTCATCATACATCAGGGGAACGCTTATGGGGTCTCCATTGCAGAAGCTTATATGGAACATACCGGGAAAAAGATTTCCATTCCGGCCATTCATACTGTATTAAAGCGCCTGGAAAAAAAGGGCTTCCTCAAATCGAGCATGAGCGGAGCTACGGCAGAAAGAGGCGGTCGGCGAAAACGCTTGTTTGAGATCACTCAGATCGGATACAAGGCGCTTCAGAAACTACAGGACTCCCGGGCCAAGCTCTGGTCGCAAGCACCCAAATTAAGTTTTAATTAGCAGGCTATGACACATCATCAATCACCCGAAAAAAATTTTCCTCCAAAACTGGCTGACCATATTCTTCAATGGTACTGCCATCCTGATCTGTTGGAAGAAATACAGGGAGACCTGTATGAACACTACCATAAAAATGTCGAACAGCTTGGCCCTCAAAGAGCCAAATTAATCTACTACTGGCTGGTTTTACGTTTTTTCAAACCCTCCAATATTAAAAACTTATATCCTAAAATCACCTTTATTATGTGGCAAAATTACTTCAAAACGGCGATCCGGAACATGGTGAAACAAAAAGGTTTTACCCTGATGAATGTGGTAGGCCTCACTATTGGCTTGGCTACCGCTATATTAATATTTTTGTGGGTCCAGGATGAACTCTCCTATGACCGGTTTCATGAAAACGGCTCTGAATTATTTGTGGTCCACAGAAACATGTACCTGGAGGGAGGGCAGATCGTAACTACTTCAGCTATTCCCAAACCCCTGGAAGCTGAGCTGGAAAATGATTATCCAGAAATTGAGTCCGCGGATATGATTTCCTGGGAAGAAAACTTCGTCATTGCTCATGAACAGGCCTCCTTCAGGGCGAATGGCCACTATGTTGGGGAATCTTATTTTACAAACCTCACCCACCCATTTATTGTCGGAAATCCTCAAACAGCCTTCAAGGACAAAAACAGTATCGTACTTTCCGATCAATTAGCTAAGCGTCTGTTTGGCGAGAACTGGAGATATGAGGGTAATGTACTGGGCAAGGTAGTAAAGGTTGGTATAAATGGGTTCAGAGACATGACCGTTTCAGGAGTATTTGAAGATATGCCTGTTAATTCCTCCCTGCGTTTCGAATTTGCCCTTGCCGACCAATTATACTTTCAGGAAAATAGCTGGGTAGAGTCCTGGTCCAATAATGGCTTTAGAATGATTGTTAAAACTCGTCCGGGTACTGATCCGGCTCCGTTAAATGCCAAAATTAAAAACATCATCAACAGCCATGTTCCAGAAGAAAGAGCGGATGTGTTTCTTTATCCCTATTTGGATAGGCACTTGTATTCGGAATTTGAAAATGGTGTAGTTGCCGGAGGTAGAATTGAATATGTCAGGATATTTTTCTTTGTAGCTATTTTTATCCTGATTATAGCCTCCATTAACTATATGAGCCTCGCAACGGCCAGATCTTCTTCCAGAGCCAAGGAAGTCGGCATCCGAAAAACGATCGGAGCCCGTAAATCGGATCTGATTCGGCAATTTATCGGGGAGTCTACGATAACTGCTGCACTATCTATGATATTGGCTATTGTGATCGTACTGTTACTTTTACCCTATTTCAACAACCTGACAGATAAAGCCTTGAAGATTGAATGGGGCCAACCCATGATTTGGGGCGGATTAGTCGGCTTATTATTAATCGTTGGACTAATCTCAGGAATCTATCCGGCCTTTTTCCTCTCCGGCTCACCTATCAATAAAGTAATAAAAGGTGCGCTGAAATCAGGATCAGGCTTTTCTAATGTACGCAGGGGTTTGGTGGTTCTGCAGTTCGTCCTGTCTACTTTTCTGATCATCGGCACTTATACCTGCTACCGGCAAATTCAGTACATCAAAAATAAAAACCTGGGATATAACAAAGAAAATGTAGTGTACTTCCCATTGGAAGGAACAATGATTGACAAGTTCGACACCTTCAAGGAAAGAGCCTTAAAAGAGGATAACATTCTAAACATGACAGTGGGTTTTAATCCCCCCACCTCCATTTCACGATCAACCGGAGGCGTTATCTGGGATGGCCGCGACCCCAATAGCGACATTGAAATGAGTGTAGCCATCGCGGATTATGATTATGTGGAAACACTGAAAATGGAGTTACTGGCCGGACGGCTCCATTCAAAAGACTACAAACTGGACTCTGCCAACCTGGTCATCAATGAAACGGCCGCCGAAATCATGGGTATGGAAAATCCCATCGGGGAGAACGTCAGTATGTGGGGAAGAGATGGCAAGATTATTGGCCTGGTCAAAGATTTTCATTTTAGTTCCATGTATAATCCTATCGAACCCCTTGTAATCAGATTAGATAAACCCTCAGTCGGATATGTTTTTGCCCGAATTGCAGGCGGGGAAACCCAGGAAGGACTTACCTATCTCGAATCGCTGGCAGAAGAAATGAATCCGGAATTTCCGTTTACCTATAATTTTCTGGACGATACTTACCAGGCAACTTACAGGAGTGAAACCATCGTGGCCAGCCTGGCCGGCTATTTTACCCTTATTGCCATTTGCATTTCTTGCTTAGGGTTATTCGGTCTGGCACTTTTCTCCGCCGAGAGAAGGCATAAAGAAATCAGCATTCGAAAAGTATTAGGTGCCTCTGTCAGCAGTATCATCCTATTATTATCCCGAGAATTTTTAATATTGGTGATGGTCGCCATTCTGATCGCCATCCCGATTGCCTGGTACGGAGTGAATATTTGGCTCAGTGACTTTACCTACCGGATCTCTCTCGGCATGGGGATCTTTATGGTATCAGCACTCCTGATATTCGGAGTAGCCATGGTAACGGTTTGTGCAGAAGCCTTCAGAGCTGCTCTTACTAATCCTGTGGAAGCTCTAAAAAGTGAATAGTCCTTATTTTTTCTTCTTTGTTGGCTTCGGCTTCAAAGAACTCACGTAATCATAACTGATATTAAGGTAATGAAGAAGTGCTTCCATATTACCCATCATCTCATCCGGGATTTGGACGTACTCTTTCATTACCGTATTATATGATACGAGCAATTGGGCATCGTGTTCTTTTAGAAAGGCTTCCCGGTCTTCCTTTGACAGGCGGATGCCCAAATCTCCTTCTTTATTCAAAAAGCTGAACATGTGACCATTCAATGATGTATAGGGATTAGCTTTACCTTTCCGTACAATATCAGGGTGCAAGCTGATCAGCTCTTCATATATCTTCAGATTCGCCTGCCATTTTGGAGGAGGAGTTGCCATAAACAAAGTTTTAAAAACGAAAAATCTCCACCGAATCCGTTTTTACTGAGGTAAGATCCAGTGATCTTGCATTTAAATAAGCAGAAAAAAATGATTCCATATAACCGAAGGTTTGATCCAACACTTTTTGGGCTTGTAATTTACCTTTATCATCATTAGCCAAAAAATAATTGATATCCAAAAAGCTGTTATGCGAAGTACCCGCCAATAAAACTCGCCAGGAATCGCTGATGTTTTTTTCGCAAAAATCATTCCTTCTGGTATGTAATTTTGCATAGCCCGGATGGTTTTCATAATCAGTCAGGTCCTCTATGAATAAAAAGGGGGCAGAAATGCCCTTTTCCAATGCCACCGAAGGCGGAGTGCCATCAATATTGACTACGGCTTTTATTCTATCATCCAGCATACTTGCATAGACCGCTGCAGCGCCACCGATCGAATGCCCCAAAGCCCCCACCCGGCTTACATCAATCCGGTCTTTAAAAAAGGGCTCTCGCAAGATTTGATCCAGCGCAAAGATTAAATCTTCGCCTAAAACCTTCTGTCTGAGCCCCTTCACTGCTCTGTATTGATCGGCTGTGATTTGTTCCGGTATCTTTAAGGTTTTTAAACTATCATGGAAAGTAATATTTACAGGACGGGTGTTGCCCTTCAGATCTAGTACATATTCACTTTCATAAAGATGGTTGACTCCCATCACGATATACCCCTGCTGAGCCAGATGCTCTGCGTAATAAGTGTATTGACTTAAATTTCCTCCCAGGCTTGGTGAAAAAATGATCAGGGGGAATTGTGCTGAAGCTCCATCCATTTTTTTGTGGAAGCTGGATATCGTAGGAACTGCCCTAACCAATTGATAGTCTTCCTCTGTCCAATTGTCGAGTTTCTCGTAAGCTTCTTCAATCCTAAAATAGTAGGGAGCCGGACTTTCTTCTCTACTCTTTTTAGCTCCCGGATACCAAACCTGAGTATTAATCAACCGGTTCCCTCCGTAATAGGCATCAGGGCGGGCGGCATCCTCCCAGACGTATTGCTTCACACCCAAGGGATAAGTCAGTTCTTTAATTTTTTCCCCTCTTTTAGGTGAACTTGAACAACTGGTCAGGAAAAAGGTGATCAAAAGGACAACAGGTATTTTCATTCGTTTTATAATTAATCCATTGAACTGATTAAACCTAATGGGCCGCTGCGGCAACCCATTAGGTTTAATCAGTTCAGTTTACGGCAAGAAATTTTCCAAAAAGGGAAAGTGAAGCTTTCATCCACGCTCACCCACTCTCCTATCCATTTATATCCTTTTTCGGAAATATCATAAAATTTTAGCCTGGAGTACCCATCCATTCCATTAGGCGCCTTTTGAGGACGATATAAGGTCATTTGGTCCTTTTCTCCTCTTTCCAGGCCCGTCCACCAGCCTGCTGGGATGGAAGGCGTGGTGGAAGAAAAATAGGTCACCACCCATTTTGCGCTATCGGCATTGAACTGTCGGACGCTGCTCGTGTAGGTACCGTCTTCTTTCCAGGTTTCATCCTGAATGGCCGTTCCACCCAGAATGTATTTGAACTGCCAGGTCAT
>JAUIKE010000076.1 GCA_030430845.1 Bacteroidia bacterium | reverse complement strand
AGGAAGAAGTACCTTATTATTTTTTTGGAGTGAGCTCAAACATTAATGGTTTTTGCTACGTACGTTGTATTCGCCAGTTAGGAAACTGGCGGTATTTTGCGTTTGGCCCGTACGGGCCACGAACGGTTAGGAAACCGCCACCAACGGAGTGGAAGCTGCTCAAAAAAAAACTTTGTTTTTTTTGAGCAGCTTCTATAAAAATATTAATTCCCGCTAAGGATCTTGTTATACTTCGCCTTGTCATTCAACAACACGATTGCTTCCTGGATCTCATTATCATTCCGCAAGCCCATTTTGATGGAGCCTTCCTGATAATAATAGCGACCGGCAATTTCTTTCTCGATCATTTTGGTCAGTTCTACTTTGAATTGGCGCAGGTCGTCGATCTTAGTTTGGGCCAGGGTACTTCTCAGTTTAGAAATAGGATCTTCGAAAGTGTAGCCGTCTTTTTTAGCCGTCGTTTCCAGCTTATCAATGGCTTTTTCGGTTTCGGAGACGTATTCGAAGCCTTCTGATTTGACGAAATTAAGGAAGTCATCAAAGTCAACGAATTTGAAATCTTCCACAGAAGGGATCGACTTGTGCTTCAAGACCCACTGAGTAGCATAACGGAAAATAAAGTCCTGATCGATCAGGGCCTTAGCCAGCTTGTTATCGGTTACCTTTGGAATAATGATATCCGGTTTAACCCCTCCGCCATCCAAGACGGTTCTGCCGTTACGCGTCTTGAAGGGGGTTCTTTGATCGTCCGGAACGTCTACCGGCTCACCGTTTTCGTATTCGACGCTTTGGATACAGCGACCGCTGGGGATGTAGTATTTGGCGATGGTCAGCTTGAGGCGAGAGTTGTATCCGACCTCCACTGTATTTTGTACAAGACCTTTTCCGTAGGAGCGCTGTCCGATCAAAACGCCCCGGTCATAATCCTGCATGGTACCGCAAACGATCTCGGAAGCGGAAGCCGAACGATCATTGATCACCACTACAAGCGGAATTTCTTCATCCACGGGATTATTCTGCGTTTTGTAGGAGCGGTCCCAGTCTTTCACGCGGCCCTTGGTAGCGGCCACTAATTCTCCTCTCGGGATAAACACATTGGACACATTCACTGCTTCGGAAAGCAATCCACCGCCATTACCTCTGAGGTCAAAGACTACCCCTTTCAAGTTAGGATTCTGTGTTCTCAGTTCTTTCAAGGCGTTGGCCACATTCCGGCCTGCGTTTCTGGTGAAGGTGGTCAAGTTGACGTAACCGATGTCATCGGTCAGCATGCCGTGATAAGGTACGTTCGGCACATCTACACGGGTACGCTCCACGCTGACACGGAAAGGATCCTTTGTTCCAGGACGCTTGATGGTCAATGTCATCAAGCTACCGGGAGAGCCTCGCATAATACCGGCCATTTCATCGGCGCTTTTGCCTTTGGCATCTTTTCCGTCTACCTCCAGGATCTGGTCGCCGGCTTTTAATTCGGCTTTATCGGCCGGCTGGTCTTTGTATACTTCAGTGATGGTTACATAATCCCCGATTTTTTTAGTCAAGGCTCCGAAGCTATTGTCCCGTCCTTCGGTATTGAGGCGGTAACTTTCAATCTCATTTTCGGAAATGTAATTGGTGTACGGATCCAGTGATTCGACCATTGCATCAATCCCAGTGCGCATCATCTGACTGGGTTCGATGTCATCTACATAGGAAGTATTGAGTTCTTTGTAGAGGTTGGTATAGATCTCGATGTTTTTCAGGATCTCGAAGTACCGACCATTGTTGGTGGTAAAAGTGAAGGCCATGCCGAGGAATAGAACGGCAACGATACCTGTTATTTTTAGAATACGCCTCATAATCTTTTATTTTATTTTTTCATGTACGGACCTAAAAGTCAAAGGTTTCCAGTACTATTCATCTAACACAAGATTAAGCTTTTCAGATTAAAAGGCAGATACATTTTCTGCGGATTAACGTTTTGAAAACACATGATCCTACTTTTTAAGAAAATCCAGCACCAACTGTAACAATTCTTCAGGCGCCTCGGCATGAACCCAGTGCCCCGCATCTTCAACAGTGGCGATCTCAGCATCGGTAAACTGCTCCTTTATCAGATCAAAATCGGCATCCAGAATGTAGTTGGATCGAGCTCCACGGATAAACAATGCAGGATTAGCGAAGGGGATTTCGTTTTGAATGGGAGAAAGAATATCCGGATAATGACGGAAAATGGCGTCCAGATTCATCTTCCACTCGTAGCCGCCTTCTTTTTTTCTTTTAAGGTTTTTTAGTAAAAACAGTCGGATGCCCTCATCCTTAATTCCCTGGGCCAGCATTTCTTCAGCATCCGTCCGATTTTCCACCAAATTTAAGTCCACCTGATACAAAGCTTCAAAAATGGGTCGATGCCCACTTTCATAAGCCCTCGGAGCCATATCTACCACTATCAGTTTATGAACTTTTTCAGGATGCATGTGCGCAAATTGCATCACCGTTTTACCGCCCATGGAGTGCCCCATGATGTTCGCGGAGGAGATATCCTCATCCAGCATCAAATCGAACAGGTCCTCAGCCATACTTGCATAATCCATAATCGGATCGTGAGGAGATTTGCCGTGATTGCGCTGATCGACAAGGTATACTTTGAATTCTTCCGCGAATTGACGGCCCAGCGTCTGCCAATTGTCGAGCATGCCAAATAGGCCGTGCAAAATAATAAGTGGTTCGCCCTCTCCGAGGACTTTAAAGTTTAATTCCATTGTTTTTTATATTCTAAATTCAAGCGGATTGCTTCCTCCCCAACTTCCCTCACTTTTGTAGGGATGAAAGCGAGCAAACAGTTCTTCCTTATACCAGCCCAAAGATCGGGTTTTTTGAATAACCTCCTTATGAAAGGCGCTGTTGTATGCATAAGCTTGCATAAAGTCACTGTTTTCCCAAAAACTGATGGTCGCCTGTTGTACCAGGGGCAGTTCGCCCACTCCTGCGGAAAAAAGCAGACCCTCCTTGTGCCCGTCCATCGAACGACTGACCTTCGGTACGTGTTTCCAAAAATGCAGCAGACGCTTATTGCGAATGGTTGCCCGAGTTAGAACAGCCACCAGGCTTTTTTTATCAAAAGAAGTAGTAATTGGAAATGGGCAGCTACCATCCCACTGACCGTGCACCATGGCCGTTTGCAAAAAAGTGGTCCAGGTCTCTGTTGCTTTTTCTTTTAAGTCGGAGAAAAAGGGATGGTCCCGGAAAAATTGCTGTGCAAAGGATTCGTTTTTCCAAACACATAATAGCCCATATACCCCGAAATTTGGAATGATACTAAAACCGTTTCCACTTCCGCTTCCCAGCATTTTCCCGAAAGAGAGGCCCTCTACTTCAGAAAGGATACCCGGAGAACGGCCCATACTCTGCAAAGCTCTCCATTTAGAGCTTGTCTTTTCAAATTTGAAAAAACTAATACTTACAATTTGTCCATTGATCATACGTTCTTAACAAAGACCGCAAACAATGGTTTGATGTTGTGATGCGCACAAGATAAATTTCATTAGCCTTGGTAAAGTAGTTTGCAGCGGCCGCTGCAAACTACTTTACCAAGGCTAATAGAAAAATTCATTCAATTGTGAGTTAAATCGCAACTTGAATCAATTAGAGATTCGCGCTTCTGTTGGAAAACAGCTTTTTAAGAAATATCTTGTCTTTGAAAGTAAAGGACTGTGGTACTAATTAACTGACCTTACGCAGCAAAGCATAAGTATCGCTGCGCCCAGACGGGAATTTTATTTAAAATATCTTTTTACTTTTGTATATAGAAAAAATTAATAAGAAAGAATGAAATTTATTTTTACACTCCTTTTGCTGTTATTCGTTTTTGGTCTGGGTGCTCAGAGCGTAGAGGCCCTGGAGCGGCAATTGGAGGAAGCAGAAACCTCCAAAGAAAAAATTGCCGTGCTGATCAAGTTAGGTGAAGCATACAAGGCCAAGCGGCAATACGATGAAGCATTGGACCATGCGCAGGACGCCGTACAGTTGGCCGCTAACCTGAATGATAAAGGAACGCTGGCTCAGCTGGCCATGCTCAAAGGAGAAATTCACTTCATTGATCGCTCCTATTATCGTGCTGACACGGAGTACAAAAATGCCTTTGCCTATGCCCGCCAGGCCGGCGACCTGGGCCTGATGGCAGAAAGTACTCAGAAGAGGGCGGAGGTCATGAACCGGCAAAAGAAATACCGGCAGGCCAGCCAGGTCTACGAAGAAGCCTTTGAATTTTTTAGCGGCAGAAGTGTCAGCAAGCTCTCGACCGATTTCGACGTTTTGAAAGAGCAATTGTCCCGAGATCAGCGCAAACTGGAAAAGGAAAAAGCAGATCTGGAAAAAGAAATCCAGCGGCTTCAAAGTGATCGCAACCAGATCCTGGCCGAAAAACAAAACCTGGAAACCAAGCAGACGGAACTGGTAGAACGGCATCAGCAGGTAAATCAGCAACTATCTCAAACCAGCGAACAGCTGGCCAATATCGAAGAAGAGAAAGACAAGGCTGTACAGCAGGCTCAAGCCGCCAGCGAACAGTTGGAAGAGAAAGCCAGTGAGCTACAAGAAATGACCAAGCAGCAACTGGAACAGGAAGTGCTGCTGAACCGGGCCAAGATGGATGCTCAGGATGCTCAAATGGAAGTGCAAAGGAACCGGAACATCATGAATATGGCCATTCTGGCTGCCGGCGCGCTCATTATCCTGGCTCTGGTCATTTACGGTCGCTATCGAAGCTCTCGAAGGGCCAAGAGAACACTGGAAGAGAAAAACAAAATGATCCAGCATGAACGCGAACGCTCGGATGAACTGCTGCTGAATATTCTCCCGGCTCCTATCGCCAATGAACTCAAGGAATATGGCAAGGCCAGTGCGAAGCAATACAAGGAGGTAACCGTCCTCTTTTCCGATTTCAAAAACTTTACTAAGGTAGCAGAAGCTCTTACGCCTGAAGAATTAGTCAAAGAACTGGATAAATGCTTCAAGGCTTTTGACTTCATTATTACCCAGTATTCCGATGTCGAAAAGATCAAAACAATCGGCGATGCTTACATGTGCGCTAGCGGGCTTACCGAACGTCGTACCTTGCCCAATAATATCATCAAGGCTGCCCTCGAAATGCAGGAATTCCTCGAAGAATATAAGCAGGAGCGTATCCGAATGGGTAAGCCCTACTTCGAGGCTCGAATCGGATTGCATACCGGCCCGGTAGTGGCAGGAGTGGTTGGAGTTAATAAATTCGCTTATGATATTTGGGGAGATACCGTCAACATTGCCGCTCGTATGGAAGCGAATAGCATGGAAGGACAGGTGAATATCTCAGAAGATACCTACAAGCGCGTTAAGTATAATTTTGAGTGCGAATACCGCGGCAAGGTGCAGGCTAAGAACAAAGGAGCCGTGGATATGTACTTTGTGAAGCAGGAGAGAACAGCAGTAGCTGTGTAAAGTAAGTTTACTTCCGCTGTTCGGCGGAAGTAAACTTTAAATATTTTATAAGCCGGCTTTCTTAGAAACTTCCAGCATCCGGTCAATACTGGCCACACCTTCCTTGATCACCCAATCCGGCAGCGTGATTTCCGGCAATTCATATTTCATGCACAAGTACAATTTCTCAAGTGTATTTCTTCTCATGTGCGGGCATTCGTTGCAGGCACAAGTGTTGTTCGGAGGCGCTGGAATAAAGGTTTTGTCCGGCGAGGCCTTCTGCATTTGGTGAATAATACCTGCTTCTGTGGCTACAATGAACTCCGTGGCATCGCTCTTCTTAGTGTAATTCAACAAGCCAGTCGTGGAAGCAATAAAATCTGCTTTTTCCAATATATGCGCTTCACATTCCGGGTGAGCGATCAGCTTGGCCTCCGGATGACGCATCATCAACTTCGTGATCTTTTCGGCAGAAAATATTTCGTGTACCATGCAGGAACCGTTCCAAAGCACCATCTCCCTGCCGGTTGTTTTTTGAAGATACCGCCCCAGGTTGATGTCCGGTGCAAAAATAATCTCCTTGTCTTCGGGAATGCTGTTGATGATATGCACCGCGTTGGTGGATGTACAGCAAACGTCCGTCAAGGTCTTTAGCTCAGCCGTGCAGTTGATATAGCTCACAACTACATGCTCAGGGTATTTTTCTTTGAATTTTCTGAACAGCGGCGGCGGGCAAGAATCGGCCAGAGAACAGCCTGCCTTTAGGTCCGGAAGCAATACCTTTTTTTTAGGAGATAACATTTTCGCCGTTTCCGCCATAAAATGGACACCCGCGAACACAATGATATCGGCATCCGTATCAGCCGCTTTTTGCGACAAGCCCAGGCTGTCACCAATATAATCAGCTATGTCCTGAATATCTGCTTCCTGGTAATAGTGAGCCAGGATAATAGCATTCTTTTCTTTTTTTAGCTTTTCGATCTCTTCAAAAAGATCGAGAGTGGGGTCAACTTCCAAATCGAGGTAGCCCAATTTGTCAAGGTGCTTTTCTGCGACTGATAATGTACTCATAATTTGATGCTTAAGTTGGTTAATGTTGCTAACATGAGACATCCCCCGTTTTCTTAAACCCTCTTTTAAAAAATACGAGATGATTCATGCTTAGAACTACAAAGGTTACAAAAAAGTTCACTTAGTTTCAAGACTAAACTAAGCTTTAACTTTTGACGCCTGCGTTTGAAAGAAGTCACTAAACTATCGAGGCTACTTCAGCAACAAAAATATGGCCGGTCGTTTATGTAGGTCCGGAATCTTTCTTTTTTTCCAGTCTGCAATGATATGCGTCTGTACAAACTCTTCGGGCAGGGTCAGATCCACTGCGATGCAGAATTGGGTGTGGTCATCCAGGATTTGAAGAGCCGTTTCCACCAGGCCGTTGTTGCGGTAGGGAGTTTCGATAAAAATCTGAGTTTGCTTGAATTTGGCAGACAGCTGTTCCAGTTTTTTGAGTTCCTTAGCCAGTTCCGGTTTTTTCGGCGACAGGTATCCCTGGAAGCAGAATTGCTGGCCGTTCATGCCAGAGGCCATCAACGCCAACAAAATCGAAGAAGGCCCTGTAAGTGGAACAACCGGAATCCCCTGTTGATGAGCGGCCTGGACAACCCGTGCACCGGGATCCGCCACGCCGGGACAGCCGGCTTCTGACAGCAGGCCCATGTCATGTCCATCCAGACAGGGTTGTAAGAAGCCCGGAATTTCTTCCGGGCGAGTCCGTTTGTTCAGCTCTGAGAATTGCAAGGGACTGAGGTCTTTGCCGGGAATGCAGGCTTTGATGAAGTGCCGGGCTGTTTTGGCCCGTTCGGCGATGAAAAAAGTGATCCGATCCAGGATTTGACGGTTAAGTTCCGGGATGGCATGCGTGGTGTTTTCGCCTAAAGAAGAAGGAAAAAGGTATAGTTTGCCTTTGTTGTTCATAAGTATAAATTTGGGCGAGGGCAGCTGCCCTCGCCCAAATTTATACTTATTTTTCCTTCTGCTAAAATTACCAGGCTTCGTAAAAAATAGATAACTTGCAAAACTGGCGATTTTAATAATTACCTCTCTTAATAATCAATTCCAATGAGCGAAACGTATACGGTTAAAATAGCTCAATTTGAAGGGCCCTTCGATCTGTTGTTGTTCTTTATCGAGCGCGATGAGCTGGACATATACGACATTCCCATTGCAAAGATCACCGACGATTTTCTCGAATATATTCACAAGATGGAGGTACTGAACATTGATCTGGCCAGTGAATTTGTTCTGGTAGCAGCCACTCTCTGCCGTATTAAGGCTAAAATGTTGTTACCGCGCAAGGAAAAAGATGAGGAAGGTAACGAAATAGACCCCAGGGAAGAACTGGTACAACGCCTGTTGGAGTACCGCAAATATAAAAGCGTACTGGATGATATGCGAGAGTTGGAAAAGTCGAGAGCTCTGCGGGAATACCGGGGCAATATTTCGTCCGAATTGAAAAAGATCGCCAATAAAGCACTGGTCGATGTCGAGTTGGAGTCCCTCACCCTTTTCAAGCTCCTCAAAGCTTTCGAACGGGTCACCGAACAATACAAGATCGCCAATCATAAGCAGGTGCACCAGATCGTACAGTTTAGTTATACGATCGAAGAATCTCAGGCACAGATCTTATCTGTCATTCACACTCAGAAAAAAGCTAATTTCAAAAACCTCTTTAGCCAGTGTAAAAACCGGATACACGCCATCGTCACCTTTTTGGCTTTATTGGAACTGGCCAACATGGAAAGGGTCCGGATCATTTCCGGCGAAGGTGCCAATAACTTCTGGGTGGAAAAGTCTCTTGTAGATCCGAACATTGAAAATTAATATTACCACCCCCGGCGGGGGCGGTAATACTAATTTTCAATGTTCGAAACTAAAGGAGGCAAAATAAAAAAGGCTATGCACTTGGAGATCGGCACAGCCATCACATATAGGGCTACAGTATAGGATTCGTGTTGATACCGTAAAAGTCCATACTGAATGTGAATGGAAGATTAATCCGATATTAAATCTCTAATAACTTTCTGACACTACTTAGCGCCATTTCGGCCAACTCCTCATTTATTTCATCTTTCGTTTTTTCGGCTGGGAGGCCTGAACCAAAGCGGGCCATATTCAGCATTTTTTTTCTTTCCGGCCCTTGAAAAGCAGAAAAAGTACGCCTCAATATAGGCAAGATGGTTTTGAACTGGTCTTCGGGGATCTGCCGAATCCATCGGTCAAGCAGCTTCCAAAAGCCTGGATTATGTATTAAGAGCAAACCACTTCCGCTTAAGAAACCCTCCAGCCACTGCGTAAAATACATGGGTGCCTGAGAAGTAACCAAATAAGCCTGCATGGTTCTTTCCATAGCAGCAGGTTCTACTTTTTGCTTATCAAAAAGGCTTCGCCAACTCCAGCCCTGGATCAGCAGATGCACCGATTTCGTGTTGGAAAGTATCCGAAGAGTTTTTAACCAAGCTTCAATCAAATCCGGCTGATTGAAAAGATGAAGCGCATGATGCGTACGTTGCATAGCTTTGTAAACCTCCCTGGCAGGCTCTTCTTCGATTCCGGAACATACGGAAGGGAGGCCGACAAATATTCGCGGAACAATTTCTTCAATAATATCTTTGAAAAATTGAGTTTCGCTGTTTCGCTGATTCCCGTATTTGTATACCTGAACAAGCGCCGGCAAAGCTTCCATCAAAGTTAGGATATCCTTGGTCAGGGCAGCCAACTCTTGCATTTTGGTGGTCAACTCAGGAATAACCTCCGGGACGTCCGCTTTGATACTCTGATCCATCAGTTCGGTTAATTCCTGCAAACTTTCCGTTCCCTGGATTTTTTCCTTCATTTTATTCAAGGCAGCTTCTTCGATGGTATTTCCATAAATCGCCGCCTGCACGATTTTTACGTAATAATCCGGCACCCATTTCAACTTCCACTTCTCGCTGAAGGTCCCGGTTTTGAACTGGGACCCTTTCATGGGCTTCCCCCAGGGAATGTCGAGGATCATCAGGCTGTGTAATAGCTTGCTGGCCGACAGTTGAGTAGGCTTTCGCAAGTCCAGCTCTTTTTTGACCGCTTCTGAACTTTTTAATGCCGGACTCAAGCGGGCCGACTTCACTTTTTGCTCAAAATCCTTTTGCAGTGGTACACTGGTTAACTTCTCCGGAACTTTACCCGATTTTTGACCGATGATCATTTTTTTCCGGATCAGGTCAAACAACTTTCGGTCGCCTCTGCAGAAAACAGTAATGGCCGCTTCTTCCAGTTCGGCAAGGCCAGGTAGCGGTTTGTCGCGCAAGGCCGTCAGCGTATCCGCTAAGCGGATGGCTTCCAACACATGGGCTGGCGAGGCATCTTGCCCTTTTTGTCGCAATAATCGCCCTGCCCGGGCCATCCATCGAATACTAATCGAAGCTCTGTAACGAAAAAGGAGTTCGTACCAAGCCGGTGAAACAACGCCGGCTCCGTATCCGGAATAAAACGACAGTCGCTCGTAATTCCAGGGAATCCAGCTGACTTCATATTTTTCTTTTTTCAGGCCGCGGAGTCGATCGTTATCCGATTTTGCAGAAATGCTTTCCCACTGTGTCAGGGCGGGGGTATGCCAGGCTCCACACACAATGGCTATTCGTTGATGGCCATCCTTGATTGCTTTTCTCAACGCCTTTCTCATGTATGCTTCGCGGGCTATGTTCAAAGGAGGCTCGTCAAATAAAGCACCTTCTCTGAGGGCCAGGGTCATTTCTTCGATCATGTCAAATACGGCCAGATCGTCCTCTTCCTGCTCAAAGGTCACATCCCACCAGCGTTCCGAATCATCAAAGCCGGCCAGTTTGGCCAGGTGGCCGAGCGGGTCTGTCCGCACAGCCGATAAGCGCCTGACAGGTGATTGATCGATCTGTATGCCCATCGGCAAGTCCATGGGAATGATCGGGATCTCTTTTTTGAGGGCATATTTCATGGCTTGCCATTCCGGAGAAAATTCGGCAAACGGCAGAAAAGAACCCGATTGGAAATCTTTAACGGGATACATCAATAGAGCAACGGGCGGTTTCAAGCCTGGCTCTCCCAGATACTTCAATGCTTTCTCCACGCCCGCCGGCAATTCGATCAGCAGGCAATCAGGCTGGTATGCCCTGAGTGCTTTGCTCAGTCGTTTGGCCGAGCCGGGCCCGTGATGTCGTATACCGAAGACTTTCATTAATCATTATTTTTTTCCAATCCAGGTAGAGCAAGCATCATAAAAATCTTGCCACCCTTTGCGCTTTTTCATTACAGTTTCGAGATACTCCTGCCAGACCTGCAGATCCTGATCACCTTCCTTGACGATCACGCCGGTCAAACTAGAAGCAAGATCTTCTGCTTTGACCTGCCCGTCGCCAAAGTGGGCTGCCAACGCCTGGCCACTCTGAAAAACAGAAATGGCCTCCGCGGTGCTAAGCGTACCACTAGGTGATTTTAGATGATTTTTCCCATCTTCCGTACGACCGGAGCGCAGTTCACGAAAGATGGTCACCAGGCGGCGAATTTCTTCGACAGGACTTTTTTGAGCCGGCAACTCCAATTGCTGCCCGATCTTTTCTACTCGATTCTGTACGATCCTGACCTCTTCATCCAGCGTTGCCGGCAGGGGCATTACGATGGTATTAAAACGTCTTTGAAGGGCGCTCGACAGCTCGTTCACACCTTTGTCCCGATCATTGGCCGTGGCGATCAAGTTGAAACCTTTGCGAGCCGACACCTGCATATTAAGCTCCGGTACAGGCAGTATTTTTTCGGATAAAATCGTGATCAGGGTGTCCTGTACGTCAGAGGGTATGCGAGTGAGCTCCTCTACCCGAGCCATTTTACCCGTTTGCATGGCTTTCAATACAGGGCTGGGCACCAAAGCTTCCTCGGAGGGACCTTTAGCAATCAACTGTGCATAATTCCAACTGTATCGCAAAGACTCTTCAGCCAGCCCCGCCGAGCCCTGGACCAGCAAGCTGGAATTGCCGGAGATGGCGGCCGACAGGTTCTCAGCCACCCAGGTTTTGGCCGTTCCGGGAATGCCGGTCAATAGCAGTGCCCGGTCGGTAACGAGGGTTGACACAGCCAATTCTATCAGGCGGCGATCACCAAAATATTTGGGTTCGATCTCCTTTCCTTTTCCAAGTTTCCCGCCCATTAAAAAATGGACGACAGCCCAGGGAGATAATTCCCAGTTGGGAGGTTTGGGCCGGTCATCTGCTTTTTTCAGCAGTTCCAACTCTTCCTGGTACAACACCTCTACAGGAGGTCTTAAGACTTCACTCATGTCTGTTTATTTTTTCTATTCTCCAACAGGGCTTTGCGCATCCCCTTTCGGAAATTTAGTGTTTTATTGAATGTATCTACATCCTCCTGCCACTGAATGCCAAGATACGACTGAAAATGCCAACCGGAAGCCAAACGAGCGGCCAGATTAGGATTAATTCGATAAGCTGCAAGTTGTAGTACTTTTTTATAATGCCAGGTTTGCCACTGAGTCGAGCGCGCACTGGCGAGCCATTGCTGGAAGGGAAGTAGAATAGCCATTGCCAGCTCATCATTCCAGGGGTGATCACACAACTGGAGGGTCGAAAAAATCAGGCTGTTTTCTTCAATCAAAAACGACTGGTTCTTTAACCGACGACTGAGCAGGCGATTGAAGCTTGTAACAGATATCCGGTCGAGCACCTCCACATATAGTAGGTCGAAGCCACTTTTTTCCGTAAACAAACGCTCTGCCATCGCATCGATCCATTCCTGTTCGTGATGCCAGATACAGGCTGATACCAGGTTTTTTATCAATAATTCTGCTTCCGCCGATTTTTCTAATAACAACAGGCATTCTTTCGGCGGCAGGTTCAAAAAGTTATTCCAGTAAGAAGGATGCAATAATTGGAGTAGTTGCCCAAGCAGAGAGTCTGCCAATTCATTGTGGGCTGATTTTTTTAGGTGGTCTTGCAGCCCTAAGTTCTCCCAGAAAGGATCTGTTGGATCGGGCAGATGGAGTACCAAGATCTCATCTTCCGACTCTTCCACGAATTGGAAAACATAGTCGTACAGCTTTATTGACAAGGCAGCGTCAGGCAGCGTCAGTAAACATTCAGCAGCCTTTTTCCGCACTTCCAGGTCCGGCTCTTCCAGACAACTTTCGAGAAAGGCTTCATCGGCATTTGATAATCCGCTTATCAAAACTTCAAGAAAGGCAAGCTTAGTACTTCGGTTTTCCGACAACCAGGTTTCCTTCAGGCGCGCCACGGCCTCCGGCGGATTGGTATGGCGGAGCCACTTTAAATAGGTGATCCTCTTTTCCAAATATTGACTTTGCCAATAATCCGGAGTCGGTATATCGGCCAACTTCCTCCACTGGGGGTGCTTCTGTAGCAAGGAAAGGGTGTTTTCTGACATGACTAATTCCAGCTGTTCCCACTTAATCAGATTTTCTTCTACCTGCTTCATCAGGTCAGTGGCCAGGTAGGTTGGGATGCATTGTCCGCTTTGCTTACAAAGGTCCAGAAATTCAGGCACCGCATTCCCGTAATCCTCTTCCAGCATATGTTCCAGGAAAAGTGCCGCCTTGGAAGAAATGGTATTTTCCGGGGCATTTTTTTGAAGAGGCCTTGAAGGAGTAAGCAGTCGGGGCCGTTTTCCGGCCCGGTTCCGGACATAGCTTAGGGTAGCTGCCTTCAGCAACAACTCAGCCGATTCTCCTTCTTTTGAGAGTTGTAAGGCAGCCAGATCCTCCTCACTGAGTTCTTCCAGACCGACTCGGTCGGTGCCTAGAAAGGCTATTTTGCTGAGCTGTGTCCAGTTCATTATTTTTATTTAACAAAAAAAGAAAATATCCCTGGCATTTTCCAGGTGGTGCTCTTGGGCGAAGTGCTGGATTTCTTTTTGTCCTGTAGGGCTTGCTACCGCTACCAGTACCTGAACATTTTCGAGCGAAAGAATTTTTTGGGGAGGATACAAAAGGTTGTCATAAACGGAATGCCCCCATTTTTTCTCATTATCACACACCCAGGTAAAAGGCACGCCTTCTTTTTTCAGCCACTGAGCCATTCGTTTGCCTTTTTTTCCCGCCCCCCAAATAACTAACTTCCTTTGTGAATCATAGTCCAGCCGTACAAAGTACTCCATTTTTAGAGGCATAAAAAAATTATCTTCGTATACCTCCTGATTACGGGAAGCCCGCTCGCCGTGGTCCCGCCAATAATGTAATAACTGAGCATTACCTATCACCTTAAGTTGATGTTGGTAAAAACGAAAACATAGATCATAATCCTCTGGATAGCGGTCTGGCTCGAAGCCTCCTACACGGATCAGGTCCTCTTTACTAAGCATCCAGCAAGGCGAAGGGATTACACACTCTTTGTAAATATGTTGAAAATGCTCATCGTTCAGGGCAAGTTGGTTCAGCCACCGGGCATAATTGCGATAGCCTTCCCCGAGTGGATGGTCGGAGAAATAGGCTACCAGGCCGGTTGACAGGTGGCCGGGGCCGGCATTCTTTAAACTTTGCAGTAAGACCTCAATTTTGTCGGTGGCCATAATATCATCAGCATCCATACGGCTAATCCACTGCCCTGTACTCTGTTGTAATGCAAAACGCAAGGCGTGGATGATCCCCTTTTCTGGGTTAGGGAAAACTTTTATCCGGCTATCCAGCTTTTTAAAAGAACATAATTTGTCCCAGCTGCCATCCGTGGAGTGGTCGTCCACGGCAATCAGCTCCCATTCCTGAAAGCTTTGTTTCAGGATGCTGTTCAGGCACTTCTCCAGATAGGGAGCCGCATTAAAGACGGGCATGAGAATACTGACGGACATTATGCAAATATATTGTTAATCGGAATATGCCAAAAATTTATTTCGCCGGAGGAATTTTTTTTATAAAATAACACAATTGTGACAAATTTACGATTTGTGCGAAAATTAGAATTTTGTTTGCCAAACTACCCCAAATACCCTTTAATATTCCATGGAAAGACAATTGTTCCAAAAAGCGGAATTTCACTTACTTATATCTGTCTATAAAGGCATGAATTTCAGGCTTCAGAAAAAGCAATTTGTTTTTGATTATCAACATAAAAGCCTAAATTTGCGGTGATTTTCGAGAAACCATATACCATACATAAAACAGTAAAAATACATCATGGCGAATATTGGTCACATTAAACAAATTATCGGTCCTGTAGTGGACGTTTCCTTCCCAAACGAGGCTACTCTTCCTGAAATTTTCAACGCCCTTGAAATTAAACGCCCTAATGGCGAGGTACTGGTACTTGAGGTACAGCAGCACCTGGGTGAAGACAGCGTACGCGCTATCGCGATGGACGCCACTGACGGTCTGACCCGCGGCACTGAGGTCGTTGACACCGGTGAAGCCATTGCAATGCCGATTGGAAATGCGATCAAGGGGCGCTTGTTCAACGTTGTAGGAGAGCCTATCGACGGTATTGGCCCTGTATCTAAAGAAAAATCTTATCCAATTCACCGGAAGCCTCCTACCTACGAAGAGCTTTCTACAGAAAAGGAAGTATTATTTACCGGTATTAAGGTGATTGACCTGATCGAGCCTTACATGAAAGGTGGTAAAGTAGGATTGTTTGGTGGAGCCGGTGTAGGTAAAACAGTCTTGATCCAGGAGTTGATCAACAACATCGCCAAAGGATATGATGGTATTTCTGTATTTGCCGGTGTGGGTGAGCGTACTCGTGAGGGGAATGACCTGATGAGAGAGATGCTGGAATCCGGCATCATCAAATATGGAGAGGATTTCTTGAAGTCTATGGAAGAAGGAGGCTGGGATTTGAGTAAAGTAGACCACAAAGAACTGGAAGATTCAAAAGCGACCTTTGTGTTCGGTCAGATGAACGAACCTCCCGGAGCGAGAGCCCGTGTGGCCCTTTCCGGACTGACTGTTGCCGAGTACTACCGCGACGGTGACCTGGATGACCCAACCGGCGGCCGTGATATCCTGTTCTTTATCGATAACATTTTCCGTTTCACTCAGGCCGGTTCTGAGGTATCTGCCCTACTGGGACGTATGCCTTCAGCGGTAGGTTACCAGCCGACCCTGGCTACTGAGATGGGATTGATGCAAGAGCGTATTACCTCAACCAAGCGTGGATCGATTACCTCTGTACAGGCGGTATATGTACCTGCGGATGACTTGACGGACCCTGCTCCTGCAACTACTTTTGCTCACTTGGATGCAACCACCGTACTAAGTCGTAAGCTGGCTTCTCAGGGTATCTATCCTGCGATTGACCCACTCGATTCTACTTCTCGTATCCTGGACCCTGCCATTATCGGTGATGAGCACTACGATACTGCTCAAAGAGTGATCAACATTCTTCAGCGCTACAAAGAATTGCAGGATATCATTGCGATCCTGGGTATGGAAGAATTGTCTGATGAAGATAAAATGGTTGTATACCGTGCTCGTAAAGTACAGCGTTTCCTTTCTCAGCCATTCCACGTAGCGGAGGCCTTTACAGGTATTGCCGGTGTGATGGTTCCGATCGAAGAGACTATCAGAGGCTTCAACATGATCATCGAAGGTGAACTGGATGAGTATCCCGAAGCAGCCTTCAACCTGAAAGGATCCATCGAAGAAGTTATCGAAGCTGGTAAGAAATTGCTGGCGGAAGTAGAATAAAATAAAAGATATGGGGCTGTCTCATAACTCCTTCGTCGTTATGAGCAGCCCCATATGATTCTTTTTAAGGGGTGTTTTTTAGAGAAAAACTTCGTTTTTCTCTAAAAAACACCCCTTAAAGAAATATTATTGGCTGTCTCATTAAAAAATAATCTTTTCAAATGATTAATATTTCTGTTCTTACTCCTGAAAAAGAAGTTTTTTACGGCTCTATCGAATCCATTAAAGTGCCTGGTGTACAGGGTGAATTTCAGGTATTACAGAACCACGCCCCTATTGTTTCAGCACTGAATGCCGGAAAAGTCACTATGGTTACGGCCAAAGGAGAATATAAATATTATGATAATGAGTCCGGCTCTATCAAAGCTGCTGCTGAGGTAGGCAGAAAAATCAATTTTGAAATTTCAGGAGGCTTTATTGAGGTGTTGAACAATGAAATAGCCTTACTTGTAAGAGGTGTGAAAGTACTGAACGGCGTTTCGTAATTTTATACTTATTAAAAAAAAAAGGGAAGATGGCTAAGCCATCTTCCCTTTTTTTTATCCCAACACTTCGGCATTCATCCAACTTTCGATCTCTTCAGCGTCGATCGGGATACCGGCTGTGAGATCGACCGGGCCGTCATCTGTGACGAGAATAATATTTTCAAGTCGGACGCCAAAGTTTTCTTCCCACAAATAAATACCTGGTTCGACCGTCAGAACCATTCCTGCCAGCAAGGGGGCATACCGGCTCGACAGATCGTGCACATCTCTGCCCAGGTGATGAGAAATACTGTGCATGAAATATTTTTTATAAGCTGGGAAAGCCGGATTTTGGCCGGCAATATCTTTTTGAGTGATAAGCTGTAGCTCCAGTAGTTCCTCTTCCATGTATTTACCCACCTTTTGATGGTATTCCTCCATAGAAGTTCCAGGTACCAGTAATTGGGTAGCCTTACGAAGTACCCTGAGCACTGCATTGTAAATTAGCAACTGACGATCGGAAAACTGGCCGTTAACAGGGACTGTTCGGGTAAAGTCTGCTGCGTAATTAGCATATTCAGCTCCGAAGTCCATTAAAACGAGCTCGCCTTCCCGGCACTGTCCTGTGTTGTCGGAATAGTGCAGAACGCAATTGTTAGGCCCTGATGCAATGATGGGGCTATAGGCATGGCCATTGGCCCGTTGACGGATGAACTCGTGGGTGATCTCCGCCTCCAACTCGTATTCATAAACGCCCGGTTTCAAAAATTGAAGCACCCGATGAAAGGCTTTCCCCGTAATCTGAATGGCCTGCTGGATCAGTTCAATTTCGTAATGTGACTTGATCATAGCCAGTTTTTTCAGGATCGGCTGCGAGCGGTGATATTTATGCAAGGGATATTTATGCATCATTTCCCGGGCCAGGCGAACATTCCGGTTAGATACTGCTGAGTGAAAATGTTCGTGCTCATTGGTATTAAGATAAATCCTCTTCGCCAGCAGGATCAATTCATTCAGGATGATAGGCATTTCATCCAGCCAATAGATCTTTTCGATACCCGAAACTTGCCGGGCTCTTTCTTTGGTATAAAGCGCCCCATCCCAGAGCCGGGATTTTTCATCCGCTCTTTTGATGAAGGCCAATTCGTGAAAGCCTTCCTTTATGCAATCCGGGAATAAGACCAGGACCGTTTCTTCCTGATCAAGCCCCGAGAGGTAGAACAGGTCAGAATTTTGGCGAAAAGGGAAGAAGGTATCCCCATTTCTGGGCATCAGGTCGTTGGAATGGAAAATGGCGATCGAGTCCGGCACCATCTTTTGAATGAATCGCTTGCGGTTGAGGGCAAACAATTCAGAACTGATAGGATCGTATCTCATTATTTCTTGTGATTACTTTTGTAGTTTGTCGTCGACTTCCTGCAACTGGATTTCCGGAACTTCTCCGAACCAATCCGTTAATTTATTCTTAGCATTAGATTTCACTTCATCATTAATGTAAGCAGCAATGGTAACCAGGCCGAAGCTCAGAATACCGATATCATCTGTATATCCCACTATCGGCGTCAGATCGGGTATCATATCAACAAAGGCAATAAAATACCCCAGGGTTCCCAATACAATTCTTTTTGCCCAGCCCGGCGTATCTTTTCTTTTGTAGGCATAAAAGAGTAATAAAGCTGAATAAACAGTTTTTACTCCAGCCTGGCGCGCGTATGATTTCAATTTTTCCCAAAGTTTAACTTCTGAGAAAAACTTTCGGAATTTTTTCAATTTATCTTTCATTGTATTCAAATTGACAATGTTAAATTCGTTGAATTGGATGCTGAGTGGCCGCTTTCGCGGCCACTCAGCATCCAATTCAATAACGATAACTATATACAATATAATTATTGTTCCCTCAAAATGTAACATTTTTCTACCAATACAAAAAAGCCACTGACATTTAACAGTGGCTTAATTGTTCATTTAAAACCTAACATTGCAAATATTCCTTAGGCGCTTTGAGCCAGGTCGGTCTCTTTCGCGAAGAGCACTTCTTCTTCCAATTTCTCAAATCGGTATCCTTCTTTGCTAAAGTGTTCGAGCACGGCAGGCAAAGCGTATTCCAGTTTATTCTTAGCTTTCAGGCTGTCATGAAAAACAATGATCGAGCCCGGCTTAGCATTTTTGATAACGTTTTCTGCACATTGTTCCGCACTGACAGCCGGATCGAAATCTCCGCTGAGTACCTCCCACATCACGATGCGATAATGGCGCTGCAGGAACTGAGCCTGCTTAGGCTTGATTCGCCCGTAAGGAGGACGGAAAAGTACACTTTTCATAAGGTTCGCACAATGGCGTACATTATGGTAGTAAGGAATGTTATCAGTATTCCAGCCATTGAGGTGGTTGAAGGTATGGTTACCGACTGCGTGGCCTTGCTCGATAACCGACTCGAACACCTCAGGATGTTTCACGACGTTCTCCCCTACACAGAAGAAAGTTGCCTTTGCCTGAAAAGCTTTCAGTTGTTCCAGCACCCAGGGAGTTACTTCCGGGATGGGGCCGTCATCAAAGGTGAAATACAAAACTTTCTCGTTCGTCGGAATACGCCAAGTGAAATTGGGGAATAAATTTTGAATGACTTGGGGAGTTTTTACCAGGTACATAAGTTCAATTATTTAGATAGTTCATGGGTAAAAAAAATTGTTTACTTCGGGACAAATGTCTATCAACTCTTAATATTACGCGTGTTTAAAAAAATTCCACGGAGGGTCGTGAAAATCAACATGTTTCGTTAATGGATAGTTCCTTTCCTTAGCTATGTATACAGCAGAACGAACAAAATTATTGTGTGTACCGGCTATCATTTAACAGTTTTTTTTCAAGAAGTCGTCTACTGTAAAAATATTGTCAAATGATGGGGTAAATATTGAATGTGCACACTTTTGTGCTTGCTGTTGTCAATTTAGTCGTTCCTGGTGCTTTACCACTCATACTTCTATGAGAAGGTGTATGAAATTACTTAACTTTGGGCCATTCTACAGTCGGAGGGTTTCTTAGTTATTACAACGTTTTTTATATAAAATTCGCTGCTAATAGTTTGAAAATTGGTCATTTTTTTTTAAGTGAAACCCCATTACTGATAAATAGTTTATAAAACCTTGTTTAATTGCTGAAAAAACCTAGTCAATTATAATGGAAAATGTTAGAGTAAGATTTGCTCCCAGCCCAACCGGAGCACTACATATTGGAGGAGTACGGACGGCGCTGTATAATTATCTGCTGGCAAAAAAACATGGCGGTACTTTTATCCTTAGAATAGAAGATACCGATCAAACGCGCTATGTGCCGGGTGCAGAGAGTTATATCCTGGAAGCCCTGGCCTGGTGCGGCCTTCAACCGGACGAAGGCCCTGGGATCGGAGGGGATTACGGCCCCTATCGTCAATCGGAACGCAAAGAACTTTATCAAAAATATACCTTACAACTGATCGAAAGCGGCCATGCGTATTATGCATTTGATACGCCGGAAGAATTAGATGCCCGTCGCGAAGCAGAAAAGGAAAAAGGCAATCACAACTTCAAATACGACGGCAGTGTTCGCGAGGAAATGAATAACAGTCTCAGCCTAAGCAAGGAAGAAACACAGGCCAGGCTGTCGTCCGGAGAGCCTTATACCATCCGGCTGAAAGTTCCTCGTGATGAAATTGTTAGCGTTAAGGATATCGTCCGCGGGGAAGTCTCTTTTCAAAGTAATGAGCTGGACGACAAAATATTGTTAAAAGGGGACGGTATGCCGACTTATCACATGGCCAACATCGTGGATGATTACCTGATGAAAATCTCACATGTGATTCGGGGAGAAGAATGGTTGTCGAGTACCGCCCACCACGTTTTGCTGTATCGCTCTCTCGGCTGGGAAGCACAGATGCCCCAGTTTGCGCACCTTCCTTTGATCCTGAAGCCGAGTGGTAAAGGCAAACTCAGCAAGCGAGATGGCGCGAAATTAGGCATTCCCGTGTTCCCACTTGACTGGGAAGGCGACAATCCGGAAGACAGCTTTCCTGGTTTTCGCGAATTTGGGTTCGACCCTCGGGCCGTCGATAATTTCCTGGCCTTTTTAGGCTGGAACCCCGGCACAGAGCAAGAGATTTTCAGTCTGGAAGAGCTCGTAGAAGCTTTCGATTTGCAAAAGATCGGCAAGGCCGGAGCTAAATTCGACTTCGACAAAGCCAAATGGTATAACCAGCAATACATTATGGCCACCGACAACAAGACGCTGGCCGCTACCATTCGCCCTCTGATTGAGGCGAAGGGTCATCAGCCAAGCGATGCATACCTTGAACGTTTCTGTGGTATGATGAAGGAACGTGTTGTATTCTATCCTGATTTTTGGGAAAACGGCTACTACTTTTTTGAAGAAGCAAAAGAGTATGATGAAAAAACGCTTCGCAAAAAATGGAAGCCTGAATTCCGCGCTGCTTTTGACGAACTCCGGCAGCGACTTCAGGGGCTATCGGATTATCAGGAGGCCGCAATCAAAAAAGAGGTAGAAGCTTTCATGGCTGATCATGAAATGAAGTACGGTGATGTATTGCCGATCCTGCGCATTGCCTTGTCCGGCACGACCAAAGGCCCCTCCATATTCGAAATGATGGAATTACTCGGTTCTGAGGAAGTGGATCGGAGGCTCGGCAAGGCTTATGCCGATTTTGATACTATAAAAACTTCATAGATAAGAAGGAAGGCTTCCGCCTTCCTTTTTATCTATTAAAAATCATTTCTATGCCTAAGAAAAAAGATAAAAAAGGTAAGCCTGAAGTACATGAAGAGTTAAAAGGCTTTAATATTAAAATTAATGAGTTTGGCGAAATCACGTCTAACATGGATGTAGACAAGCTGAATGAGTTTCTGGATGAAAATGTAGAGGACAAAAAACTCCGGGAATTACAAGATAAAAAAACGAATGAAGAAGAGGAAGGGGACGAAAATGAAACAAATTCAGAAAAGGAATAGTAAAATATCAGTAGGTAGTCCGATATTTTTAGAATTGGATTGACCTAAAATGCTCTTTTTTGGCCTTGTAAATGACTCTTAGACTTTTTGTACGTCTAATGGAAAAAGACCGGGGATTTACATAAAATATTCCTGTTATTTAGCATTAATCTATATATTTTAATATTTTGCAAGCCAAATATATGTGTGTTAACACTGTTTTTAACCAAAAACCGGTATCCCATGAACAATAAAAAATTAATGCTTGCCCGCGGCAAGCCTTTCCGTGTTTTATGCCGCCATAATTTCCCTTTCCTAAAATACGGCATTACCCTATCTAATCCTCTAATAGACTCAATTTTTTATTCACGCTAGCAAATCTGGTAAAGGTATCATGAGAAGATATACACATTACCATACCATTTTATTATATGCGGGGCTGATAGTCTTCCTGACGGGACATGTACAATTCGCATATGGTTTCACTAAAAACGCCCCGGCTAAGGAGTCTGGCAATATCATAAAAGAGGCTGAACCGCCTGCTTTTACCAACCCTCCTTCAGAAGACACATTGTTTCTGACCTGTCTCGACGGTTTTATCTTTAATTTGAAGCTGGAAGCTACTGACGACAATGATCCTTCTTTTCCAAAAATGATCGAACCGCTTATTGATAAGGACACCGCCAGCCTGGACCTTTGTGTGGGGGACACCCTCACCAGGACCTGGACTGCTATGGATGCAGTAGATATGGTTTCCACCGTTTTTGAGCAGGTTATTATAGTAAAAGACACTATGCCTCCGGTCATTAGCATTGCAGAAGTAGATGACACCATCCCTTCACGCAGCAGACTCCATCCAGAATACCGGTTTGACACCTGGGCCTCTACCTTTAAACTTCAGTTGGTTTTGAATACGGCTGATAATTGCGGTTCTATCGAAGACCCTACTGCTACGATGACTCCGGCTAGTACATTTCTGGGACGCTGCGAAAGCAGGTCTGTTACCTATATTGTAGAAGATCAATGCGGTAATTCAGTCAACTGGACGGCCCGGCTGACTACTCTTGACACCATTCCTCCGAGTGTGATAGGAGTGACCGATACCATTATTGAACTAACCTGCCTCGATGATATCCCTCCCTTAGCCAATAATGTTTTTGGGGTGGATACTACTTATTTGCGCAGGAATCATCCAACGCTTCCTGATACGACGGTAATCGATACCTTGTCCATTACCTTCAAGGAGAAAAGAGAAAAGGACCTCAGCTGCCCCTTCGAAGAAGAGATCATTCGAGTGTGGCTGGCCAGGGACGCCTGCGGCAACCAGGACAGTATTCAGCAACAATTCATCATCAAAAAAGACCCGCCGCAGATCATCCTTTCTTTTCAGGATACCCTCATCACTTGCTCGGAAGAATTAGCCAGCCTTCCTCAGCCTCAGATTGTGGACATTTGTGATCCTAATCCGACCATTACCATTACAGAGGTCGTATCCGACAGCTCCTGTGTAAATGACTACACTATTACACGCACGATTACGGCTACAGACGGCTGTAACCGTACCACAATGGCCGTACAAACCATTGTAATAAAAGACACCATCGCACCTACTTTTGAAGTACCCGGAGATACCATCATTGCCGACCGGGATGCGTTGATTGCCCTTCAGCAGCAAGATCTTTTCAATGTTATGGAAAATTGCTCCGGTCGGGTAGATACTATTTTAAATGCTATTACAGAATTAGGAGAGCCTTGTGACCGAACGATCATCCGCTCCTGGGCGCTGGAAGATGTTTGTGGTAACCGGTCGGACACCCTGACTCAGACCATTATCGTTCGGGATACGATCCCGCCAACTTTTGTTGATACAGCCAGAGATACGATTATTTATTGTGAAGGAGAAGTGGAGATTGATAGTCTATTTAGCCGCTGGGCTGCTTCTTTTGGAGGAGCCTTGGCTGCAGATAATTTTTCAAGGAACGAAGATCTGGTATGGAGTGTTCGGGAATCAATGAGTGGAGATACACTGACCGTATTACCTCCTCAGCAGTGTAATCCCATGGATTCTTCGCAGGTTTACCGCCAGCTTAGTGTTGATTTCATTGTTACGGATGAATGTAACAATGCAGATACCACCTCAGCGACCTTCATGGTGCTGGATACGGTAGCGCCTCAAATCGTACTATGCCCCACGGACACTTTAATGATTCCAACTGATTCGATGGACTGCCTGGCCAGTTACGTTTTATATCCGCCTGTAATTGAGGAAAACTGTTTTTTGGGTAGTAATATGATCCTGCTGGTAGATTCCGCATTTTTAACATTTGACACTACTCAGGGACTGGCTGGGGATGTACCGGTTGATCCGGTCCTGTTAAATCTCGAAATTCCACTTCCCTTAAATATTCAGACGGGGGGAACCTTAAATATTGCCCTAAAAGGCATCGATGGAGAGCAATTAACCGAGTTTTTCTCTATTTACGGAGAGGACAGCACCTTTTTAGGCCGAACGAATAATACCCCGGCACAATGCAATACCTCCTTTACGATGATTGAGCTGAGTGTAGACCAGATCAGAAATTGGGGGCAAGACGGGGTAATATCCATCCTGCTGGATCCTAATATACCGGAAGCAGGAGGAAGAGATGCCATTAATGCCTTGTGTGATCCGCCGGGAGTAGTATCGGCTATGCTGACGATCGACGCCCGTACAGCAGGAGGCATATCAGTAGGCTATCGCCTGAACGAGGGCCAAATGGTCATGATGGGGAATACTTTAGCTGACACTCTCAGCCTGGAACAAGGCCTGAACCAGATCAGTTATTTTGTATATGACTGTGTGGGTAATGTTGATAGTTGTTCTTACTGGGTAAATGTAGTTGACAATATCACACCGATCATTGATTGTCCGGCAGACATTACCCTGGAGGCTGCACAGGATACCTGTAGCGCCAGCTTGTTGTTGCCGCTTCCTTTAGGAGCCAGAGATAACTGTAGTGTGATCGGACAATTTGAAATGACGCTACCGGCTGATACCAGCTCTGCATATTTTACTTTTACGAAGGATGCCAATCTCGATGATTTTATTGCGGATAATAAAACCTTTATTTTTGAAGGAGTATCGGCTAACGCCATCGGAGAAGTTGATTTGACGCTTAATTTCAAAGGAAACTTCAATGACGTGGGCGCCTTTGTCCGGATTTTTGATGAAAATGGAAGTTTTCTGGGCAGAACCAACCTCAGTGATGCTAACTGTAATGTAGAGGGCTCGCTGGTTCTGAACTTCACCGCAGATGCTTTCAATACCTGGGCGGAAGACGGCATGGTTCGATTTGAAATAGAGGTGAATGATATTACCGTTCCTCCCGGTATCAAGGGTGACGGCATTAACCCTTGCAACCCCGGTATTGTTAGAGAGGATGGTGACACAGATAGTTTGTCTTATATGTTCGCAACCTTACGTTATGGCCAACTTAAGCCAGATTTTTATACTCAAGGAGCTACCGTCATCTCTCTAACCAGCATGGAAATGCCCACCATGATTCCGCGTTATGATTTTAATGTAGGAGAAACAGAGGTTTTTTATAACCTTGAAGATGTCAATGGCAATATTGGAGAATGCTCCTTTACCGTAACCGTAGAAGACAAGCAGGCTCCTGTAGCGCTTTGCCAGCCCACTACACTATTCATAAACCCTTCAGGCCTTGATATGCAGACGGTGAATGCGGATGGTGTAGATGCAGGGAGTACGGATAATTGTGGCATCGCCGAAATGATCCTGACGCCTAACACCTTTGACTGTATGGCCTCCGGCGCTACACCGATGGTCACTTTACTGGTTAGAGATTCTTCTGGAAATGAAGCCAGCTGTTCGACCATCGTACGGGTTGAAACCCTCAAACCTGAACCAACAGCGAATACCGGGCTTTGCGGTAGCGACACCCTATTTTTGTTTTCTAATCCCCCGCCGGCGCAGGGAGGAATTGTTTTTTCTTATGAATGGACGGGCCCCAACGGTTTTTCCTCCAACCTGGAAAACCCAATCATTCCCAATGTAGATTCAGACAATGCCGGTTCTTATACCGTCAGGATCACAGGTATCACGGGCTGTAGCTCTATCGGTATTATCGAAGTAGCGATCGAAGATCTGCCCTTAACTCCTGAAATAAACGGCACAACCGATCTTTGTGTAACGGATGACATCGTACTGCAATCATCGATTACTCCTTCCGGAACAACGGTTAATTATCGCTGGTATCGCGGGACTCCTGGCTCAGGACAACTCATAGCTACAACGGACAACTCAATACTGACACTTCCGGGCCCACATGATGCAGGCATCGACCAATTCTACCTCGAACTAGAAGTAGACGGCTGCGTTTCCAAAGCTTCTCCCCCGATCAGTGTAAGAACGAGTCAGGTACCGTTGCCTTTGGCTGAACGGACACTCATCACGGTTTGTGAAGGAGAAGACATACGCCTGGCTTCACAAGCCTTTGGAGAGGGGATCAGTTACTTGTGGACGGGACCGAATAATTTTCAGTCGAACGTTAGGGATCCGCTAATCCCGGATGCAGGCCCGGAGTCGCAAGGTAGTTACTCCTTGGTCGTGTTCAGAAACGGCTGTCCTTCTCCTCGAGAAAATATTGAAGTCGTTGTACTGGATAGTCCCAATAAACCCGAATTTTCTACCAACTCTCCGGTTTGTGTAGGAGAGGAACTTCGATTAAGTCCAAATAATGAAAGTCCTTCCCTCAGCTACATTTTTATAGCACCTGACGGGTCGGAATTTCGAGGGAACCCAACTTTAGTATTTGATGAAGCCCAGAACCGCTACAGCGGAAACTGGCGGTTGGTAGTTTCGAGGTCGGGCTGTGTGTCCGAATCATCTGACCCGGTAGCTGTGAGTGTGAATAATATCCCCGATGCACAGATATCTGTCAGTAGTGAGGTGGTTTGTGAAGGAACTACCCTGAATCTATTTGGTGCTCCTGACCTGGTTAATGCCAATTATCAGTGGACGGGGCCTAATGGATATTCTTCGGGTGTACAAAACCCGGTGATCGAAGGAATTACCCTGGCAAGAGAAGGCGCCTTCCAATTGAGGGTAACTACGGAGGCCGGTTGTAGCGACACCTCTAGTGTCGATATAAATGTTGTGGACAGTCCTCGTATTACGGCAATCAGCAATAATGGACCGGATTGTATTGACGGCCCTACCGATATTGAACTAGCGGCCTCGGTATTTCCCCTCGATGGCAATTACGAATATTTATGGACGGGACCTAATGACTTTCAGAGTATGGATCCGGTAGCCGTTATTCCACGGGCTACGGAGGCTGATAACGGCAGTTATCGCCTGGTAGTAACCAACGAAAACGGCTGTGCCTCGGCAGCACGAATCACACAGGTAAATGTTTCTGATCCGCCGGCACCACCGAACACCCCTAGCCTTAGTAGCTTTACGCCGCTTCCGCTCTGTCTGGGAGAACGTTTCACCCTGGAAACAAATCCTTTTGCCGGAGGAGAGGTGACTTATAACTGGAGTACGCCAAACGGCATGATTACCACTCAGGTGCCTTCGCTAACTATCAATTCGGCTCGTCAGGTAGACGAGGGAGAATATTCGGTTTTTGTAACGGTTGATGGTTGTGATAGCAGAGTATCAGGCTCGGTTGCTTTGAGTCTAAACATACCTCCTCAGGCAGAAATCAGCAGCAACAGCCCGGTCTGTGAAGGTAATACGATTACACTGATGTCGACAGTAATTCCGGGCGCTACTTATAGTTGGTCAGGCCCAGGCCTATCCTCAACCGTGCCTAATCCAATCATTACGGACGCGGATTCGAGTGTACACTCAGGTACATATAGCTTGACGATCACTAAAGACGGCTGTTCATCTGAGCCGGCCGTGACGGTTGTAAGTGTGATCAGCGGGCCGGCCGTGCCTCGCATTATCGGAGACAATGCTGTTTGTATTAGTGAGGAAGGAGGACTGCTTACCTTGATGGTCGACAGTGCAGGCAGTACACCTGGAGCTACTTATGAATGGGAAGATCCATTTGGTGGTCGGGTCGAAACACCCGGGCGTACTTTTAACTTATCAGACTTTGAAGCTTATTCCAATCAATCATACGAATTCAAGGTAAGATCTAAGCTCGGCACTTGTGTGTCCGACTTCTCATTACCCAGAACGGTACAATTTAACATGATTCCTTCTATCCAGGCATTTGCCGGTGAAGATCGATCCGTTTGTCAGGGAGAGACAGTCCGACTGATGGCAGAGCCCCCTTCCGTGGGCACAGGTACCTGGTCGGTGGACGGCACTTCGCCGGATGGCTTGATCTTTACTGATCCGAATAGTCCCAACTCTGCCGTAAGTGGATTGCTGGGAGGTCAGACCTATACACTGAGATGGACCCTATCAAACGGCGCCTGCATGAATTATGATTTTGATGAAGTAAAAATTACTGTGGCAGAAGGCGAAGTGGCTATGGCCGGTGGTGATCAAAGGCTTTGCGGCGAAAATACGACTACTCTGAATGCCGTCCAATCATCCGGTATGAACGGTCGGTGGACACAGCCGGAGGTTCAGCGCCGATTAGGAGTAGAGATCGTTGATCCGCTGAATCCCAACTCCCTGGTAAGAGGCATGCAGCCTGGGAACGTATATGAATTTACCTGGAACATTCAAAGCGGTTGCGGAACCACGTCCGACAAGATATTTGTCAATGTAAGTGATCCCTTCAGCTTTGCAGGTTTCGATCAAGTCATCTGTAATGATGACGGAACGGCTCAGCTTATGGCAGAGATGTCTTCTGAAGGCAGTACCGGTCGCTGGCGTCTCGTAGATTCCACTTCAGGCATCCAGGTCCTGGATCCATTTGATCCCATGTCCAATGTGAGAAACCTTCAGGAAGGCCTGAACTTCCTGATCTGGGAATTGGATCAAGGCTTCTGTGGCGATCAATCAAGAGATACGGTTGTACTCGAATACATTCAGAATCCGGAAGCTATTGATGATGAAGCCTCCGCCGGTTTCGATCAGGCAATTGAAATCAATGTTTTATTGAATGATACTGTCGGCCAGAATCCGGAAGTGAATATCATCAGCCCGCCGGCCAATGGTACTATTGAAGAAGTCTCAACTGGAATTTATATGTATCAGCCCAGCGGGAACTTTGTAGGGATCGACGAGTTCGTTTATGAGCTTTGCAGCGGCTCCTGTGATTGTTCTCAGGCAACAGTTCGAATACAGGTAGGGAATGATGCGGAATGCATAGCGCCCAATGTTATCACGCCTAATAATGACGGGATCAATGATACTTTTGTCATTCCATGTCTGCTGGGTAATAACGGTTTTCCTAATAGCCAGGTCTTTATTTATAACCAATGGGGAGATGAGGTATACCGCTCGCCGGTGCCTTATCAAAATAACTGGCGAGGTACTTTCAATGGAGAAGACCTGCCTGCGGGAACCTATTTCTACATTGTTGAATTCGGCGGTCTGATCGATCCGTTGAAAGGGTATTTGTATATCTATAGATAAAAATCCAAAACCGGTTTAAAAAATAATCAGATGAAACATATTTTACTAAGCCTGTTTTTATTGGGAGGCTGGGTGCTTGCAAGCGCCCAGCAAGATCCACAGTTTACCCAGTTTATGTCGTATAAGTTGGGTTATAACCCAGCCTATGCGGGACTGGATCAGGTACCAACTTTCACGGCCCTGGTCCGCAGTCAATGGCTGGGCTTTGAGGGGGCACCTCAATCACAGGTTATCTCATTCAATATGCCCTTCGGAAGCGCCCAAAGAGCAGGAGCAGGTATCGGCCTGCGCAGGTTTAGCCTGGGGCCGACGGAGGAATACACAACCGAATTATCATATGCCTACCACGTAGATTTTGCGCGTGGCCGACTGGGTATGGGGATCTTGGGTACGGTCAGGATGATGCGCATCAATTTTAATGAGTTGGAAGCCATCCAGTCTCCTTCCATGGATGGAGCCTTGCCTATTGGTATGCAGAGTAAGTTTTTACCCAACTTCGGAGTTGGTTTCTACTATGATTCAGACAATGTTTATGTTGGATTTTCAGCTCCCCGATTACTCCAAAACAGTTTTGACTTCTCGGAAGAGGCTACCATCATTTCCAAAGAAGTTACGCACATTTACATTATGGGGGGTGTGAAATTTGGAGAGCCTGAGAATATTCAGTGGTTCCCTCAATTGCTGATCAAGCAGGTTTCAGGAGCCCCCTTCGATGCAGATCTCAGCCTGACCGCTATTTTTAAAGACAAATATTCAGCCGGTGTCTCCTATCGCCTCGGTGGTTCCAAACAAAACAGCATCGGAGAGTCTGTTGCTCTGTTTTTATCCATGGATCTCAACGAGAAGCTGAGCTTTGGTTTATCGTATGACTATACCTTATCGGACCTCAAACGTTATAACAGCGGAACGGTAGAAGGGGTGTTCATTTACCGCTTAGGAGAAAAGCCTAAAAAGGGAGAAGAATTTATTGACGGAAGAAACCCAGAGGAAGATTTTATTAATGATTAGGTATTTCCCTTTTTGTACTTCGGCAGGGGTGTTCAGATATAATTATTTTAAATATCTTTGTTTGGGTCTGAGTTATTATTAAAAAATGATGGTCAAAAACGTGTGTGGCGTATGGTACGTTTCTACTCAAAATCAAGGATATTGGCGCTTTTTGTATTGTTATCGGTCTGGTCTTTTTTGCTAAAAGGTCAGGATGCGCCACCGAAACCTTTGTACGATATTGAAGAAGAGGATCGTGCCGTAGAGGTGAAAAATGCAGTAGCTGTCAACACTCCTACCATGGAATTTGCCCCCACCTTTTATCGAAACGGCCTCGTATTTGTTTCCTCCAGGAGAAAATCAGGGAGGGTTGATCAACGAACCGGCGAAACCTTTTTTGAACTTTACTATACTGAGTTTGCTCCTGATGGAGCTCCCGGGAAACCACAGCCCTTTTCAGTTGAGCTCAATTCGCAATGGCATGAAGGTCCCGTAGCTTTTACAAAAGACTGGAGTAAAATCTTCCTAACTCGAAGCAATTCGGAAAACGGCGTTACCAGGGCCAATGAAGATGGAAAGGTCGTTCTAAAAATCTATGAAGCGACCCGGGGATATTGGGATTGGGAAAACACAAGCGAATTGCCCTTCAATAATGACAATTACAGCTGCATGCACCCCACGCTCACGGAAGACGGCACCCGAATGTATTTTATCTCTGATATGCCGGGTGGCTTTGGAGGTCTGGATATTTGGTTTGTTGATCTTAATGACGGTAAATGGTCAAATCCAATTAATCTGGAGGGGATCAATACCAATAAAAATGAAATGTTCCCCTATATCCATGAATCGGGTATCCTTTTCTTTGCTTCTGATGGATATGACGGAAAAGGAGGTTTGGACCTCTTTATGGTTGACCTCAATGAATCGGAATGGAAGGTGGTCAACCTCGGCGAACCTTTTAACACCAAATCCGATGACTTTGCTTTAGCCTTACATGAGGATGGCAGAAAAGGATATTTTTCATCCAACCGAAATGGTGGTATGGGAAAGGATGATATATTTTACTTCGAATTAGCCACTGAATTCATTAATGTCAGACTTATTCAAAAAGAGTCGGAGGAGACAGAAGATCCTACTGAAGTAATTGCGGAAAATCCTAGCCAGAAAAACCAGCCCGCCACAGCCCCTAACCTTAAGGAGAAGGAAAAAAAATTCACTGCCGAAAACCAAAGAATAACACCCGATGAAGAAGAGGAAGAAGAAGAAGGGGTCATAGTTCAGGTCACGGATGCCGGTACAGGGAGGGGCGCAGCAGATGTGTCCATCAGAATTGTGGAAAATGATGAAATGGGCAAGCCGATGTCAGACACCAGTGTATACGAAACCCGCCTGGTACCTTCTCTGGACAATCCCAATGAATATGTTATGAAGCGGTTTAAGAAAGAAGAAGGCCGTCTCCGCAACCCGGATGCCGTAACCACCGGTGAGGGGATAGGAATCATTTTCCTGGAAGAACAAAAAAGCTATACCCTGGTGGTATCCAAACCAGGGTACAGAGATGAAGAAGAACAGATTAACTTCCAGGGGCACCCTGTTGATACCGTCAAAATTGCGCTAGAGCGGATCAACTGCCTTACCATCAACGGTACGGTTATCAACCGGGGGTTCAATTCTGGTATTCCCAATGCCCTGATCCGGGTAGTGAACGAACAAACAGGAGAAGAGCAGATCGTATCCTCTGATATGGCCGGTCGCTTCGTTGCTTGCCTTGAGGTAGGTTCCAGCTTTTTGTTAGTAGGTCAAAAAGACGGATACCAGGATGGCTCCAGCCGGATCTCAACGATCCAGCTCAGAAATATCCGCTCAATGGAGGCAAATATTATCATGCAGCCTATGAGTTCCGAAATTGTCAGAAAGCCCTTAAAAGAGGGATCCGTTATTATCCTGAATGATATTTATTACGACTTTGGGAAATCGGCCATCCGGAAAGGAGCAGCCCGCGACCTCGAGTTGATCGTTGAAATGATGAAACGATATCCAAGTATGATGATTGAACTGGGGGCCTACACCGATAGCAGAGGAGAAGCCGACTTCAATATGCAGTTATCGCTGCGAAGGGCAGAATCGGCCAAAAACTTCCTTGTCCAAAGAGGTATCCAAACTAACCGGATAAAAACCTTTGGTTATGGCGAATCAAGGCTCCGCAACCATTGTACGGATGGCGTAGAATGCTCAGAGGATGAACATGCCTACAATCGCCGAACCGAAATCAGGGTGATTAAAATTGACGAACCGATTCGCTTTGAAAGACGAAACTAATGGAATGGTGCCAAAGTGGGGTTGTGTAAAAAGTCCTTCGGCCTTTTCACACAACCAATAATATTCTTTTGGGAGGTCGTTTTAAGAAAAAAACTTTGTTTTTTTCTTAAAACGACCTCCTAAATAAAATTTAATGGGGCGGCAAAAACGCCCTGCCGTGGAACGAGTTTTTACAAAACCCCACTTTGACAATAATATTATGAGAATCCACTGGAACGATCTTTACTTATTACTTTCCAAATTATCCTTGCCTAAGCTTTGGAACATGGGCCAGGTATTAGCCTCCTATTACCTCACTCGCTTTTTAAAACGTCCTGTTCAGTGGGGACTTCCTTTTTCCATCTCTTTTGAGCCGACGACGGCCTGCAATCTGCGGTGCCCGGAATGCCCAAGCGGGCTGAGGGCCTTCAGTAGAAAAACGGGCAACTTGAAAGCCGGTTTTTTTAAGAAAGTACTGGATGATCTTCATAGCAAGCTTGTATACCTTATCTTCTATTTTCAGGGTGAGCCTTATATAAACCCTGAATTTCTGGATATGGTCCGATACGCGAATGAGAAAGGCATTTACACCATTACTTCAACCAACGGCCATTTTTTAAATGACGAAAACGCCCGAAAAACTATTGAATCCGGCCTCAACCGCCTAATCATATCCATTGACGGCACCACGCAGGACGTATATCAGCAATACCGGAAAGAAGGAAAGCTGGAGGTGGTCCTACAGGGGGCACGCAATGTGGTAAAATGGAAAAAAAAGCTAAAGTCTAAAAGTCCTCATATCATTTTCCAGTTTTTGGTGGTCCGCCCTAACGAACACCAGATTGAAGAGGTCAAAAAACTGGCTGAAGAAATAGGCGTAGATGAGGTTAAATTCAAAACGGCTCAGATATATGACTATCACAACGGGCATCCATTGATCCCCACTATTGAGCAATACTCCAGGTATGCCCGACGATCGGATGGGACCTACCGAATAAAGAATCGCCTGCTCAACCATTGCTGGAAGCTATGGCATGCCTGTGTCATTACCTGGGACGGGATGGTAGTACCCTGTTGTTTTGACAAAGATGCGCAACATCAATTAGGTGACCTGAAGCACCAATCCTTTGCCGAGCTCTGGCGCGGGCCTGCTTATCGAGCTTTTCGAAGTACGCTTATCCAGGGCAGACAAAATATAGATATTTGTAAAAATTGTACAGAAGGATGTAAAGTTTGGGTAGAAGGCGCAAGTTAAGAATAGACCACAGATACTTCTAACAATGTGTAGTTGATTTATTGGCATTTGGCGTTTTTCCCAAAACAAGCATATTCAATAAATTATAATAAATATTAAATTATTATTCTGCTAAACTTGCTTTTTCGGCCAAAAAGCCGAATCTTTGTATTCCGGTCGCTACAATAAAAATCGTGTTGTCACATCAAAAAGTGGATAATAGAATTCTCTGTTAATCCAATTTTTTTTGCATTTAAGGGAGATTTTGATTTTTCCCTTCTTCATCGAAAATCCAACGATAAAAAATTGAGCGCCCCCCAAAAAAATTTAGGTTCCTCTTGCACCAGCGGCATGATAGGCACCTGATTTTTTGCTTGCGAAACCACTTAGAAGTAAACCTTATATTTTTGAAGGGAGTAGTTTGATGACCTTCGCAAAAGTTCGTCCCTGTTCATTTTAATTGGGATGCTCTTTTGAACGCCATTTAATCTCGCAATAAAATTGAACAATTGTACAACTTTTGTTCAAATTTTTTGTTGATAAATAGTTTAATAATCAAGCATATATACTAAATACACATGGGAAAAAGCTATAAGCATGGAATTTAAAACTATATTCTCGGGCAACTTCGAATTCGGATCACAAAGAAGCTATGAGCGTCTTGTGCAGTTGTGTGAACACCGAATCGAAAATTATTACAAAACAGATGTTCTCATCAAATTAGAAGACTTTCTCGATGATGAAGGCTTCGCACTCCGTATTCCACGCCTTATTACAAAGGGAGGTGATAAGAGCTGGAGGAATACCATTAATTTGATAGAGTTTATTGCACAATATGCCGTGGCAGGAAGTATGAGCGCCTGGATGGTAGAAGACGGCACGGTACTCAAGCAAAAGCATGTTGAGCCACAAAGTGACAAAGCTGCCGTTCAATCCTTTCTCAAAGGTCGCGAGATGATCTCTGAAAAAGGTCGTGAAACAGAAGCCATGAAAGCTTTAAGCCGGGCTATTTCCAAATTTGAACGCCATGGACTGGCCTATGAGCGCAGAGGGCATGTAAACTACCTGCTCAATAATTTTGACGACGCCATCTACGACTTCAGCAAGTGCATCAACATCAACCCTAATTATTCAAAGGCATACTTGGGAAGAGCATTGGTGTACATCGTTAAAGAAGAATACAAATCGGCCATTACTGACCTGGAAAAAGCTATCAAACGCTCGATTCCACTCCAACCCATTTATTGGCAAGCAAGAAGGATCAAGTCGGAGTGCCACTTGGCCCTACAGGACTATCAGGCAGCGATTTTCGAGTTGAAATTGTTTACGAAGCGTAAATTTGACAACGAAGACTCTAACTTCAAATACGTCGGTAAGGCTTTCTTTAATTATGGCAAGGCATTGCTGGCAGTCGGTCAGTACGATGATGCTATTAAAGCACTGGACGAAGCCATTAAGTTTGAAGATATGGAAGAAAAACAGGCTGCTGATCGTTTGTACCTGAGAGGTAAGGCCATGAAAGAAGCCGGAAAATCCGGCTTTGAAGAAGATTTAAAAGCAGCAGCAGATCGCGGTTCGCAAAGAGCTGCCGAACTGCTCGAAGAAATAGCTTAGTTTCCTATTTTAGGAAGCCCATGTGATAATAGGGCATCAAAGTGATCAAGGAGGTCATTTTTGATGCCCTATTTTTTTGTCTAAAAACGATTTTTGCCCAAAAAACGTTATTGGTAGAAAGAAGAATCCAAAAGTATAACATGAATATATCCATTAATAGTAAGTTTCTAATTGTCCTGCCACTCCTCTTATTCAGCTCTTTTTTGCTGCCGGCTCAAAGCTATACCACCACCAAAACAGCCGGTAAAAAAGCTCAAAAGCATTATAGCAAAGCACGAGAGTATCTCCAGGCAAGAGATTTTGATAAGTCGCTCGATGCGCTGTCGAAAGCTCTTCAGGACCAGCCGGATTTCATCAATGCCGTCCTTCTCAAAGCTTCCGTTCATTTTGATCAGAAGGAGTATGAACAGGCAGAAAACGGCTTCCAAAACGCCGTAAAGATCGCCCCTGACTATAACAATTTCACCTGGTTCCAACTGGGCGTCACACAATGGAAGCTGAAAAAGTTTGAGGAAGCGGCTACTCAAATGGAACAATTCCTGAAAGGTAATATTCGCCAGGCTTCTCTTCGTACAGAAGCAGAACAATATCTTCGAAACGCCTCCTTTGCAGCAAAGGCGGTACAGAATCCGGTACCCTTCAACCCGAAGCCGATCAGCTCAGCTATAAATACCCATGATGCAGACGAGACTTTGCCCATCCCTACCGCGGATGGAAATACCTTAATTTATACCCGCCGTTACCAACGACAAGAGGATCTATTTTTTAGCGAAAAAGTAGAGGGGGAATGGCAGGCAGGCCAACCCATTCCCGGAGTTAACACCCCCTCATTGAATGAAGGCGCTCAAAGTATTTCCGCTGATGGCAACACCATTATTTTTACCGTTTGTAACCGCCGGGGAGACTTCGGCAGCTGCGACCTGTATATTTCGGAAAAAGTAAACAAGCGCTGGACGCGCCCTGAAAATATGGGCTCCACCATCAACACTCCTTCCTGGGAATCCCAGCCGGCGCTTTCTTCAGACGGCCGCCTGCTCTACTTTGCCAGTGATCGGGCTGGAGGACAGGGAAAGCGAGACATTTGGTATAGTCAGCGCCAAAAAAACGGCGATTGGACCACACCGCTTAACTTAGGGCCGACCATCAACACCGGCTTAAATGATCAGGCTCCTTTTATTCATCCCGACGGGGTCAGCCTTTATTTAATGTCAGACGGCCATCCCGGGATGGGCGGCTCTGATCTTTTCCTGGCTCGCAAATCGGATAATGGAACTTGGCAAGAGCCACAAAACCTTGGTTTCCCTATAAACACAGAAGCCAATGAAGGAGCCCTTTCAGTCAGCCTGGACGGCCGGACGGCTTATTTCACCAGTGACCAACTGAAAGCGGGAGCCCGTGATAATGATCTCTACACTTTTGAGATGCCCGCCTCAGTTCGGCCTAAGCCGGTCACTTACGTGAAGGCAAAAGTTGTGGAACAGGGCAGTACCCGGCCCTTAATCGCTAATGTAGAGCTTACGGACTTATACTCCGGCCTCTTATTTGCCAATACCATCACGGATGGTGACGGCACCTTTTTAATATGCCTTCCCTCCGGTCATAACTATGCCTTAAATGTGGAGAAAAAGGGCTATGCTTTTTATTCCGAAAATTTTGCCCTAGAAGAAGGCCTCCAAATCGAGGAGCCCTTCCTGATAGAAGTAGAACTGGTGCCCATCCCTAAATTGGTGGCGCAGGAAGAAGCCCCGAAAGAAAGCAGCCAAGCCATTGTTTTAAAGAATGTATTTTTCGAAACGGGCTCTGCCCAGCTATTGGATGCCTCCCAACAAGAACTGGACCGCCTTTATCGCCTCTTAGCGGACAATCCCGACATGCGCATACAGATCAACGGTCATACCGATGAGGTGGGAGGCGAAGAAGACAACCAGCTTTTATCCGAAAATCGAGCTAAGGCAGTTTATGAATATTTAATTGAAAAAGGTATCGAAGAGAAAAGACTGGCTTACAAAGGTTTTGGGGAAAGCAAACCCATTGCAACGAATAACACAGAGGAAGGACGGCAACAGAATAGAAGAACCGAGTTTGTGATTTTAAAATAAACATGAGACATCCCGATTTTTTTAGCTGATGACCAAAAACAGGGGTTGTGTAAAAAGTCCTTCGGCCTTTTCACACAACCAATAATATTCTTTTGGGAGGTCGTTTTAAGAAAAAAACTTTGTTTTTTTCTTAAAACGACCTCCCAAATAAAAT
>JAUIKE010000075.1 GCA_030430845.1 Bacteroidia bacterium | reverse complement strand
TAATATATTACGTGTTTACTGCTATGCGATTTCAATAATTCTTGATGGTCTTTTTCCCATTCTTCTGTTAAATGTTTTTTTATAAGGGAAATGGATTGTTCATCGACTTTGATCAATATGGCTTTTTTCAAACTGGAGTATAACTCCCAACCATATTCATAGCTTTCTTTTTCGATCTCTTTTCGCTCAGGAACTTTTGCTCTTATGATGAACTCAAACAAAAAATCTTTTACTTCATCCCTATCAATAATATTGACTAATATGAGAAAATCCTGAATGTCAATTTTAAATAAAAATCCCAAGGATAACATCCATAGGAAGTCATCGTAATCTAAATATTGATTAAGTGAAGTGCCTTCATGTTTAAAGAATACCTGCGAAGGAGGCCAATATTTTTCAAAATCCCTTAGTAATTCTAAATACTCCTTCCTCAGGTTTTCAATAGGGTAACCCGCTGTATATTTACCAATGATTAGTCTTAATTTTTTTCCTCCAATACTTTTTTTCACTATATCAATTCTTTCAGACTTGATAGTCTCCGATTCTATAGCCCTTTCCATTTTTTTAATATTCTCTTCCCCAGTTTCGATGTAGGAGTTGAAATATTCATTTTTTTTTAAATTACTGTTTTTGCCAAAATTCTTCTATAGCCATTTATCTGGATATCAATTGAAATATTCTCTCCAACAGCCTCGTTTAATCTTTGCCAGTTATTTTGAGAAATCCATTCATCGGTCATCTGTTTCGGCAAACCAGTTGATGGATTAGCTGGGTTTAAGTTTGCTGAACCACTATATTTTCCTTCAACAATATAATATTGACCGTCTTTTATATACACCCCATCAATACCATTGTGTCCAGGAGAATTAATATCATCTATTCTTGGTTGTAAAGATTCATATCCCTTTATGTTTAAATCAAGATCAGCACCAATTTCTCCAAAATTTCCTTTTTGTTGATTAGTGGCGTTGATAATATTGTCTGCCCAATTATTTAAAATATTTCGTTGAGTAAGATTTGGGATGCTCCTTCTCACAGTCGATGGAAATCCACTTAAATCGTCCCACGCCCTCATCAAGCCAGGCTGCCCCACAAAAGCATCCATCAAGCTATTATCAGGCCCTCCAATATCCTTCAAAAAAGTCTCCACCTTATTCACATCCGCTACTTCAAAAACATTTTCCAGGCCATTTGAAGAGGGCTGTAGAAACTGCTCTTTAAACGCATCGTAAAAACCTGCGCTGGTGCTGGGGTCCGGGAACTTGTTCTTTAATAGATCGGCCATGTCAATACCATCAATATCTTTGACGGTTTTCCAGACATTCACCAGCTCAGGTCGTTCGATGAGCTTGCTTTTGGAAGCACCTCCGGGAAAAAAGAAATTTGAGGTTACAGAAGAGGAAGAAACTCTCTTTTGGAGCCAAACATTTACATGCCCCTCGCATTGCACTATACTACCGGGGGCTGTCCTTTCAGCAATCTCAATGGTGGCCAGGGCTGCGGTGCTGAGAAAGGAGAGTATTCCCAGCAACAGGAAGGTTTTGAACTGAGGTTTATGGATGCTTGTTTTCATTGGAGTTTATTGTTATGATTTGCAGGAAAAATCAAAGCTTTTTAAAATGAATAATCATATTAATTTTTTATGCTAAATTTATCTTGTAGTTTATTATCCAATTGTAATATGTAGTCTTTTCCATATTTTTCATTTTCTAATTCGGCATACATCCATTCAGGCAAATTATTTTCAATTTCCTGGCAAAATGAAGCTCCTCCGGCTGCAATGCTTGCAACTGTATCTACATCGCCCGAAAATGAGATACAGTCCTTGAGAAGAGTTGTCATCTTATTATTTCTGGCTATTGAAGTAATTGCTGCACGTACACTCATTGATCCTTTTTCACCGACTGTTCCATACCAGGGTTCATTCCAATTACCTCCAATAATTTCTTTTATATATTCTCCTACATGGGCTTTTGGGCCATGATTATATGCAAAAAAATGGACCAGAAGCGATGCAGCCTGAGCAGATTGTACACCCCCTACTGTGTCATGCGTTACTTTAGCCTGTAATTCTGCTTTTTGTAACACTTCATCAATATCTGGGTATAAACCTATTGGTCCAGAACGCATAGCCGCTCCGCTTCTATCACTATCAGATTTTATTTTTTCACAAAATTCTTTTCCATTCTTTACCTTCATAAGCACGTTATATAGCCTTGATGAATAACCTGGCCGAATATCTCTTTTAAAAACTTTCACAAAATAATCGGCAATCAATATTTTGTGCCACGCCCCATGATCTAAGATCAATTCGGCTATAGCAATGGACATTTGAGTATCATCAGAGTATTTTTTAAATAAAGACCGGTAGCGCATATGAGGAAAATATTTTTCCAAACGGTTATTTTGAGTTACAAACTTTTCAGTTCTATATTCAAATCCTACACCATAAGTATCTCCAATAGCAATTTCTATTAACATTTTATTTTTTTAATTACATAATCGAGGATTTTATCAATTATTGGTTCTTTCCTCTTCTAATTATCAAAATCCAGGTTGGGAAAAACTGTCTCTTTCATCAAACTGGATCCAATACTCACCAATATTTATACTCTTCGGGAATATATTGGAGAACCTCTCCGTACTTTCCTGTCCAATTATCGGCTACTCGATTCTCTAAAGATTGGTCATAAAAATTAGATACAAGTAATTTAAGTTCAAAGTCAATAAATAGACTTGGTTTATTTCCCTCAATTTTAAACTTATTGCCAGTTTTAATTAACTGACTGTAAGCGTCTTTTAATTCTATAAAATCTATTTTGAATTGATTTAGATACTCAAAATATAGTTCCTCCAATGAATCTTTACTAAGGTCAACATATCCATTCCACCATTCGCCAATCCAATATTCAATCTTAGCTAGACAATAATATTCTTCTTTTCCTTTTTTTATAAAAGCAATTAGATTTCCTGTTGAATCATTATTTATTAAATCGACCATAAATAATTGATAATTTTTGCAGAACCTCTGATATAATTTTTTTCTATTAATTGATGCCAATGCGATGAAAGCTCAAATGGATCTCCTGGTTGTGTAGGATCTACTACTTTTGGTGGATTACCGTTTTGGTTTAGTAAATTCTGAGTTGCTTTATATTGCGGCACTGCCGCTTCTTTCATTTGTATGTCAATAGATTTTGGAACTTCAAACTCTATGATTTTTCCGTCTGGTCTGCTGAGGTGTTGCGAATTTTCATCTCCCAAAATAATTATCCCAATCGGACCTCCATTCTTATTTTGGGATAATATCAAATCCTTAAAAATGGTGAAATAAAACTTAGTATTGTCTATTACGTGTTCCTCATCTCTACATATTTTTCTTAAGCAGGTATTATCATTTATAATGACACTTCCATCAAAAATTTCAAAGTTTTCAACTGAATCAAACTCGTGTTTTTTTGTAAGAATCATCCATTAAAATATTTTAAATATCCCTTCAAAAAATAGTTTAAAAAGGCAAGTTGTCCTCCTTTTTATCTTCTTCTCCCTTTGATAGATTTCCAGAAAAGCCATCCATTTGATCAAATGGAATACTAAACCAGTGACCCGGATTTCCTGCTTTTTCTTCTGCTTCCCCTATCACGTCTCTAGGATCATCGCAATACATAGAATAATATTTTTTCACATTTGCTAAATCACTATTAGAAAGATATAATATACTTCTTAGAACTTGATCTACTCCCGTATTACTTCCAAAAGAAGCTATCTGGTTGAATATCTTTTCTACTTCAATAGCATCTGCAAATTCAAAATCATTTTTTATTCTATCTTTTATGTCTTGTAACATATACATCAATTTTATTGGTTAGGAATGTAAGCTGAAATAGAAGGATCAAAGTGATAATCCAGTACATTTTCTAGTTCGTATATCTCTTTTCCTGTCCAAGTTCTATCAGCCCAATTCCCTGTATTAATTCCATTTTTCCATATAGTATGATTATCAGCAGGATCAGAAATTATTCTTATCAAATCTCCACGTTGAGTAGCTTCCGTTAGCCAAATTCTATTCTTTTCCCAAGTGAATCCAACTGGAATATTCAATAAATTTATTCCGCCTGGATTATTTCCCATTTTAAAAAGCTTCAAATCAGGAAGTAAATACCACGTTCCTTGTTTTGGAACATTAGAATGGAATTTTCCGATTACTGTAACAGTTCGATCCAATGGGCAATAGATATCTCCACCAAGCCCATTAAAATTAATTTTAAAATACTGTAATTCGTCATCAATTTCTGCAACCTCATCTGCCTCTCTAAATACTTTAACTTTAGTTCCATGCTGAACAAAAGTAAAATTTAATCCTACATCTTGCCAGCGACTTATTCTTCCAAGCCAATAAGTACTGGTTCTTATCGAAGTACTAGACAAAACCTCCCAAGCCCTAACCAACTCCGGCTGCCCTGCAAAAGCCTCCACCAATTCCTCATCCGGAGCCAATCTAATCAAATCCGCAAATAGCTCCACCTTTTTCGCCTCATCAAATCCCAGGTCAGTAGCCAGCTTCCAGCTTTTGAACAGATCGGGATATTTAGCAAATGCTTCAAGATGATCATCCAGCCGCTCAGGAGCAGTGATGAATTCCAGGAAAGGCTTTTGAATGCCGAAGATTTCACTTGACGACTGAATGTTTTGGTTCAGCCGTTTATAGGAAGCGTCCCAGACTTTCAGAAAACGATATATATGTTGATCATTCTGATTATTCAGAAATTCTAGAAGCTTAGTATTATCATCAGCATCAGGCATTAAAAAGGTAGTCAAAAGATCCATCTGCTCCTCTTTAAAGCCTAATTGTCCTTTACCAATTTCAGCAACCTTTTTTACTCTTTCGATAAGATGCTCTGGGCCGTCACAATCGTTAAAATTCAATGGAAGAAAATGGGAGCTTAACAAATAAGGGGAGAATTCCGGTATGCCCCCTGAAGTGAAACCTATTGTGCAAGGTCTTCTGTAGATGGACTTGACTTTGTAATAATCATCCCCTTCCAGACTTTGTTTTATATGAGAGGCCTTTTTGTATAAGCGCGTGCCTTTAAATAAAAAGTCACCAACCAAGGGTAAAACAGCACAGATTACCGAAATACCAGCTTCCTTAAATTCTCCTTCCAAAATATATAATCCGGCATTCGCAAAATCTGTTACATCGCCGAATACCGGTATAAATCCGATCAGGTCAAAGGATGAGTGAGCTGCTGCTGCTGTTTCACTCCTAAATTCTGCACCATATCCTTCCGGATTAAATATGTCTAAAATAAGCCGATATGCAAAAACCAAGGGCTCCATCTTCGGCTTAGCCTCCACGTCAATAAAGGGGTCTCTTTCCCCGGTTCCTAAGCGGCAGTTCCATTGGTAAAAGGTATAATCATTAGGGTTGGTATTTTCAAAACGGCCGTAAAAAATGAGTTCTTCCCCGTTTTTTATCAGACGGAACATAACGCCTCCTTCTCCAAAGGGATTAAAACGGAGATCGTTTTTAACAGGGTGTTTAGAGTTACGATTTGTTCTAGCTTTCGGTTATTGGGAAAAAAGCGATGAAATGGACTACATTGTTTACAATGTCCGGCCATCAGGCTTCAGGCTGAGGTTATCACTTCAATAGTTGTACACTTAAAAAAAGAAAGCTCCTGCGGCTTCGCCGCAGGAGCTTTCTTTTAATCCGCAGTCCGGATCCTGGTACTGCGCTGTATCCAGCAGGGCACAAAGAAGCTATCCCCTGCAGTTAGGTTTCGGATGAAAACATCCTCTTTCTTGGGCATATACTGGGCGTACTGCCGGATCCACTTATTGGCTTCGGCAGCCGCCTCGGGGTCTACCTGCTTGGCTTTGTTCCACATATCGATGGCAGGCCAGACGACGATCTGGCTGTCCCAGCCGCGGCCGGGGCCGCAAAGGGGCCCGCTGGAGGCGTACAAGCGACCGATGTGTAGGTAAGGCTCGCCCCAATTGGGGCGGACTTCCGCAGCGTCCAGGGCAAACTGGCGGGATTTGGAGAAATTCCGGAGGTGCACCTGATAAACTTTAGCCACGATCAGCAAATATTGGCCTTTTTTCTCCATATCATCGGTATTATTAGCCGCCTCGATGAAGCCGTCGATGGCGCATTGGTAGTCCGCTTCCTGGAGGCAATTGTAGGCTATCTTGGCCGGGCCTACCGTTTCCACCACGCAATGCTCATTACCGGCGCGGATGAGTTCCTTGAAGCGCTCGTCCACTTCCGTACACATTCCCCACTTCAGGCGGGAATAGACCGTCCGAATCACATCGCAGTCCTGCTGGGCGGCCAGGAAGTCGGGATAGTATTTATCCATATAATAATCGCAATCGTAAAAACCTTTGACCGTCTCAAAATACTGTAGGCGGCTGGGGGCATATTCTTCGATGACCTTCCAGCGATCGCAAGCCACCCCCTCGCAGTCTTTCAGTCCTTCGGCAATGATGGCCCGGATCTGCTCTTCATATTTTTTGGCTTCCTCATCGCTTACTTTTTCCTGCTCATGCATTTCGACCAGTAAGGCCGTGAAAGGGTTGATCACAAAATCCGGCGTTTTCAGGCCGTCCATGTCCATAGCCTCCTTGAACATAGCAAAAACCTCGTCCTTGGAAGCCCGGTCGGTATATTTATAATATAAATCGAAGGCTTTGCGGGCGATGATGTAGCCTCCTTCCGGGTAGCATTTATCTATTTCATCGTACAACTCAAAGATGCTGTCGATGTACTCTTCTCTTTTTTGAGCATCCGTCGTTTCTGTCAGGTAGTGTTGGTAAAAGCGGATACCGTCGGCATAGACGGTATTGCGCTGACCGTCGGCAGCCGGTGCCACAGAATATACTTCTTTCCATAGCTCAAAAGCCTGATCCCACTGGCGAGCTTTTATGAAGTCGCGATAAATGACATACTTATCTGTGATGCCGTCCGGGTCCGGGGCATCGCTGAATTTGGGACAAGGGCTGAGGTTAGTGTTTTCTTCTTGTGGCTGGGGTTGCGTTTCCGTCACCTCCGGCTGTGTGACCTCTTCGGTAATTTTAGGAGTACAGGCCACTATTAGTATAAAAAGAAGGGCTCCAAAAAGTGGTAATCTTTCCCATTTCATAGCCATTGCATTTACTTTTGATGAAAAAAAACAAGCCTCGTCCATGAATATGAACGAGGCTCATAAATATAATGATATAAAAAACCATTTTTATTTAATTATAGCGAACCTTTACAGTTTCGCCGATCCAGCATGGCACTCTTTCTGTAGCGCCTTGCTTTCCTCTCATAAACACATCATCCTGAGTAGGCATGGAAGCGCTGTAAATTCCGATCTTGCGGTTGGCTTCTTCTGCAACTTCCGGGTCAATGGATTTGGCGTAAGAGTATTTATCGATGGCTGCAATAACGGCCAGGCCTCTGGTGTATCCATCATTACCACAGCTACGGCTGGAAGCTGCGTACATATCACCGATCAGCATGTAAGGACGTCCCCATCCTTCTTTCAGGCTGGCAGCCTTACGGGCATATTCTCTGGCTCCGCGATAATTATCCAATTTTCGGTACTGAATAGAAGCGATACCGAAGTAATATTCGGCCTGCTTATCCGTGTCGCCTTCTTCTTCTGCTTTTTCAATAGCTTTTTCGTATAGGCTGATGGCTTCCTCAAAATTCTCGTCATCATATGCACGCTTGGCAGCTACCCCTGGGTTTTTGGCCAGAAATTCAGCTTCCAATGCAGCATTCACTTCAGCAGCCTTACTTTGGTACTGCTTTTTCAGATCGGCCATAAAAGTAGCCGTCGTATCACATCCCTGCTGGCTCAATTTGACGTAGGTATATCTCAAGATTTCCAGGTCTTCAGGGTTAGCTTCTACTTCAGGCATCAATTTATCCTTAAAGTATTCACAGTCAAAGATCTCATCTTCGATGGCCTTAAAGTGGTTGTTCATCCGAGCTTTGGCCGACTCGTAATAAGCCTTGTACTGACCGCCCGCTTCAATCTGCTTGTCGGCAATTTCGTTCAACCTAATGTTGATCTCTCTAGCCTTCAATTGATCCATCTGATCGTTCTGGTACATGTAGACCACTAACTGACCGTAAGGTTCAAAGACGATGTACTCTGATTGATCTCCGGACTTTTCGATAGCCACTGCAAAGGCATCTGCGGTCGCCTGGCGATAACCATAAAATGGAGAATAGAACATGTCAAATGCCTTTCGACCATAAAGGGCGGTGGACATTTTAGGAAAACATTGGATCTGCTGGTCATAAAGCTCGAGTACCTTGTCTGTGTACTCCTTCTTTTTGGTCTCATCAGATTCCTTGTCAGTCATAGCTTTGTACAATTTGCGACCATCCATATAATGGAAGGGACGCTGACCGTCGGCTGCAGGAGCAATGTCATAGGCCGTCTTCCAGTTATTGAAGGCCATGTTGAAATTCTCCTGGTCCATTTTGGCCAGATCGGCGGGCTGCTTGCCCTTTACAATGCCACGATAAATTACGTGCGCGTTCTCCGCGTCACTTTGTCTTGGATTATCGATCCAAGTTTCACATTGGCTGTATCCTTCTACGGAAAGACCAGCAAATACCATAAATGCTAAAGCAAATTTAAGTAGCTTTTCCATGATCAATTGAATTTGCGTTTAAAGAACCATGAATTATCATTCAGAGCAAAACCCATTGTCACCTTAAAATATGTTTCTTGTAACAGGTCGGACACCCCAAATTGTCCTAACTCGAATGCTATATCAAAATATGAAATGGTTTCCCTAGGTTTGATCATGGGAAAACCAAATCCAAAAGTAAGTCCGTAATTTTCTAACTGTTGCCCGCTAAACACCCTCGGATCGGTACCGTAAAATGCACCGAATCGATATCTAACCTTATCAAAATAGCTATTGAAAGAGAAGAAATCCGGGATGTATTCCCCTCCAAAGGCTATTCGCCAGGTATTGTCGTAATTGGCAGGCAGGCTTTCGCTGCGGAAATCAGACCAAAGCCCCATGCTGTATTCCAATCCCAGGCGCAATTGGTTGACTTTTTCAAAAGTCACCCCAAAATTAAGCTGGGTGGGTAGTACAGCTTGCCGGAGCACATCTCTTTCCGAAAAAATCGTATCGATATCCCCTAAAATAAGATTATCTCTTCTTTGATAGCTGGAACTGTTGGTTGTGAAATAGTTCGTTGAGCTTCCGTTAATACCAAATACCAGGCGCTTGATCTCGCCCGCTCTGACTCGCCCGCTCGTTTCTTCTACCTTGCTCAAAGGCAATACATACATCAGTCCTGCCTCCCAAAGCCAACCGCCCACACTGGTTTCGTCCTGAAACTCCGTCGCATAAGAAACGGATAAGCTGTCGAATTCGATGCGCCGGCTATTGATCAACTTACCGAAAATAGCTCCTGCATTGAAGCCGAAGGCAAGGTTTTTGTACCGGATACCATTGCCCCACATCAAACGGTAGGTGCTGCCACTCCCCTTGAAAGAGTTTTGGGTAGGGCCTAATTCAGGCACCTCTATATCGGTCAGAATATTGTATCCAACAGAGGTGTAGGGTCTTAAACTAAAGCTCATCCCAATGCCAAGCGGCGTCTGGTCGCGGTCCAGTACTTTGTTAACCGGATTGATCAAGGGAAACCCTAATGCCAGATAATTCAGGCTTCCAGACCATAGGTTTTCTTTATTATCCTGCTCTGTCAGAGCCGAATACCGGGCAGCTACCCCTACCTCAAAGGAAGTCAACTGCAGGAATCCGAGTGAAGCAGGGTTTTGAAAGTTGAGATGATACTGGTCGGGGAAGGCTGCAGTAAGGCCTGCCATTCCAGCCTGCATAGCAGTATACTGGTCGGCGAAGTTCCCCATACCAAAACGAGAAAAGGGCGAATTGTTGGTTGGCCTGATCAAAGTGTTCTGCCCCACCATACTAACCCACATTCCTGAGAACAGGATAAAAGCACCAATTATTCTACTCCAATTGCTTGGCATTATAATCAAGTATTTTGTTTAATCCTAAAAGGACTAAATCGTGATTCACAAATATCTTTCTTTTCAATTTTTTTGCCAAAAAATCAGCGTCTCCTCCCGTTAAAATAACGTTAATTGACCCAAATTTTTCAGCACAGCGCCTACAAAAGGCCTCAATTTCAAAAATTGTACCCCATTGTGCTCCATTGATCAAGGCCGAAGAAGTATCATATCCCAGCCAATCTTCGGTTTCTCCAAGCGATACCAGCGGAAGCTTGGCTGTAAATTGATGCATGGCCTTAAGCCGCATGGATAAGCCGGGAGAAATGTTGCCTCCCTTATAATTTCCTTGGGCATCAATGAGATCGAATGTGATACAGGTTCCGGCATCGATTACCAGATTGGTTAGGTTGGGATATTGATCGTAAGCCCCTATTACAGCAGCCAGTCGGTCTTTCCCTAGTGTTTCCGGCGTTCGATATTGGTTGACTATAGGTATAGGGGTCGAAGCAGTCAGTTGGATAAAAAAGAATTTTTCTTCCAAATATTGCCGTTCCTGAGGGCTCGGCACTGCTCCCACACTAGAAAAGATGACATTTTTGACCGGATGGTTGGTTGTTCGTTCTAAAATTTTTTCAAAATCAACCCCTTCATCAACCACCTTATTCACTAAATTCCCCTCTTCAAACCAGGCTAACTTTACTCTGGTATTCCCGATATCAATCGCCAGGTTAGTCATCTTTCTACTTCCTGATTAATGCTTAAAATGCCGAATGCCCGTCATGACCATCGACATGCCGTGCTCGTCACAATAATCTACGCTGTCCTGATCCTTTACGGAACCTCCCGGCTGGATCACGGCTGTAATACCGGCCTCATCCGCAATCTCCACACAATCCGGAAAGGGAAAGAAGGCATCCGAAGCCATCACAGCTCCTTCCAGCTCAAAGCCAAAGCTACGGGCTTTCAAAATAGCTTGCTTCAGCGCATCCACGCGAGAGGTCTGTCCACAGCCCATCCCTAACAACTGATTCCCTCTTGCCAGAACGATCGTATTGGACTTCAAATGCTTGACACACTTATTAGCAAACAAAAGATCCTGAATCTCAGACTCCGTCGGTGCCTTTGTTGTAACAGTGCGCAGGTCTTCTGAGGTTTCCATTTTCAGGTCGGCCTCCTGCTCGATCACGCCGTTCAGTAAGCTTCTGAACAGGCGGTCAGGCCCTTCAAAGCTCTTTATTTTTAACAGCCTCCTTGTTTTCTTTTTCTTCAGGTGGGTTAGAGCATCCTCCGTAAAATCAGGTGCGATCAATACCTCATAAAATATTTGGTCGATCTCCTCGGCCGTCGCCAGGTCAATCGTGCTGTTGCAAATCAAGATCCCTCCAAAAGCTGAAACGGGATCACCGGCCAGTGCATCTTTCCAGGCTTCCAGTACCGTAGGCCGTGTTGCCACGCCACAGGCATTCGTATGCTTCAAAACGGCAAAAGTGGGCGCATCATCTTTGAATTCCCGCATAATGCCTACCGCTGCGTCAATGTCTACTAAATTGTTATAAGACAGCTCCTTTCCGTGCAGTTTTTCAAATTGCGCTTCAAGTCTTCCATGAAAAACACCTTTCTGGTGCGGATTTTCGCCATAACGCAGCACCTGGTGGTGCATATCGCTCTGGTTGAACGTCCAGTCCCTTTCCGACGTATCTCCATTAAAATAATGGAAAATAGCCGTATCATAATGCGAAGACACCCGAAAAGCCTTGCGAGCCAGTTCTTTGCGATCTTCCTCCTCCGTTTTACCGGATTTGGCTTCCAGCAAGGCTACAAATTCTTCATATTCTGCCTTGGAAGGCACCACTACTACATCCCGAAAATTCTTAGCTGCTGCACGTATCAGGGAGATTCCTCCTATATCTATTTTTTCTATGATAGCAGATTCGTCATCTGTACTAGCTACTGTATCTTCGAAAGGGTATAAATCCACAATCACCAAATCGATCTCAGGAATATCAAATTCATTCAACTGATCGAGGTGCGCAGGCTCTCTTCTGGCCAGAATACCTCCAAAAACTTTCGGGTGTAAGGTTTTTACCCGACCATCTAAAATTGAAGGGTAGCTGGTTAGGTCTTCTACCGCTTCTACCTTAATTCCGAGGTTTTCAATATATGCCTGAGTTCCACCGGTAGATAAGATTTTTACCCCCAGCTCGTCCAGTTTGCGTACAATAGGCTCCAGTCCGTCTTTTGAAAAAACAGAGACCAGCGCCGTCTTGATTGATTTTGTACTCATGTATGTTTTTGCATTGCTTTGGAAAAGAAGTTGCAAAGGTAATAAAAAAAGATAAGGTGGCGGCAAGCCGGCCCCTTATCTTTTTAGAATCTCCTTGGGGTATCCCAGGAAATATTTGGTAACGGATTGTGATTGGATACCGTGATCTATTACTTCCGACATAGGCAGGACTTCACCGTTCTTGAATTTGATTTTTATCTCGTCCTTGCTGGTACTATAGGCACTGTTGGATTCCTTACCTTCACATATCAGATAGGGCAGATCGGAAGTCGGGAATCGGGCCCATTTTTCCACCTGTTGCCGGATTTTTTCTACATACACCCGATCAAATGGTTTGTGACTGAGTTCCAGCTTAAAAAGCCTTCGGTTTATCAGGCTGGTGGACAAATAGGCCAGTAAAGGATCTTTTTCAGACATCCAGATTTTCAAAGCGGAAACGATGTCAAAATCGTCCAGTTGGGCAAAATGATCGAGCATTTCATTTGAGATGCTGCCGTCCTCTGTGGTGATATGCTCTTTACTCAGAAAGTATTCGAGATGCCTGGAGGGGCACGACGGCATGATCCCTTTTCGGCTGTTTTCCTTAGCTCTTCTCATGGTCAGGATGAGCATATGTTCCGCAGATAATACTGTTTTATGCAGGTATACCTGCCAATACATCAGCCGGCGGGCCACCAGAAATTTTTCGATGGAATAAATACCTTTTTCCTCCACCACCAATTCTCCGTCGCTCACAGCCAGCATTTTGATGATGCGGTCATAACCGATCACCCCCTCATGTACACCGGTAAAAAAACTGTCTCTGTTTAGATAGTCCATCCGATCCATATCTAATTGTCCGGACACTAACTGATGCAAAAACTTTTTGGGGTATTCATCCTTGAAGATCTGTATGGCCAGATCTAATTTCCCCTCCAGGTCCTGGTTGAGTTTTTCCATAAATGCCAAAGAGAGCGTTTCATGATGGACCTGGATGAGGGTATTTTCCAAGGTATGAGAAAAAGGTCCATGTCCTATATCATGCAATAATATGGCAATGGAAACCGCCTCTGCCTCCTCTTCTGTTATTTCTGCTCCTTTTGAGCGAAGAACTTCAATGGCTTGCACCATCAGGTGAAAAGCGCCTAAGGCGTGATGAAAACGGGTGTGAAGAGCGCCCGGATAAACATAATGAGTGAGACTAACCTGCTTTATTCTGCGTAATCGTTGAAAATAGGGGTGTTCAATCAATTGAAAAATCGTTCCATAAGGGATACTTACAAAACCATATACCGGGTCGTTAAAAATCTTTTTTCCTATCATTGGTATTTAAAACATGGAAAATAAAGGAGCCGTTCGGGCTTTCTATTTCCCTTTAAGTAATCATTTGCAATAAAAGTAAACACTATAACGTAAATTATGTATTAAATTGCGAGGAGATGCATCACCCAAAATAGAAGAGGGGAGGCTGCGCCTCCCCTCTTCTATTAAAATACATATCATCAATGGACAAAATCAAAATTCTCTGGGCAGACGACGAGATCGACCTGCTAAAACCTCAATTAATGTTCCTGGAAAGGAAGGGATACGAAGTCATCCAGGTCACCAATGGCCACGATGCACTGGAAGAAGTCGAAGAAGACGGCGACATTGACGTTGTTTTCCTGGACGAAAGTATGCCTGGTATTACCGGACTGGAAACGCTTTCTAAAATAAAAGAATCCCACCCCAGTCTTCCGGTTGTTATGATTACCAAGAACGAGGCAGAGAATGTGATGGAAGAAGCCATTGGAGGGCAGATCTCCGACTACCTTATCAAACCGGTTAATCCCAACCAGATCTTACTTACGCTTAAAAAGATCATCGACAACAAGCGCCTGGTCCGGGAGAAGACTTCGTCTGACTATCAACAGGAGTTTCGTCAGATCCTCATGCAGATCAACAGCGGGCTGGACTATGAAGAATGGGTAGAAGTATATCGCAAGATCATCAACTGGGAAATTAAGATCGACAACTCCAATTCAGTAGGTATGGCCGATATTCTCAGCATGCAAAAGAGGGAGGCGAATACGGAGTTTTCAAAATATATTCTCAAGAATTATATGAACTGGGTATCGCACCCTGAAGAGGCTCCTATCATGTCCAACGATCTGATGCGCTCCAAAGTCTTTCCCAAATTGGATGATGAGGTTCCTACGATTATGTTGCTGCTTGATAATCTGAGATATGATCAATGGGAAATCATCAAACCGATTTTATCGGAATGGTTCCGAATAGAAGAAGAAGATTATTTTTACAGCATCCTTCCTACCTCAACGCAATACAGCCGGAACGCTATTTTTGCAGGCATGATGCCAGGAGATATTTCCAAGGCTTTTCCGAAATGGTGGAAAAACGACAATGAGGAAGGTGGTAAAAACCTCCACGAAGCGGATTTCCTGGGTGAATTGATCGGCCGAACCTTCCGCAGGCCTATAAAATGGGAGTACGTCAAGGTTACTAATGTGGGGAATGCCAAACAAATGCAGGATAATGTATTGAACTATCTGAACAATGACCTGACCGTCATCGTCTACAATTTTATCGATATGCTCTCTCATGCCCGTACAGAAATGGAGGTGCTAAAAGAACTGGCCGGAGATGAAAAAGCCTATCGTTCCCTAACCCGCTCCTGGTTCCAGAATTCTCCTCTCTGGCAGGCCCTCGAACGGGTGGCGGAAAGAGAAGTACAGCTTATCGTCACAACAGATCACGGTACCATCCGCGTCAATCAACCTTCCCGGGTGATCGGTGATCGGGAAACCACTACGAATCTGCGCTACAAGGTCGGCCGAAATCTTCAGTATGAAAGAAAGGATGTGCTGGAAGTCCGCCGGCCGGAACAGGCTAATCTGCCGAAGCCGAATGTAAGTTCCACTTTCATCTTTGCCAAAGAAGATATTTTCTTTCTCTATCCAAATAATTACAATTATTACCACAATTATTATAAGGATACTTTCCAGCATGGAGGAATCTCGCTGGAGGAGATGATCTGTCCGGTAGCGAGACTGATAAGCAAATAAGAGATAAAAAAAGCGGCCCGCGGGCCGCTTTTTTTATGTTACTTACTTCAAGCCCTCTATCCTCACATTAGAGAATACCTCCGGATGCTGTGTTAAAAAAAGTCGAAAGCGCTCAAGATTAGGGACGAAAACGATTTTTTTTCCAAAAGTACCCTTTTGATGCAGACGAATAGAAGCCGTAGCAAAAAAGAGGAAGCGGCTAATGGAAATTTCCTCAACACTATTATAGGTGTATTTCCTGTTTTTGAAATAATCCGTCACAAAAATTGATTCAGGGCTTAACTCCACTCTTTTAAGCCGCATCAGGGTAAATACCATCAACAGCAAACCACTGATAAAAAACAGCACCATTCCGATCCTGAAATTACTGGCCGGGATATCGCCTATGTATTCGAATTGATACAGAAGAACCGCGATGGTGACGGCCCCGAAAAAAACGATCCAAAAGACAGGTATAAAAAACTTTAGGAACAAGGTCCAGTTGGTTGATACTCTATGCATAAAACTAGTCGGGATTTTCGTTCATCTTTTTCTCTTCGGCTTTATTGACACGAGCAGAGATAAAGATGCTGATTTCGTACAAAATAAACAGGGGGATACCGATCAGGAACTGGGTCACAACATCCGGCGGGGTGATAACCGCGGCCAACAGCAAGGTACCGATGATCGCATGCCGGCGATACTTGCGCATAGCTTCTGGTGTCACCAAGCCAATTTTTGACAGGAAAAACACCACGATGGGCAACTCAAAGATCAGGCCTGCAGGAGCTGTAAACATCAGCATATAGTTAATGAAGGAAGATAAAGTCGGGGAGTTTTCTACGCCCGGAATATCATAGCCTCCTAAAAAGTTGACGGCAAAAGGAGCAATTATAAAGTATCCAAACAATACGCCTATTAAAAATAAAGCGGAACAAACAAAGACAATGCCTCTTGTTGCACTCCGTTCATTAGGGTACAAACCGGGGCTGATGAAACGCCAAAATTCATAGAACACATAAGGGAAAGCGGCTATAAACCCGGCAATAAACGATACTTTGATACTGACAATGAAGGATTCCCCAAACCCAATAGCCTGTTTGCGGAAGTCCGGAGGCTGAATACACATGGCATCTCCTAGTCCCAAACTGTTAGACCAATTGCAAAAAACCCGGTACGATAGAAAATCCGCATGGGTGGGCCCGAAAATGACCACTTCAAAAAGCCAATCATGAAACAGAAACAATACGATCCCTACCCCAATGATCACCACCAATGATCGGATAATATGCCAGCGCAATTCTTCGAGATGCTCTAAAAAAGACATCTCCTTCACTTGTGAATCAACATCGACTTGATCTAATGCCATGAAATATTTTTTAAGTAAAGCTTGGATCGGCCGGCCGGCCGATCCAAGCTTTTAAATTGATTGACAAATTTAACGCCCTTTAGTTTAAACAACACAAATCTATACAAAAATTATTCATCAACTAATAGATCAGGAAACTGGGGTGGTAAAAAAATCAATCTACTTGGTTGGAAAAAAGAAGGGAGAAATAAAAAAAAACTTACTTTTGTGCAACTCAGAGTTAAAAGCAATATTGGCTGCCATGGGCAGCCAATATTGCTTATCGGCAGAATATAACTTGTGTTGAAAGAAACTTAGTAAGGACAGAACGTATGGCCATTTTACCTTATATCATTTTTGTAATCAGTTTGGCAGTATTATTAAAGGCTTCCGATTGGTTAATCGACTCATCAGAACAAATTGGACTTTCCCTTGGTATTTCTCCTTTTATCATCGGCCTGACGATAGTAGCCTTCGGCACTTCTCTTCCCGAACTAGCCACCTCCATTGCGGCTGTGCTTAGAGGCGAATCTACCATTGTCATGGGAGCTGTGGTAGGTTCGAACATAACGAATATCGCTTTAGTGTTGGGGCTGGTAGCTGTTATTGTAAAGACGATCAAACTTGAGTATAACATCTGGCATATTGACATGCCCTATTTGTGGGGCTCAGCTTTTATCCTTTGGTTCATCGTTCGGGACCTCGAAGTAAGTGTGTTTGAAGCCATCATTTGTTTAGTGGGTATTGTTACTTTCATGGCTTATTCCATGAAAACCAGCGATGAACCCATCGAAAACCGCCCCAAAGTCAATTGGCGCCATTATACCATGTTGGTCATCGGTGGAGCGCTGGTGTGGATCAGCTCGGATTATGCTATCCAGTCTATAGAAGAGATTTCACTCATCGCCGGGATTAGCCCGAGTATCATATCGGTTTCTGCAGTTGCGCTGGGAACCTCTCTGCCGGAGGTGATCGTAAGTCTGAACGCTGCCCGAAAAGGAAAATCCTCCATAGCCGTCGGGAATGTACTGGGGTCCAATATTTTTAACACGTATGTAGTAGTCGGCATTCCTTCACTTTTGGGTAAAGTGGAAGTCAGTGGTGAGATCCTCGATACTTTTATTCCGATTATGATCGTTATGACTATATTATTCGGGATCATGTCCAATAATAAAACCATTACACGGTATGAAGGGGTTGTATTATTGATGTTTTATTTATTGTATGCTTCCCAATTGTTTTCAGGCGCAAATCTTTAAGCTTTTCTCTTCGAAAATTCAGCGGTTTGGTTTAATTTTCAGTCTCGCTAAGTCATAAATTTTAATCGACAAAACTATTTTTTTACAAAATGAGGTTATTTACAGGACTCGTAGGACTGTTCTTTCTTTTCGTAGGAATGGTGGTGCCTTCCGCTCCTTCCTTTAAGCCTGATCAGGATCTGGTCGCCTATTATTCGTTCAATGAATGTGATGCTCGTGATGACAGTGGCAATGGATCGCACGGACAGTTGTTCGGCAGCGTAAGCTGTTGGTGTGGGGTGGAGGATGACGGCTTATTATTAGATGGGGTGAATGACTATATCGAGTTTCATGGAGATGTCAACAACTATTTTGGGACAACGGACTTCACCCTTTCCTATTATTTCAAGGCTGAGCAGTATATGATCTTTCAGCAAAGCCTGTTCTCAAAAAGAGGAGATTGTACCGAATACAATATGCTTGATTTCCTGTTAGATCTGAATAAAAAGGAAATTAAGACTTATGTTCACGAAACCCCCCATAAATATTACGGCACGCTGTCTCCTCCTATTTTGGAAAGTGGCTGGCATCATATTGCGCTGGTAAGAGAAGGCCTTAAAGCATCCACTTATATCAACGGCCAATTGCAGCGGGAGGCCTATCGTTGTAATGGGATCGATCTGAGCAATGACGCTCTTCTCTCCTTTTCCAATAGCCCCTGCGTGCAATCGGGAAGGGTTCGTCGTTTCAGAGGGGTGCTGGATGAAGTACGCGTTTATAACAGGGCTCTGAGCAAGGAAGAAATCGAGCAATTATATAGCCTGCATCCGGTAGAAAATGCAGCGATGGATTGCGTGTCGAATAAAATCGAACCTTCACAAACTTCATTTGTTAAGGGAGAAAAATGAATTGTAAATAAATAAACCTATCATGTTCGGAGATCTCTTAGGCGATATGCAGGAAAAGCAAAAAGCCATCAAAGAAAAATTAGCCACTATTACTGTAGAGGCTGAAGCTGGAGGCGGGGCCGTAAAAGTACGGGCTAATGCCAATAAAGAAATCCTCAATATTTCCATTAGCAAAGAAATTGTTGATCCGGAAGATACCGAGCAGTTGGAAGACCTCTTGCTGGTAGCTATCAACCGGGCCATCGGCCTGGCAGTCGAAAAGGAACAAAGCGAAACACAAAATTTGATCAAAGATATGCTCCCTCCCGGAATGGGCGGCCTGGGTAACCTTTTCGGCTAGTTTTTTGCCGTATGAGGAATGAATTTTTTGTGCCACATGGACAGCACAAAAATTTCATCTAGTATACTTTTGGCGGGTCATTCACGTTTATCCTTTGAACTGAATAATCCTTTTATGAGACAACTGCTAACTGTTATTCTCTGTTTTGCTTCACTGACGTTTGCGGATGCACAAAGTACAACCGGCCTGGTTGCTTATTACCCTTTTGACGGAGGGCTGGGTGACGCCACCGGAAATACAACCAACAACGGTATTGAAGTAGGAAGCCTCGATTTTGGGTGCGGAGTGGCCGGATCGGCTACCTTTTTTGACGGGCAAAACGACGAAATCATACTTGATGGCCCGGTTCAAGACGAATTTAATACCGAAGACTTCACCGTCAGCCTTTATTTTAAACCGGGAAGTAATAATCCGACCACTCAGTATTTAATATCCAAGCGCTGGGATGACTGCCGTTCAGATAATGTTTTTTATCTGCGCTATCAGCCATTTTCCAATGCCCTTAACCTCTATATGGCCGAAACAGCCAATAAATCCATCTCCATTGTACATGAACTAGACCCAAATCGATGCTGGCAGCATGTCGTTATTTGGAGAAAAGGCCCGGAGGTAAGGCTGTACGTCAACGGAGAACTGAGTCGCTCCCGAAAAACAACCAGCAGAATCGATCTTGAAAACCCGGATTCTTTAGTAATCGGAGGAAGTACTTGCCGTTCTCCCAATGAAACCCGGTTTAACGGTCAAATGGATGAGCTTCGTTTCTACAATCGGGCACTCAACGACTTTGAAATTGAAGAACTCTTTTTTCCCGTAGATGAAATCCTTACTTCAGATACCCTGATCTTTTTGGGCGAATCTGTTGATATCAGGCTTAGTAATACCTGTGCCGGAACCTTTGATTGGACGCCCCCCGGCGATGTGACCAATTTCTTCGAGGGTGAGCCTTTCATAAGCCCCTCTACACCCGGCCAACAAATGTATTTTCTGGAAATGCAGGACGACATTACGGGCTGCATAGCCAGAGACTCTATCGAAATAACCGTCGTGGACCCCTCCCAGCTCGACTGCAATGAGGTCTTTTTACCCAACGCCTTCACGCCCAATGGAGACGGACTGAATGATGAATTTGGCATCAGCAACCCTTACTCTATCCCGGAATTGATCACCTTTGAGATCTTCGATCGCTGGGGCGAAAGAGTCTTCGCCACTACCGATGCTTTTCGAAAATGGGATGGCTCCTACCGGGGGCAGGTTATGAATTCAGGAGTGCTTCTGTATAAGGTACGGTATTTGTGTCAGGGGGAGGAGATTGTATTGACGGGTAGCATCACGATGATGAGGTAGTGTAAAAAAAAATCTTATGTGGAAAAAACTATGTTTTCTCCACATAAGATCTAAATAACTTCTCCAACAATCTCATCTTCCTCCTAATCGGAATTCTTTTGCTTAAGAAAGCGATAAACTTGTTTACACGCCCAGGAATGATGATCTGTTTTTTGTTTAATAATTCTGAAATAGCAATTTCACCTACCGGCTCCGGCATCATGACCACCAATCGGGCCTTCCTTCCCTGAGATTCGATTCGCTTCAATCCATCTTCATTGGTAATGGTTGAACCGGGGCAAAGCACACTCACATTCACACCGAACTGCTTTAGCTCTTCTCTAAGTGCCAGCGAATAGGCAAAAACAAAATGCTTGGTAGCGGTATACGCAGCTTTGTAAGGCGTCGGTAGATAAGCTTCCAGACTACTCATATTCATGATGTGAGCGGGCTGATTTTGTTTCAGCATAGGAATAAAATGATAACAGAGCTCAAAAAGCGTCTGATTATTGAGCTGGATCATGGTCCGGTACATCTCCAGCGGCATTTTCTCAAACCAGCCGCTACGCCCAAAGCCGGCATTATTGATGAGCATGTTGACCTGATAATCGTTTTTCCGGCACCATTCGAAAACTTCCTTTGCGGCGTCTTTTTGAGCCAGGTTGATACCCAAACTATCGACCTGAATATCAGGATGAGCTACTTTCAACTCGGCCGCAGTCTTGGGAAGATGTTCATTTTCCAGTGCTACCAGTAAGAGATTCATTCCCCTTCTGGCACAAGATTGCGCCAGCGCTTTTCCTATTCCCTGACTGCCACCCGTAATAAGCGTGTAATTTTTTGTATGCTTCATAGTTTATTCGTTTCCAGGCACGAATTACGCATTTTTTTTTCGATAAAAAAAAGAGCCTGCCCCACTATAGTGGAACAAACTCTTCAAAAGTCATTGTGATTAGTTGACTTAAATCCGAATTGGGGTTGTATAAAAAGCCCTTTGGACTTTTCATACAACCCATAATTTTCTTTTAGGGGATGGTTTTAAGCCCGGATGGGCTTAAAACCATCCCCTAACTAAATAAAATTTCGAGGGTTGGGTAAAAACTACCTACCGCCAGATAGGAGTTTTTCACAACCCCTAGTTTTGGAATCCTTCTCCTCCGGAGTCTCCTCCCTGGATCTGGTCGTTATTTCTAATTTTACTCCGGCGTTCGCGACTCTGACGGAAGTTCAGCTTTCCGAACTTGTAGCTAAAATTCAGTCGGAAGGAACGGAAAGGAAACTCCGTTCTGCTGTACTGATAGAAGTTCTCTCCTCTGGATTCAGAACCGAATACATTCGTTTTCTTATGAGGATTGACCGCACTGAAGCCTAGCGTAAATCTTTCTCCAAAGTCTTTATTTAAGCCCATACTAAAAATGGTGAAAGATGGGCTGAAACCTTGCAGGGTTTGCCTGCGGCCTCTGAAAAAGCCTCTGGCTTCTACCCTGAAGCCTTTTGAAATGGTATAAGTACCACTCATATTCGCATTGAAGTTCCAGGCGTCATTCGTAATCAACCTGTCTCCGATCTGGGCCTCTCCATTGTAAGAAGAAAGAGTGAATCCACCTCTGATGGTCAGCTTTTTAGCGAAGGTTTTGGATGAAAACAAGCTAAATCCAATAGACTCCGCCTTCCCTATATTTCTGAAAGTATTAAATGATACTTCGCGGTCCTCCACTTCATTTAAAAATCGCTCTACGAGCTGATCCGTAAATTCTGATTGATCATAAATGGTAGTAACAACTCCTCCGTCATCCTGGAAAGCCACATCCGTGAAATTTTCTATTGTTTGAGTCGTATTCCGGTAAAAAACAGAGGCATTAATTACCAAACCTTTGATGAAGGCATTAAAAGTCAGGTCGTATTGATCCGTTAATTCGGGGTTCAAATTGGGATTACCAAAGCTGATGTTCCGGCTGTCCTCTACCTGAATGTATGGGTTGATCGTACGTAGGCTCGGACGCTGAATTCGACGCGTATAGCTCGCCTTAATGGAAGAAAAGTTTTTAAAGTTCCTGCTGATGATCAAACTCGGCAAGAAATTGCCGTAATCGTTGCCAAAAGTAGTCGGGTCGTCTCTGAAGTCGCCGCTAATATCCGTCAACTCATAACGGGCTCCGGCTACCAATCCCCAATTTTGACCGAACTTTACATTAAACGAAGCATAGCCGGCATATACATCCTGGACGTAATCAAATTCATCCGTCCGGCTCTCATCTATGGTAAAATCAGTGTTTCCTTCCGCTCTTTCTTCATATAGGTATTCGCTGTCGATCCGGCGCAAAATGGCTTTGGCCCCCGTCTCCAATTTCACAAATTGAGAGAAAGGGTGAACATAGTCCGACTGAAAAGTATATTCCAGATTCAAGCCGTCGTTATCATTGCGTTCGTCACGGAACAGAGAAGGATCAGTTCCTTCCTGGAATATCGTAGATTCGTTTTCAGTTTTATTTCCACTCAACTGGAAGGCGACGGAAAATTCCTGTTCTGGATTTTTAAACTTTTTCCGGTAGTCCGTCGTCCAGTCAAAACCTCCCCCCAGTGAATTATTTTCAATCAAACGAGTATATTCCTGTTCGAACAAGCCAGTCGCAACTGCATCTGTTCTGGAGTCATTATTTCCTCCTCTTCCAAAAAACGAAAGAGAGGTATTGATGCTGTTGAATGCATTGAAATCATAATAGGCCCCAATACTTCCTCTTGGGCCGAAAGAACTACCTCTTCCTACACCTTCCTGAAACAGGGTGCTCGTCACTCCGTTAATGGTATTTTCACGGTAAAACTCAGAAGGTCGATCCAATGGCCAGGAGAACCAGGAAGAGACGTTGGCATTCATTCCAAAGCGTCCTCTGGCCAGATTGGCGTTGACATTGGCCCGGTTGTTCCGGTTGCCGACGGCCGTACTAACCGAACCGGTAAAACCTTCAATCGATTTTTTCTTGGTGATGATGTTGATGATACCGGCAGTACCTTCACCATCATACTTAGCGGTAGGTGTCGTAACGACCTCTACACTTTTGATTTGGTCGGCAGAAATGGTTTGCAAAGCCTGGCCCGGGTTGGACCCAAAAATCGTAGAAGGCTTACCATTGATCAGAATGGTAACATTTGATGCTCCCCTAAGTGAAACATTTCCATCAAAATCCACCTCCAGTAAAGGAACGTTCCGGAGTACATCCGTGGCGTCACCTCCTTTGGTGGTTACATCTTTATCAGCATTATAGACGAGCTTGTCGATCTTGTTTTCTACCAGTACTTCCTGGCCAACCACCTCTACTTCTTCCAAATTCACTCCTTCGGAGACAAGAGGAATATTTTCAATTTTATAATCGGGTTCTTTTCCTGTTAAGGTGATGCCTTTTATTTCTTTAGGCCGATAGCCCATAAAAGTAAAGCTGAGATTGTAAGTACCTAACTTAATTTCACTGAGTTTGAATTCTCCTTTTTCATCTGTAAGACCGCCGTCGATTTGTTGTTCGGTCTTAGCATCTATCAAAACTACCGTTGCGAATTCAATTGGAGTCCCGGCAATAGAATCGACCAAAGCTCCTGATATGTTCCCAGTGATGGCAGGCCCGCTGTTCCGCCCCCCCGTACTAAAATTAGGTCGCTGTCCATAGATCGTACATCCCAACAGTACGACTGCAAGTGTAATAAAAAGTCTCTTCATTGGTTATTTTTTGATTATTCGGATTTAAGCAGATGCAAAAAAACAACATTTAAATAGTTTTTCTCTGTAATTGTTGGCGTTATAACATTAAATTATATCAATCCGAAATTTTTCCCGATGTATCAGGCAATTGTCTCGCCCTGATTTTTTGGAAAAACCAAAACAATGTTTTAACTTTGGTGTTATAACATCGAAAATGAATGTAATAATAGCTTATGAGTACCATTGAATTCAATAATTATTTCAAGGAGGTAACCCCCCTGCTGGAGGGTTTTGCTTTGAAACTAACTCAAGACCGAGAAAAAGCTCAGGAGTTGGTGCAGGAAACGGTCGTAAGAGCCCTGAGGTACAAAGATCATTTTGTGGTAGGTACCAATTTTAAAGCCTGGATTACGACCATGATGCGTAATATTTTCCTGAACCAGCGTCGCAACTGGAAAAGGAGGAAAACAGAAAGTGTAGCAAATGACAGTCTGTACTACAAATTGGAGGGCGTTCATACAACCGAGAATCATGGCATTCATCAAATTGAGATGCAAGAGATCCTGCATATCATTAATCAATTAGAAGATAAAATACGTCAACCATTCTGGATGCATTATCAAGGGTATGCCTATGAAGAAATAGCGAAGGAACTGGAGGTTCCCCTGGGGACGGTCAAAAGCAGGATCTTTAAGGCCAGAAAAGATTTAAGAACACAATTGCAAGGCATTAAATAGACGAACAGCGCATTTTTTGATTTTTATTTTCAACGTTTAAACTTTATTTTTAAGCTTTTATATGAATATGTCAGATATCAATATTTCTTTCCCAAACATTAGAAAGCCGGGGCAAATGAGCATAAAAGCAGACATCAAGCAGAAAAAACCGTTTCGCAATGGGTTTCACGAGGCCATTGTCAACTTGATCTATACCTATAACTGGACGGTTGATCAAATCAAGCAGAAGCTCAAACCATACGGTATTACGATGCAGCAATACAACGTTCTGCGCATCCTTCGCGGAGCCGGCGAGCCGATCACAACTTCCGTTATCCGGGAAAGGATGCTGGATAAGATGTCGGATACTTCACGAATGGTAGATCGGCTGCATACCAAGGGCCTCGTCGTTCGTCGCACCTGCCCGTCTGATAAGCGATTAGTGGATGTCACACTATCTGAATCCGGAAATGACTTGCTCAGCCAGCTCGATCAATTTGACAATCACATGGATGCCATTTTTAAAAACCTAAGTGAAAATGAAGCCCAGATATTGAGCGATCTCCTGGATAAAGCAAGAGGCTAAAAGAATAAATAGAAAAGCTTGGCTCCTTCCGGCGGCCAAGCTTTTCTATTTATATGCTAATTCTTTTTAGGAAAGCGATATTTGACCTTCACCGGCTGTGTCACATTCGGATGGACATATTCCCATTTCGGCCCCTGGCGTAACAGCTGGATAAATGATGAATCTCCATTGGGCGTTGACGGATTGGTGATTAGGAAATTTGTGAGGGTCCCATCCTTCAGCACCTCAAACTCTAGTCCGATAAATTCATACGCATCAGTTAAACTATCCTTTTGCCAGGGTTTTTGCCAGGCGCTATCCAGATAATTTTCCAAAGCATCAAATCCTCCCAGCGGACGGGCAGGCTGTGCTTCCATGTCCTGAACAGGTACTTGCAAAGCACTGGGCTTTTGCATTTGTCTGGAACGGGCGGATGGAGTGACCTGTTCATACTCTTGCAGGGTAATTTCCTTTTTATCACTCTTCTTTTTAGCCGCTGACTGACCGGATGCAACAGATTCTTCGCGAACGGGCGCAGGAGGTGGTTTAATCTCTTCTGTCGGTAATGTAGGCGAAGGTGGTGGTGGCGATGGTGGTGAAATATCCAGGGCCAACTCTTCTATTTCGTCCTCTTCTTCTTTTTCAAGCTCCGCTACTTCCGGTTCTGCCGGGCGTAATTTTATGGCTGGAAGTTTGGGAGAGGTATCTTCTTGCTTTTTAAATAATTGTATACCGGTATTTTTCTTCGGCTCGGGTTCTTCGGTTTGTATTTCATCAGCAACGAGTGGTGTCATCGATTCTTCTGTGGCTGAAGCCTCTTCTTCTACCTGTTCTGAAGGCTCAGCACTAGCCAGGTCAGAGCTTGGAGTTTGCACGATCCACCAGGCACTGAAGGCGACCAGCATAATGGAGGCGGCCGCGACAGCGATACGGATTGGCAGGATAATTCCCCTCTTTTTCTGCCTATTCAACTTACTTTTAATAGAAGCAATACGGTCAAGATGTTTCCCCTCCGGGAGGCCTTCATAGCCCTGCAAGGCTTCATTCAAAAAGGGATCATCCTTGGCTGCATGGTACAGCTCACGCTCCTCTCTGCTCCGAAGGTCTCCCTTCAGCCAGGATAGCAGTAGCTCACTCACCGATCTTTTATTATCCCTTTGATTCATTTTTCATTGCTTTTTGCTCAACGCAATTCTTAAGATTTCGCCTTCCATTTTGAATGTAAGAGCGGACCTTCCCTAATGGAATATTTTCAATATCAGCAATTTCTTTGTAAGATCTTTCTTCATAATAAAACCACTGAATGCAGTTTTTTTGTTCGTCCGTCAACCCCTCCATACATTCTTTTAAATAGTCGACATCCGGGTTTTCTTCTCCATTTTCACTTATAGGATGCAATTCTTCCAAAGAATGCATAACATCCGGGTCAAAATCCAGTTTAGGTTCCTTTTTTTGTGCCCGGATCTTCATCAGGCAGTGATTCCTGGCAAAAACATAGAGCCAGCTGCGAAAGTTTTTGACCTCGTGGTGTAGTAGTTTGACACTCAATTCCTGATAGATCTCCATCGCAGCATCCTCTGCTGCGGCCTCATGTTCCAGGTATTTCAGGCAAAGACCATACACCAATTCCACGTAGCGCTCATACAAGAGGGCCAGCTCGTTCAGGTCCTCTGAACGCTGATATCGTTCCAACAACTGCTGGTCGGATAGCTGAGATGGTTTGGATTTGAGGAATCGAAGCATGGAATTTTTTTTGATCGAAAGGATGTATCCCAAGAGGCGACCGCCTCTTGGGATACATCCTTTCTGTCCGGACCCTTAAAAATATAAAAATAAACGACGAGAAGATAAGGATTCTTTTAAGGACGGCTCAATATTCCCTATTCACGGCAAGTGCATCTTTATTTTCAGCTCGAAAACAAAACCCGGTCAATGGCAAATCAATTTTCTAAATAAGAACTGGGATTTACCCCGAATTCCTGTTTAAAGGCTCTACTGAAATAGGCAGGATCGGAAAAGCCGACATCATAGGCTATTTCCGAGACATTGAGAGAGCTGGTTTGAAGCAAATATCGGGCTTTCTGAAGCCGATAAGAGCGAATAAATAGCGTAGGCGTTCTGCCGGTCAGGGCTTTTATTTTTCGGTAAAATTGAATGTTGCTTAAATGGAGTTTTTGACCAAGCTGCGGTATAGACAAATCAACATTGTCGATCTCTTCTTCTATGGCCTCCCGAACTTTTTCAAGGAATAGGTCCTCAATTGTCGGTTTTTCTTCTTTTGCAACTTTCGGCTCAAATGAACTTGGCTGTCCGTATTTTTCCTGGAGCGCTTTGCGCAGTTCCAGCAATTTACGGATCCGAATAAATAATTCCTCTTTATCAAAAGGCTTGGTCAGATAAGCATCAGCCCCTTCCCTCAATCCTGTAAGCTTATCTAATTGTTGGGAACGAGCCGTCAGCAAAATAATAGGAATATGGCTGGTTCGTTCATCCGATTTGAGCGCGGCGCAGACTTCATATCCATTCTTTTCCGGCATCATCACATCGCTGATAATAAGATCCGGCAATTCAGCAATAGCTTTTTCAATCCCGGCCACCCCATTATTTATATGACTGATATGATATTCATTTTCCAGCAGCAGTCGAATATAATCGGCTACGTCTTGATTGTCCTCTATGATTAAAAGCGATGGCAAATGCTCCGATTCCATTTCGATCGCACTTTTGTCATCTTGGCCCCTTTCTCTATTTTGAATGAATTCTTTAGGCTCAACTACTCGACTCTTCCTGGGGGCTTTTGTGTGAATTGGGAAAAATAAGGTAAAAGTAGTTCCTTTCTGGGGTTTACTTTCCACCTCTATGACTCCCATCAGCAGATTTACCAGTTCCTTGGTAAACGCCAGGCCTATGCCACTGCCGGCCTGAAAATGCTGCTTGCCGTCAGCTACCTGATAATATGCATCAAATATCTTCGGTAGTTGCTCTTGTGAAATACCCTGGCCGTTATCCTGCACTTGCAGACAAAGTTGTGGTGTAGTATCCCGGCTTGAGGTGGAGACTATCACTTTAACGTTACCTCCCTGATCTGTGAATTTTATAGCATTTGAGAGCAGGTTGAAAATAATGTGCTGCATTTTTTCCTCATCAAAATCCATCACCACCTTTTCTTCTGTTGTATAAAAATGCAGGTCGATCTCTTTTTCTTCCGCCATGGATTGAAAAGACTCTGTTAAGTATTTCAGGTAGGTTACTATATCCCCCTGAATATATTCGACCTTGAGATGTCCGGCTTCTAGTTTGGAAAGATCCAGCATTTGATTGATCAGTCGAAGTAAATAACGGCTGTTCCTGGAAATCAGCCGCTGCTCCTTAGGCAGGTCCCCCAAACGCTCAGCCATCCCCATGATCACGGTGAGCGGTGTTCTGAACTCATGAGTGATATTAGTATAAAAGCGATTTCTTTCCTGATTAAGCTCCCGCTCTTTGTCCGCTTTGCTTTTTTCAAGTTCGAGAGATTGTGTTTTTTTCAACTCCTCAATATAATTCTCATTCACCCTTTCTTTTTCCCCTTCCGTTAGTTTCAGTCGATATCCCAAACCAACAGAAAAAACAGTTACCTCCAATAAAAATCCGATTTGGTTAAAAAAAGTAGGGTGGAGATTAGAAAGTGGCCAGGAAGTATCGTACCGGGCAATCAGGAATATATACAAGCTAACCAATGAGCCTAAGAAATACAGGCCCGTTGCAAATAGCAATATATTAGCTAGTTTTTTTCCGGTCCTAATCAGCAGACTAATAGCGTACAGGCAATTAACCAGCGTTAGAAAAAGCAATACAGCTTTGACAATGTTATAAATAGTACTGTTCGCCGTAGGGTCTGCGTGACGAGTCAAAAAATAGACGAGCTGGTCCACCAGTATTATACCCACAAATACTTTAATGATCCACCTGTATTGGGTAGCTAGCTTTTGGTTGGATTTATCCAGATTAAGAAAAGCGATCACAAAAAAGCAATACAGGATATAGGTGGTCAGTAAAACTGGAATGGCAAAGCGCGAGACCCCGATCTCGAAAGAGGGCCCTCCTGCCAGTCAGATAATTAAAATTGGCCTCTTGCCAAAACGCGTAAAAAAAGAAGCCTACCCCAACATAAAAGCTGTAATATAAATAGGCTTTATCCCGGGACACCCAAAACTGAATAAAGGAAACAATGGCGGTAAAGGCCAGAATTCCATAGAAGGCAAATAAATAATTGGCAGTCGTATTGGATATATCATAAGACTGCGATTGTTGCCCAAGTAAAGGACTACTTATGAAAAGGATAATATATGGCAGTATTTTTTTCTCCATAAGTCACCCTAATATACTCATAATTGTCTCTTTACATATTACCTGCCACACCTAATATCAACGCCCAGACAAGACCACCATTCTTTTCGTTTGAGTATTCGAACCAGCATTTAATACATAATAATATACGCCTCCAGGCCATGACTCAGCCTCTAAAGTAATCGTGTAATCACCTGGCGTTTGGAACTCATTCACCAAAACCTCCACTTCCCGGCCCTGCACATCCAGAATCTTTAAGCTAACCTGGCCGGCAACGGGAAGGCTATACTCTATTTGTGTGCTGGAAAAAACAGGATTCGGGTAGTTTTGATATAAGTGATATCCATTTTGGAGTCCTTGCGCTGTTTCCTCCGTCCCGGTAAGCGTATTTTGCAAATATTCATCCAGCCATTCCAGGGCCGGCCGCCAGGAGCCGTCATAACGGACCAGGAAACAGGTTTCCTGCCACATTCGCCCCTCCAGGTATCCCCAAAGCGTAACGCCTTCCACGCCGGGATGCTCCCAAATCACCGGAAATATTTTTTTAAACAGATCCAGTTGTTCCTGATCATCCGGATCGCCGGTATTACCGAGGTTACCGAGGTCCATTTCAGAGATATGGATCGGCAGGCCGGTGGCAGCCAGTTTGTCCAGGTTATTTTTTAAAGTACTCAGATTGGCATTCTCAAACTCAAAGCGATGCCCCTGCACGCCGATCCCGTCGATTAAATCCCGTTCTTTCAGCAGGTTGATGATTTCGAGATAAGTATTAGTGGCCGAATTGCTGTTGATGATGCCGTAATCATTTAACAAAAGTTCTGTATTAGGCATATATTTTCTGGCCAGTTCGAAAGATTTGATGACCCAGTCCCAACCGGTTTGGCCATCACCTCCAAGTGCTGCCTTGTAATTGGTACTTCCTGCTATGCCGTCAGGAGGATTGTGATTGGGCAGGGGTTCGTTGACCACATCGATTTGGTCCATATCCGGATAACGTTCTCCCACCATTTTTATCCAGGTCTCAATGTATTCCAGCTGTTCGGCAGGAGGTAAGCCCGATATCCAGGAGGGTTGTTGCTCGCCCCAAATCAAGGTATGGTTTTTAAAGATCAGGTCATTTTCCTGAGCATATTGGTAAGCAAAATCCAGATTACTCCAGTCCCATTGAGCCGTGTCCGTGGAAACACCCACCGAACCCCACTTCCCGGAATTCCCTGGCGTCAGCTGTGTCCAATAATTGGCAAAATTGAGGTCTACAATAGAGCTGTAAGCACAACCCAGATATTTGGGCAGGCCTTCTGATAAAGGTGGACCTTGATACAATTCTCTCTGGTCATCGGGGCTCGCGGAGCCCGGTAAGCCATTATCCAGATCATTAGCTGTATAAAACAAGTCAGCTTTTCCAAAAGCTATCTTATCAAAATCCAGGCCATCTTCTCGACTGCCGATTTGAAAAGCCTGCGTCAGTTTTCCTTCCTCTACAACAAAAGGCAAGCCGGTTCCCTGATAGGAATTTTTTGACAAATTCACCCACTTCCAAACTTCAGAGCCTGTTATGCCCGGCTCGTCCACATATTCAAATGGATTGGAAAATCCGGCTGAACCCATTCCGTTCACTAATACCCAGTCTGCTCCGGCGCTTACATCTTTTTCTCCAAAACCATTGCCGTAGAAAAAGCTGTCGTCATCAAAACCACCGGGGCCGACCCGCAGGCGGATGAATAGGTTATAAATCCCACTCTCCCCAAACTCCACCTCATAGGTAGCGACTCGGACGGCATCTCCCGGACTGGATTGGCCGGTGTAGTTCGTTTTAGTAGTGATATAAGTAATGTCACCTTCTTGTACCTCCGTAAAGCTGCTTCCCTGGCTACCTGATTCGGCTTCCACAATGAGAGCCACCCCACTGGTATCCTGTGCGGATAAAAGGGCCGGGAAAGTGAAAAGTAAAAGTATCCAGTATTTCATGTTTTTATTTATTTATTGATGTTACACATATAGGCCGAGGTATCGCTGCGCTGCAGCTTTTTGAAGGGTAGCTTTTTTTTAGCTCGGGTTTGCACCCTAGCTTATGGAGCTTTCGCCGCAAAGCGACTATTTAGTTAGGCCCTTTAAGCCGCGAAGCGGTGACAGCTGGAGTACACTGGTTGACAGCCGTCCCCCCGGCTCCGCTAACGCCAAATACATCCGGTGGCCCGTATACATAATCAGTCAGGCTAATTTTATCCAGCAGGGCACCATCCTCTCGGTATGCAATGGTCAGCGTGTGCTCACCGGTCGTTAATTCCATGCTGCTTAAGGATACCCACTGCCAGCCTGTAGTGCCTAAGCCGTTATTTAAAGTATAAGCTCCATCATCGATTTTGATCCAAAAAGAATCGTCCTCAGCACTTGGGCAGTTGAGCCTGGCATATAAATAATAGACCGTATCCTTACTCACTGAAAATGGGATCGTGATCGTACCGGTATTTCCGGCAGGGGCAGAACTGGTGCTGTTTAAGCCGGCCTGTATTGTAACATATCCTTCATTGGAAGCGGCTTCATCATGCAGGACCTGCCAGTCTGCACCGTAAGTACCACATTCCGCTTCCAGGAAAACCCATTCAATATTCGACGTATCAATAGCAGGAAAAACCGGTTCGCCGCTTCCCCACCATTCATACCAGCGTTCGTGATCTACATTTGCATAAGGATGGATAGTGACATTCGTATTGGCAGTGCTATCGCCAAGCAGGAATTTGTCGACGAAGGCTTCAACTTCCGGCCGCTGGCCGTCCGGTAATTGACAATGCGGATGCCCGGCCACAATCGAGTATCCAAATCGATCCGCTATACCAAAAGTTTTCCACACCTCATGTGCAGCCGTGCAGGAGACAAAGCCCGACTCATCCGCCAGCCACTCATAATCGGGATTACCCAACACCAGTAAAGCCCGAGGGGCTACCATAGCCATAAGCTCATGATGGTCGAAAGGTAGTTTGTCTACCTCATTGGCAAAGCGCCGTAAGTCTTCCCTGAACCAGGCATAATTGGTACTGCCCAAGACTTCTACATTGCCCAAGGTTTCGGATACCCGCCAGGCGGCGGCACCTCCCCCGCCCGATTCCTGGGCGATCGTCAACGCAATACGTTCGTCGAAGGCGCCGGCGTACAAGGCCATTTTGCCGGCAAAAGAACAACCGGTAACGCCCAGACGGTTCATATCCAGATTCAATTCTTCAGATACGATCTCCAAACCATCAATCAAGCGGCTGATACCCCAGGGCCAGGCACTGTAAGCACCGATGTACACCAAATCTGGATAAAGTTGGTTGATGGGTTCATTCCCTCGGGTTTGTGTGTGAGACATGACCTGGCCGAAGTTAAAAGCAATCGTCGCTATTCCCCGATCTGTAAAGATATCAGCGGGAAGGCTGCCCGTTCCTAAACCAATTCCGATTACTGCGGGGAAAGGCCCCTCCCCTTCCGGAAGATTAATTTGGGTTGTTAAGGTTAAGGTTTGTCCATTGTGGGTAATATTTACGGTCAACTCATTGCCTGGTGAAAGACTGGCCTCCAACTCATCCGGCTTTCCTGGCTTCATGCCAATCTCGTAATGCTGGATCTCTGCCGATATTTCGGCCCGGCGGCATCGCCAGTCGTCAAAATCGGTGGAGCGGCCACTGCCATCCGACCATTCAAAGGGGTCGGTAAGAGGGCGGATATTAGGAAGGTCTTCGAAGGCAGGTAAAGGTGGAGGAGTACAATCAAGTCCGGTATTTTCAACATTATAGACGACTGGAATCTCCTGTGCATCGGACGTTTCTTTGGCGCAGCTGGTAAGTAAAAAAATAAGGAGAAGAAATAAATTGGTTTTCATGGATGATTTTTAAGTGTATTTACGCAATCGATTGCATGAATATACTCAAATATCTTATAATTTACTAAAGAAGCATATGAGTCATGCGAATCAGGGGTTAAGATGAGGTGTTAAAAAAACTATTAAATCCTAATCAAAAATTATTTTTTCACATCGACCGGCCTCCTGATTGTAGCTTTGTTTGTTAGGTTCCGTAGGAACGATATATCAACAGCCCCATGCTTTAGCTTTGGGACGGTAGGCGACACCCTAATTTATTCGCCCCAGCGGGGCAGAAAGCCCGTCCCTACAGGGCTTCAACAATGTTTATATCCCTTCCCCCAGTCTGAAGCCTGGGGTTATTAAAAGATCCTGCCTATGGCAGGTTTATGATCTAAATAAGGTACAAATTATTTCAAAATTGAACCATCCTCTTTTATCTCTTACCCCTGATTCGCATGAGTCATCCCCTATTTTTTAAAAGAGGGTTTAAGAAAAAGGCTATTCAACTAAACCTTGATTTTCAATTAGTTGCTCGTTGTTAGTTGCTCGTTTAATCGTGGACAACGAGCAACAGACAACAAAAAACAAATCTAAATAATTGAAAATCAGAACTTTGCAAGTTACCTCAAAAATTTGGGATGATTCCTGTTTCTTACATTTCCAGCAACCACTTCCCAATAGTCTTTTTAGCTTCTTCCGTCAACGGCTTACTCTTGCCGCTGCTATCATCGACTTGGACGATGACGCTTTCTGAAGTGGCTACACACTGTTCATTTTGAAATAGTTGCTGATATAATTTGATGGAGCTGTTCCCTATTTTTAGCACGCCGGTTCCAATGTCTACATGGCCCGGCCAGTTCACTTCTTTTAATAGGTTTAGCTGGAGGGAGGCAATGACAAAGCTGGCACCTTCCGATAGTATAGAGAATTCGGAATTATATAAAAACTCTACTCTGCCCGTTTCGAGGAAAGTAGCAAAAACGGCATTGTTCACATGCCCCTGCCGATCGGTATCGGCATAACGAAGCTTATCGAAGGTTTGAAAGGGAAAATCTTTGAGCGATAAGTGGTTCATGTATTTCTGCTTAATCTTTGATGATCGAATTTAGATAAAAGCCAACACTTAAACTCTTATCAAGGAATAATTTTTCAAGATACGATCACGAGTGGATTTACCGGGCTTAAAAATTAAAGGTACAAACTGGACTACATTCCTGCTGGCCGCAGACGGGGTTCACACCTATCTGCCTAAGGCATGAATGTCCGGTCATTACACTTTAGCCTGATGCTCTCAACTTTTCAGCGTAAACGCCAAAAACCAGACACCCTCAATGGGTGTAGTCCATTTTATTAACATCAATAAAATCGCTTTCCCAATTCTCCACAAGACTCCCTAGAACCCTGGAACCCTGGAACCCTGGAACCCTGGAACCCTAAGATACATTAACCAAAAAAAAATTCCACCTTTTTTATGTATTCCTCCTCCATCCTGCATCTCAATACCAAAAAAGATCATGAAAAAGTACCTTTTTATCGTATTAGCACTCGGAATTGCCCTAATCCCGAGCATGAATGGAAGAAACGGTTCTTCCCCAAACAACCAATATCAAATTAAGGGAATTGTGTACAATCAATGGGGTACGCCACTTGCAGATGCCACTGTTCAGATACACGGCACCAAAAGTAAAACGACCACAGACGCCGAGGGCCGGTTTGCCATCATGAGCCCCGACTCCTGTGTAGCCCTCAAAGCAAGCAAAGAAGGATATTTGTCCAGGTCTGTGATCAGCGCCTGTAGTGGTGAAGAGATCAGCTTTAGACTGCCTGCCGATCCCAACAGTACGAAGGCTGATGAGATAATGGAAGAAAGTGAAATCCAATACGATATGTCTCAATCTCAGCCGATAATAAGCGCTCCTAGCCGCCTGGCAGGCAAAAAGATGAGAGCCAATAATACGATGGTCATGCCACCGGCCTATTATTCTCCAACCGAACCAGCTCCCAACTGGAATACGGAAGACTACGGGGTCATCAACGAAAACCGCTTTTTGCGGCCAACGGATAATCCGCTCTCCACCTTTTCTATAGATGTAGATGCAGCGGCCTACAGCAACATTCGCCGCTTCATCAGCAACGGACAGAAGCCCCCCAAGGATGCCGTCCGCATCGAAGAAATGGTAAATTACTTTGAGTACGATCACGAGCAACCTACTGGCCAAGATCCATTTGCCGTAGATATGGAGATGGCCGACTGTCCCTGGGCTCCTGACCACCAATTATTGGCCATTAGCCTTCAGGGAAAGAAAATACCTTACGACAATCTTCCGGCTTCCAATCTGGTTTTCCTGATCGACGTATCCGGAAGTATGTCGGCTGCTAATAAGCTGCCATTACTGAAGTCCTCCTTTAAACTCTTGACGGACCAGCTCCGCGAAAAGGACCGGGTAGCCATCGTCGTATATGCAGGCGCAGCCGGTGTTGTATTAGAACCGACACCTGGTAACCAAAAGCAAGCCATAAAAGGAGCATTAGACAAATTGGAAGCTGGTGGATCCACTGCAGGTGGCGCCGGTATCCAACTGGCCTATAAATTGGCTCAGGAAAACTTCGTAGAAGGAGGCAACAACCGGGTCATCCTTGCTACTGATGGTGACTTTAATATTGGAGAAAGCAGTGATGCTGCTATGGTCAGATTGATTGAAAAAGAACGCAAAAGTGGGGTTTTCCTGACAGTGCTTGGCTTTGGTATGGGTAACTACAAAGACAATAAGATGCAGCAGCTGGCCAACAAAGGCAACGGCAACCATGCTTATATCGACAATATCAACGAGGCCAAGAAAGTACTGATTAGCGAGTTTGGAGGTACCATGTTTGCCATTGCTAAGGATGTAAAACTACAATTGGAATTCAACCCTGCCAAGGTAGCCGGCTATCGTCTAATCGGTTATGAAAACCGTATGCTGAACAAAGAAGATTTCAATGATGATGAAAAAGATGCCGGAGAACTAGGTTCCGGGCACACCGTAACGGCTCTTTATGAAGTTATTCCAAAGGGTGTAAAAAGCGATTTGCTGGCTGATGTGGACGATTTAAAATATCAGGATAACAAAGCTAAATCATCTTCCAAAGACTGGATCACCTTAAAGTTGAGGTATAAAAAGCCGGACGGAGACAAAAGCCAACTAATCGAAACGACTTACAGCAAAAATCCGGTTTCCTGGCAGAAAACCAGCGGCAACTTCCGCTGGGCCGCAGCTGTAACTGAATTTGGTCTGTTGTTGAGAGAATCCCCTTTCAAACAACAAGCTACTTTCAAGCAAGCGGTTGAATTGGCAAAGTCGGCTGTTGGAGAAGATAAAAACGGATATCGCCATGAATTTATTCGGATGGTGGAAGTGATGCAGGATATGGAGAGCCCGATAACAGCTGAGAAGTAAGAATGCTTAAAGGAAGTTTCACAATTTCATGTGACTTTCAAAAATTAAGGCGTCTAAAGGAAGAATATTATCCCATGGACGCCTTAATTATTTTCCCAATTACTTTTTTTATTACATGAACATTTTCAATTTTTATAATCCTATGAAATCCCATTAACTATTCTACATATCTGACATTTCCCCCCTTTGGGGCATTGCAATGCTTCTATTTTTTCTTTTTCCTGCTTTTGTATTTTTCCAACACTACAACAGATAGTGGTGGAAGGTCCATCTCGATGTAATGCGGTCTGCCGTTCCATTCCTCTTCGGTGGTTTTCAGTTTACCATTAAGGTAACTGCCGCTTCCTCCGTATTTTTTATCGTCGCTATTGAGTTTTTCGGTCCAGGTACCTGATTCAGGAACGCCCATTTTGTACTTTTCAACCGGATTAGGTGTAAAGTTACAGGCAATGGCAACCATATCATCATCCTTTTTACCTCTTCTTAAATAAG
>JAUIKE010000310.1 GCA_030430845.1 Bacteroidia bacterium | reverse complement strand
AAATGAACAAAATAGAAATCCTCCCCAAACACCTGTTCCATCAACTCAATCCAGGGTATTTCTCCTCTTTCTTGATACGGAAGTGCCAAATTGATCACTTTTTTTACACGTTCCGGATGTAAAAGCGCCAGATTCCAAACCACATTTGCCCCCCAATCATGACCGACGAAAGTGGCATCTTGATACCCATAATGATCAAGTAAAGCAACGAGGTCAGCAGTTAGGTGTGTGATGTCATAATCAGTAACTTCGGCTGGGCAAGAGGAGTTGCCGTACCCTCTCTGATTGGGAACAATGACGTGGTAACCGGCCGCGGCAAGTGCCGGGATTTGATGCCGCCAGGAAAATGCATGCTCTGGAAAACCATGACAGAGTACGATAGGGTTGCCGGCATTTTGAATGCCTGCTTCAAATACTTCAAGTGTTATGCCATTGACTGAAATCATTGCTGGCTTTGGAAATTCGACTGTATGGAGTTCTGTGTTCGTTACGTTTGTCATCCTTTTTTTTTAAAGTTAAGTAGGATACAAAGGTAAAGTCGGCCGGTGACAGCCTTATGTCAAGGGTCGGAAAAAAGATTAATGGTATTTGTCAAAATACTCTTGTAAGGTCATATTGTGAGGTTCAAAGTTGTCGGCCTGGATCTCCATTTTCAGGATTCTGTCCAGTCGAAAAAACCGAAATTCCTGACGTAAGCGGCACCAGGCGATCAAATACCAGTTTTCGGTGCTCAAGAGAGCAAATGGCTCTATCATTCTGGTGGTAGCTTCCCCCTCTTTGTTGGTATACTGTATTTTGACGAGTTGATAATTGGTGAGTGCATTTTGCAGATCTGACAGATAATGACTACTTCGTTCCTGCTTGAGGACTTCGTTGTATTGCGTTCTGTCAGCCAGCAAATTGGCTTTGTCTTTCATGGTGTACCTAAGAATGGATTTTATCTTATCAATGGCCTCTGAATAATCCTTTACGAAGGAGGCATCCTTATTTTTCAAAACCAGTTGTTCTGCAAGTATTAAGGCATTGGCTTGTTTTTCGGTGAACATCACGGGTGGTATTCGGTAACCTTCCATTAAAGTATAACCTTTTCCTTCTTCGGTCAAAATGGGGACTCCGGCCTTCTCCAGTGCTTTGATGTCTCGGTAAATGGTCCTTTTACTGACCTGGAATTTTTGGGATAATTCAGAAGCTGTGACTACCCTCTTTGTCTGCATTTGAATTAAAATCGCTGTCAGGCGGGATAATCTATTTGCTTCGGAATAGTCCATTTTTTAATGTAGGTTTTGTTTTTTTAAGAAGCGAGAGTCTCTTATTTCCCCTACCTCTCCTGAATAATATGTTTTAATGCCTGCCTGATTCAATTACTATGAGTTATTTGGGTGTTGAACTGGTTCATTATTACTATTAAACCAGGTCATTTTTTGAGGTAAATAGTTTTGCCTAGTTCGGCACTTTTTTTCGCTGCGTCCAGAATTTCAACAACAAGCATATTGTTATCTAAGGCATTTAAGTCATAATCCTCGAGTTTTAGGTCATTTCTCACGACGGCTGCCAACAATGCAAAAGGGTCATCAAAAGGTGCTGTTCTTTCTTTTAATTTTATTACTTCTTCCTCAAATCCATCATAGCCTTCTGAAATACGCACACGAAGGTCGTATCTGTTATCTGCATAGATCACACCATTTACTCCATAAATTTCCATGTCTTTTCGACCTATAGGCCAGTTCCAAGAACCCTGAATGACGGCTACTGTACTATCATATTGTAAAATAATGATTGATTCATCATTTACTTTTGGGTTATTTTCAGCTTGTAATTGTTGTGAAATGGCCGTTACACTATTGGGGCGTTTCCCGTCCATAAACCACGTCAATATATTCACGCCATAACAACCAAAATCTACTTCAGCACCTCCGCCATTTTGAACAGGGTCTGTTAGCCACTCCAAAAATTCTTCATTGACGCCTATCTTTTTAGGGCCTTTGTGTCCATCCTGTACCATTATTTTTCGAATTCCACCAATAACATGCTCTTTTTTAGCAAGTTCGTATGCCTTATGTGTACTTGGATACCAGGTGGTTTCGTAATTGGTCAGCAAATGAATATTATGCTTTTGGGCCAGTTCCTGCATTCTAGCAGCATGTTCCATGCTGACCGCTAATGGTTTCTCTACCATTACATGGATTCCTCGAGGTGCTGCTGCCTCTACGACTTTTAAATGTTCGTATATCGTTCCAAAAGCAGTAACCGCTTCCGGTTTGGTTTTATTCAGCATTTCTTCCATAGAAGAATAAACCAGTTTCATTGAAAACTTGTGTTGTTGCGCGTATCGTTTAGCGAGTTCTTTATCGGGTTCTACAATCCCGACAATTTTTATCTCACCTCGGGGCTCACTTCCAAAAATCCAATGCACATGGGTATGAGTCAACCCAATTACACCTACTTTTAAGGGTTCTTTATTTCCTTGGGAATAGGCATTTGTAATTAAAAAACTCATAAACAGAATGGATAGCATTTTATGTGTCATCGTTCTTTACTTTTCATAGTCTCGATGATTTGGGCTCTGCGCCCTTTTAGTTCTGAATGATCAGTAAAAGTATCTATAAACTTCTTAAAATCTGTTTTCATTCCTTTCAGAAATCCACTTTTCAGCGACACCTTCATTAAGGGTTTTACGAACCAGTGTACATCCTGAAGAATCATCTTAATATCTATTCTTGTTAGCCAATCAAGATTTTGGACCTGATTTCCTGAATTCTCTGAATGCTATTCCTTAATAACTCCTGCGACGTATGGATGGAACTACCTTTCATGACTAATTCATAATCGAAACTTTGCGCTGAGCCAAGTAAAAATTTCGCTCCATTTAAAGTACGAAATTCCATCGGCAGATTTCCGTTCTCAAATACAATTAATTCTGCTGTTTGTGAACGGGCGTCTCCCGTCAAATCTCCTTCGTATAAGAAAATGAATAAGATATCATGATCTGCAGGAGTATGGTACGTCCAGCTTTGTCCTTTCTCCAGATTTACTTCTAAATAATTGAGGTTGTAAGGTGGCGTGATCTTACTTTCCAGGCCATTATACTTTCCTAATAACAAATGAAATTCTCTATGCTTTGTAATTTCCTTACTTTTCAGGAAAATACTTTTGGGCTCTTTTTTTTGCAGTTCCGGAGGTAAGGCTATCCACAATTGAAATCCTCTAGCGTAGCTGTCATCTCTTATTTGTCCCTTGTGCCATACTCCATTACCCGCTTCCAGATATTCAATATCCCTCACACCTAAATGTACTTTATTTCCTGTGCTTTCTTGAATATCGGTGCTTCCCTCTACATAATAAGTGAAAGTCGCGATTCCCGAATGAGGGTGCCACCCAAAGCCGGATCCTTTTGGAGGATGGCCATTGATATAATCTAAGAACACAAAAGGCTTTGTGAGTTGAGCTTGTGATTTAGGACTGATTAACCTGGTGATGAGGCCGTGGTTTTGACCGCTTGTTCTATATATTATTTTTCTTGTATTCATTGCAACTTGGATTAGTTAATCGCTTTCAAAAAATTGGCTACTTTCCTTTGATGTTCATTTCTGAAGGAATGATCTGTGATTTGTCCGTTAGAAAAATTTTGATGAAATGAAGGCAGGGTAAAACTTTCGATGATGACGGCCCCCAAAAAAGGAAAGGAAGCGAGTGCGGATTGGAGTACCGTAGCTCCACCTCTGCTTCCTGGAGAAGTGGTCATTAGAAACATTGGTTTCTGATCCCAGAATTCCGTGTTTATTCTTGATAACCAATCTATGATGTTCTTAAATACGGCTGCATAAGAGCCATTGTGCTCCGCTAAAGATATCACAAAGCCATCCGCCTTTTCAAAGACTTTATTAAGCTCATCCACCTGTGAAGGGATGCCATTGTCTGATTCGTAATCGATTCCATAGATGGGTAATTCGAAATCGTTCAAGTTGATTTGAATAATTTCAGTATTATCTAACATTTTGGAAGTGTAGTTGACCAACTTCTTATTGATAGATTCTTTACTATTGGTTCCAGCTAATGCTACTATTTTTTTCATGTCTCAAATATCAGATGGGCAGACATGAAAAAAAATAAACTAGTTTAAGTCTTCGATTTTTTTTTGATTTTTTTCTTAATCATACTCATGAATTCAGGCGTCACACCGATATAAGCAGCCAAATCTTTTTGTTTTATCCTTTTTATTATTTGAGGATGTTTTTCTTTGAATCTCAGGTATCTTTCTTCGGCAGTTAATGAAATCCCATGATTAGACCTTTGGATATAGCTCATGAGTGATCTTTGATATAAGATTCTGTAGAACCTTTCGAATTTTGGAATCTCTTTGAAAAGTAGGTCGTAATTAGGTCTGGAAATGGCCAAAAGCTCCGTGTCCTCCAGCGCCTCTACAAAAAAACGAGAGGGTTCTCTTGAGATGAAACTTGCCATGTCAGTTGTCCAGTAGCCTTCAATACCAAACATTGAAATATGTTGTGTTCCATCCTCATCCAATGTATAGGTCTTCAGACATCCATTCGTGATGAAATACTCGTATTTCGCTACATCTCCTTCTAGTAACAGGAAGTTTTTCTTTTTAATGGTGATCTCCTTAAGCAATGAAATAAATCTATGTTTTTCCAGGTCGGTCAATTCAATGAATCTACTGACGTTTTTGATAATGAGATGGTGAGAGTCTTTAAGTTTCATTTTTCATTAAGTTCTGATAAATTTATTTTTTTTTAGACGTAAAGGCAGTACCTAATGAGAGATAACGGCGAGACTATACGCCCGTGTCGACCTTAGGAGGCATGGCGAATAGCGTTTATTGAGTGCTGTTACTTTTTTAGGAATTTTCTGATAATTCTATTTGTCTTACTTGGCTTTTCTAAATTCAGCGTATGAGCTACATTTTTAATCTCTATTCTTTTTGAATTCACTATCTCTCGATCCAATTTTTCACCAATCATTTGAATATCTTTTCCATCAAGTTTACCTGTGATAATTAAAGTTTCTGGCTTCAGCTCTTTAATTTTTTCAATGGCCGGTGGATCTTCAAGGTTTGACCAATCTTCATTCCAATGATTTTCCATGTTTTTCCTCATAATCGCCCCAATTCTTTTTCTTATTTCGGGATCAATTCTTAAAGAATCATAATCTGGTCCATCCGTCCAATTTTTTTGGAAATATTCAACAAATAGCTCTTTGTCGTTATTTTTTCTAGCAATTTGTCTTCTTTCAAAATTCTTTCTCGCCTTTTCATCCTGAAAATATTCCCAACCACTCAAACCAGGTGAGATAAGTATTAATTTACTGACCTTTTCAGGATATTTTAGGGTGTAATCTACCGCCATCATTGTTCCCCATGATAATCCAATGATACCTACTTTATCTATTCCACACTTATTTAAAATTGCTTCAATAATTTCGAAACTATATACCTTTTCTTTACCTGAGATTGATTTTCCATGACCAGTATCATCAAATCTTATGGTCATAAAACCATTTTTATTTAAGAATTCAACTTGGTCATCCCACATCGTATTATCTAGGTATCCACCGTGAATTAGCAGAATAGGAGAGCCAACCCCTGAAATTTCGTAGTATATTTTATGATCTTTAATCTCAACAAAATCTTCATCAAGATTTATTTTCCAACATTTCTCATGAGTATTCTGATTAGACAGGAATACTAGATTTATTATCAGCAGAATTATATGTTGGATCATGATTGATTTTGATTTTTTACACAACCCCTATTTAAAATTAAATTCCACACCATCCCCTCTCACGCAATCTTCAAAATCTTCACCGGATTTGACCGCCCCTTTACCTCCACTTCCAGGAAAGGCTGCTTTAAATTGACCGGCTTGTCAAGCATTTGAAAAACTTCTTCGGTGATGATCAGCTGCGATTTGTAGGTCTTGTTCAACTGCTCGACCCGGCTGGCAATGATCACCGGATTGCCGGTGACAGAGTACTGCTTGCGCTGCTCATTACCGACATTACCTGTAACAACATAACCGGCATGTAAGCCGATCCCTACCTTGGTTTTGGGGATCAGCCCCGCCTGCGTCCGGTCCTTTAATTCGCTGAGGATGACTTTAGAGGCTTCAAAGGCATTCTGACAGTCGTTGCCCTTGGAAACGGGCGCGCCGAAGGTGGCCATGAAACCGTCACCCAGCAACTGGTTAATCGTGCCGTTGTGCTGCTGCACGATATCGATCATAAACCCAAATACATTATTCTGGTATTCGATGATCTCTTCCGGACTTAGCTTTTCAACCATGGGCGTGAAGTCGCGGATGTCCAGAAACATAATGCATACAAAACAGCGTTCGCCGGGCTTATCGGTATTATTCATGAGCAATTGACGGGCGACATCCCCCGAA
>JAUIKE010000309.1 GCA_030430845.1 Bacteroidia bacterium | reverse complement strand
AAGATCAGACAGAAATTAGTAAAGTGAAAAACACAAAAGCGGAACATAAGAAAATAGCTGCTCCTAATCTATCCACAGCTCTTACCATCGCCCTGATCTGGACGACCATAGCAGGGCTTCAAGCTTTGTATGAATATGCGGTACTACAGTATTGGGAAGTCAATCCCGATATGAGCAGTTACTGGGCATTGGTTCAGGCAACGCTGCTGATTGTATTTGTGGCCGGTATCTTAGTGGGCTGGTTGCTTATTCCGAGGGTGAATTTATGGTTGCGTACACACTCTTACGGGCTGGCACTCGTCATGCTGGTGGCGAGTACGACTGTTTTGTTTTTTATTATGAGTACTTTAGGATCCTTCACTTATAATGCGCTCTATTTCAAAGTAAGCCCGCTCGATCCTTCAATCCCTCCCATCGTCTGGGATTACCTCCTCGGCATCGAAAATATCAAAAACTACTTCTTTTGGCTGTTCATCGCCGTTTTCACCATACTAGGCATTCAGATCAACGACAAGTACGGCCCCGGCATCTTTTCTTCTTTCTTGCTCGGCAGGTATTTCCATCCCAAAGCAGAAGAGCGCATCTTTATGTTCCTGGATCTCCGGGCATCGACAGAAATTGCCGAGAAATTAAGTGAACTGGAATACTTTGAGTTCCTGAAGGAGTTCTTTAAAGATGCTACGACAGGGATATTAAAAGCCAATGGAGAAATATATCAGTATGTAGGGGACGAAATCGTCATCAGTTGGCCCTTCCTCCGGGGCTTGGAGCACAGCAATTGCGTTAAGGCTTACTTTGAAGTCAAGAAAAAAATTGAAGAGGAAGGCGAAAAGTATAAAAGTAAATATGGGGTCGTGCCTTCCTTCAAAGTTGGATTACACGGCGGAAAGGTGATTAGTGGTGAAATTGGTTTGATCAAACGGGATATTGCCTTTTCCGGTGACATTCTCAATACGGCTGCCCGAATTCAATCCAAATGCAACGAATTCGGAGTAGATCTTTTAATCTCCGGAGATCTGTACTGGAAACTCCATCTACCTTCCAAGAAGTTTGTTGCCCGTTCGGTCGGCAAAGTCGATTTGAAAGGAAAATCAGAAGCCTTAACTTTGTATACGATCGATTTGCTATCCGGATAAATGATTTTAACTTAAATCCTCATCAATGAAAACACTGCTTCCCTTATTCATTCTGCTATTCCTTTTTTCTTCCTGCGAAAAAGAAACCGCCTTAAAGGAGTACGAACCATTGAATTACCAGGTCGTTTTTGGCAAAAAACTGGCCGGCTACCACAAAAGCTCTCGAGATGCAGAGGGTGTATACCATTTTGAGTTTGAGTATAATGACCGCGGAAGAGGGCCTCATTTAGAGGAAGCCATTCGCCTGGATGCCGAAGGTTTCATTGAAGAGCTGAATATCACCGGCCATAATTACCTGAAAGATACTGTCAATGAAAACTTCCTCATTTCGGGTAATGAATACCAGTGGAAGAGTACGACCGAGGAGGGAACGGCCTCAACCAAAACCAAAGCTTTTTACTCCAGTTTTAACGGTACTTATGGAAGCACCGAATTAATGGTGCAAAAATTGCTCGAACAGCCGGATGAACCTCTTAAAACCTTACCTGGTGGTACGATTAAGGTCACCGGTCGGGAGGACAAAACCTTACGGGATTCTCTAAACCTGACTTTGCTCGAACTGACCGGCTCCTCCTTTACACCTTTTTATGTTTGGTTGGATGAAAATAACCGCCTGTTTGCCAGTGTTTATTCCTGGATGTCGGTCATCCGGGAAGGATACACCTCTATGATAGAAGAGCTACTGACCATACAATTCGAAAAAGAGGATGCCTTCTATAAAAAGTTGGCCGAAGAACTGACACAGCTCCCCGAACAAGCAGTCGTGATCAAAAATGTAAACCTTTTCGACGCCCGGTCAGGAGAAATGATTCCGGATAAAAGCGTGGTGGTCCGCGGCAACAGGATCGAGGAGGTGTTGGACGGCAGTGAATCGACTCCGAAGGAGGCTACAGTCATCGACGGCAGCGGTAAGAGCTTGCTTCCCGGCTTGTTCGACATGCATGTTCATATCTCCAAAATAGATGGCATCCTGAACCTTGCGGCCGGGGTGACTTCCGTCAGAGACCTTGGGAATGCACTGATGCTTCCGGACATGAAAAACTCCTTTGATAAGAATGACCTCATCGGCCCTAGAGTTGTACTGATGTCGGGCTTTATTGATAAAGCCGGACCTTTTGCAGGGCCTACCGGAAAGATTGTTAACTCCCTCGAAGAAGGCCTGGAGGCGATCGATTTCTACTACGAGCGAGGCTATGGGCAGATCAAATTATACAGTTCCATTGAACCGGAATGGGTAAAACCCCTCGCCGATAAAGCTCACGAACGAGGTATGCGTGTGAGTGGCCATATCCCGGCACATATGCTGGCAGAAGATGCGGTCAAAAGCGGATATGACGAGATTCAGCACACCAATATGCTGGTTCTAAACTTCCTGTCCGATACCATCGATACCCGGACGCCCTTGCGCTTCACCATGGTCGGAGACCACGCCCATCGTCTGGACCTTCAGGGACCGGAGTTTCAGGCATTCGTTCAACTACTCAAAGAAAAGAACATCACCATTGACCCGACCATCTCCATCTTTGAAGGCATGCTGACCGGAGAGCCTGGAAAACCCAGCCCCATCATGGAGCCCATTCTAGAAAGGTTACCCATTGAAGTACAGCGATCCGCTTTTTCCGGAGGCTTACCCAAAGAAGGCGAAAGAGCAAGTACCTATCCGGCTTCTTTCCGGAAAATGCTGGATATGATCAGGGTATTGTATGAAAGTGGCGTGACGATCGTTCCGGGAACGGATGCCATGGCTGGTTTTGCTTACCATAAAGAACTGGAAAATTATGTAAAAGCAGGTATCCCGGCTGCCGAGGTTTTGAAAATCGCCACACTCGGCTCGGCTAGCGTTATCGGATTGCAGGATCAGTTGGGAAGTATTGAAAAAGGCAAGCTGGCAGATCTGATTTTGGTAGATGGGAATCCGGCAGAGAATATAAGTGATATCCGAAGGGTAGAATTAACCATAAAAGATGGAAAAATCTATCGCTCGGCGGAATTATACGAAGCTATTGGAGTGTTGCCTGTTAGGAATGTAGAGTAACACAAGATGGAACAACATACGCTGGTCGCTTTTTATGGAAAAAAACCGGAAGGTCTTGCTAATCTGGTTCATTTTATTTGGGAAAAGATTCTGCAATCATCTTTGAAGGATTTTTTTATTCCTTATGTAATGGATCAGATCCATGCTACCCTTGTTGGTATGGAAAAAATTCCCGGTTTTTCCCAAGCCTATAATCTGAACATTTGGGAAAAAAAAGGCACCCAAAAGCAAATGAATATATCGGGCCTTGAGGATACTTTAGTCTCCTTTTTTCCCGCTAAAATACAGTTCGGGGGTTTTCAGGAGGAGGATGCACAGGTAAAAAGCTTTGGGCAACCCCTTTTTGACCGTTCCTTTCACATTGATTGGCAATCGGGGAGGGTGGTGTTGATTGGCTGGCCCATTGATGTGGATGGTCAGGTTGCTACTACTTTGCTGCGATTGCGGGAAGCGCTATTCCAAAATCACCGCATCCTTCATAAATACGAAGGGGACAACGACTGTTATTTGGTTTTGGGCAGCTTGACAAAACTAGACCAATTAGATACTCTAGCTATTTCAAACTACAAATCCGAGCAGCAAGTTTTGGAAAAAGATATAAGAGCGTATATGTCAGGGTGTCCTCATCAAATAAGGTTAGAATTAAACGATCTTTCTGTAGTGAAATATACGGACAGTACGCTTCCGCTTTCCAGCAGCAAGAGCTATACTTTGGAAAAAGTTAATGAGCTTTTCAAATAACAGGAAGGCAGGGATGTAGTCCAATCAACTCGGCCCTATATGCTTTACCCCAAAGAAAGGATCATAAAAATAGCCACCGTCAATAGCACTACGAGGGCGACAATGATAAAAAAGTTGCTGGTGTTTTTATACTTATTGAAGAGGTACTCCATGGCTTCGCGCCATTCGAGGTTTTTCCCTACCCGCTCATGCACCATGACGAAGTACTTATCCTTGCCTAGCTTCTGCTGGTCTCCGTGTTTGTCTAATATAAAGAAATGATCATCGAGGAAGGCCAGATCATAGAGCTCGGTATTGCCATTAATATCGATGATGAATTTATTAGATCGTTCCAGAAATCGCCAGGAACCGGAGTCCACATCTCCATTAACGGAGCGCAGGTATTCCTGGTCTTCATGAAAAAAGTGGAGAATATCCTTGTGAAAGCCCACATCATCCCGGATTTCCAGCCAGGCTTTGTCCAGATAAAATCTTTCTTCCCTGAGATCTTCGCTGTACTGCCGAACTATCGGAATGAGGATGTCCAGGTAGGCATCCATATTACTGGCCTCCGGAGAGTCCACATTAAAGGCATCGGCAATTTTGTCCAGGTACTTATTTTCCAAGGTGCTGTGGTTTTAACTTGCAATATGATTAATCATACACAAATTTCCAACTGCCGTCCGCCTGCTTTTTCCATACAGTATGAAAAAAACCTTGTGAACCAAGGGTTTGACCTGTTGAATCGACGGCGCTAAAGGTAAAGGGGCCGTAAGTATAGGCCAGGTCACCGGAGGTGGAAACATCCACAAATTCGGGTGTCCATTGAAGGCGAACACTATCAAAAGGCTGAGCATCGAAATACTCCCCGATAGCTGACCGCCCTTTGATCATCTGGCCGCCCCTGTTGAGAACGGCATCCTCCGCGCTAAAGGATAAGAAGGCTTCTTTCACTCCGGACTCAGCAGCCATATCGTTAAAGGCTTTTTCGGCAGCCCTTATTTCGGCCTTTAGGGCCTCTAGATCCGTTTTTTCTTCAGATTGGCAGGAGCCCAATAAGAAGAGGGAGAAGACAAAAAATGGTAAGTGACGCATTATTTTTTCACCCAAAATAATCATTTAAATAAAAAAGGAGGTGGCCACCGACCACCTCCTTTTTTATTTTTTCCAAACCGACCGTTTTTTAAAATACTTAGAATCCACCAACAGCAATCCAAAGGACACACAATCTTCTTTAGTCGTTTTTGCATGATGATCTCCATGGGCTCGCAAAATAGCGCGGCTGTAAGGGCTGTCCAGCTGCCGGAACCACTTGAAGCGGCGATGGATGTACACATCGTGGATCAGGAAGTATACCAAACCATAGATGGAAATGCCGATGCCGACAAACAACAACCAAAAGTGAGTAGTGGACAAGCCAATGATATAGGAAAGAGCCGATGGAATGGCAAAGACCAGGAAGAATAGGTCATTCTTCTCAAAAAAACCGTGCTTTTCATGTCGGGGCTTGTGATGATCTTCATGCCAGATCCACAGCCGGCCATGCATCAGATACTTGTGGGCCAGCCAGGCGACAAACTCCATGATGATAAAAGTAACGATTGTGACCAGTATATAAAATACAATTTCCATAATAAGAAAGTGGATGATGAGGTGGTGGCGGCCGCCACCACCTTATCGTATTAAATCTAATTATTCATTCCCAAGATGATAAAAAATACAAATTGCAAGATAAACAAGGCAACGGCCACTTTGTTCTTTTTATTCCCAATCATTTTCTGGAATCCCCAGCAAAGCGCAAATGCGATCAGAAACCAGGCCAGGTAATTTTGCAAAGGGATGTGCTCCGCTTCCCACTCCCAAAAACCATAAACAATCGCCACCGGCTCAATGAGCACATCGAGAATCACCATACCGGCAGCTGCCACCAAGGCTTTGGCTATGACCGGCACTTTATCATTCAAAACATGATTGACGCTTACACTGGAAGCATATACCAGCATCAGCCAGTTGATACCGATCATCGGAGGGGTATCCCAGATCTTAAAGCCCAGCACTTTTCCGTAGGCATATTCTCCGAAAATGATACCCGTTTGTACTCCGGCTACCTCCGAAAAGAACCCACTCAAAAAACAAAGCACACAAAAAATGATATGAGGTCTGGTCCATTTAGCATGATTGATCAGTATCAGCCCCACAGAAACCAAGAGATTAAGAGGTGTCAGGTAGATAAACTGTGGGTGGATGTTCCACAACAAACCCAGTACACCTACTGCGTATAGAATGGTGAGGATAATGATGAAGAGAAATTCTCGTTTGACTTCTTTTCCAAAAATTGAAATGGTATTCACAAATGATTGTATTATTCAAAAAGCAAACCTAATAAGAGCATGTTTAAATGTTGCTTTTGGCCTGCAAAGGGTAAAGTTTAAACATGCTCTAAGTATTTTTCCGGCCATGAAAAATAGCAATATCAATTTCAATGGCAATATCAAAAGTAGAAAAAATTGATATTGC
>JAUIKE010000074.1 GCA_030430845.1 Bacteroidia bacterium | reverse complement strand
AACATCTCAAATCTTAACAAAGTTTACAAAAACTTTTTTTGAAACTTTTTTGCCTCTTCCTCGTATCTCTCTCAATTCTTAACACAAAAACAAAACTCCACTTTTCAACTCTTCTCTTCAACAAAACCTTCGTCCTGTTTTTATGTTTCTCGAAAAGCGAGTGCAAATGTAATTGCTTTTTTTATTCTAAACAAGCTTCTTGAAATATTTTTTAATTTTCTTTCAATTTGAAGTTGTTTTTGTCCTTTGCTTTCAAAGGCGAGTGCAAATGTAAAGTACCAGAGCCAAATTTTCAAACCCTTTATTTATTTTTTTACCAAAAAAAAGGACCTGACAAAAGGCTGACAAAAGACATTCTACCTTAAGGATGCCGACCTACAATCGATCCTCCCTGCATCCTGCTTTTTTCATAAAACAATTGACCGAAAAGTGTTTGGAAGCAGAAATAAAATTCATTTTCAAAAAAATGAATTTTTCTTTTGCCGACCCTGAAGAGAACTGCACCATTGCTTAAATTGATGTATTTTAGCACGGTTTAAAAACGAAACGTAAATCAAAAACAGATGAAAAAACACAACTTTAGCTCCGGACCGGCCATTCTGCCGCAGCGTGTATTCGAACAAGCTGCCCAGGCCTGTGTCGAATTGGACGGGATAGGACTCTCTATTCTGGAAATCTCTCACCGAAGTCCTGAGTTCACAGCAGTTCTGGAAGAAGCTGAACAGTTAAGCCGTGAATTACTGGGTATTTCAGAAGACTATGCCGTTTTATTCCTGACCGGCGGCGCTAGCTCCCAGTTTTATATGACGGCGATGAATCTATTGAATAATGACCAAGCCGCAGGATATGTTGATACCGGAAGTTGGTCTGCAAAGGCCATCAAGGAAGCTGCTTTATTTGGACGAGTAGAAGTACTGGCCTCTTCCAAGAATGAAAACTATACCTATATTCCCAAAGGGTATGACATTCCTTCTAATTTATCATACGTACACTTAACCAGCAACAATACAATATATGGTACTCAGTTTAAAGAGTGGCCCAAAACAGATATTCCCTTTGTGTGCGATATGTCCTCGGATATTTTCAGTCGTCCCTTACCCATGGATCGATTTGGGCTGATCTATGCAGGAGCACAGAAAAACCTGGGGCCGGCCGGCCTAACACTCGTCATTGTCAGAAAAGACCTGCTTGGTAAAGTAGATCGTACCATTCCAACCATGCTGGATTACCGGACTCACATTAAGAAAAGCTCTGCCTTCAATACACCTCCCGTTTTTCCGATTTATGTAGCGATGCTCAACATGAGATGGTTAAAAGCAAATGGCGGTGTTTCAGCTTTGCAGACAAAAAATGAGCAAAAGGCTGCTTTATTATATAATGAGATCGATCGCAATGCTTGTTTTACCGGAACAACAGCGAAGGAAGACCGCTCTACCATGAATGCGACCTTTATTAGTACGGATGCGAAATACGACGCCTTGTTTTTAGAGGCCTGTAAAAAGGCGGATATTTCCGGCATTAAGGGGCACCGTTCTGTTGGAGGCTTTAGAGCCTCGATGTATAATGCGATGGATATTAGTAGTGTAGAGGTATTGGTGGAGGTGATGAAGGAATTGGAGCGGAAAGCTGGGTAGGGGTTGTCTGGATCGCGGATTTCCACTGATTTAACAGATGCCGCAGAAATAATTTTTGCCTCCGGCAAAAATCCTATCCGTGAGCCCCGCTGAATCCACGGAAATCCGCGATCCAGACAAAGGCAAAGACAACAAAAAATAAATAACACAAACAACCAAATCTTGGCAAAAAAGAAAGAACAATTCTATCTCGAGATCAAAGACAGAAAGATCCCCATCCAACTATTTCGGGAGCGCAGGAGAAGTGTTCGTTTTGCCATCGGTAAAAAAAGCGTGCTGGTCCGATGGCCCTCGCATCTGAGTCGGCAACAGGAACAAGCGCAGCTACAGCGCTTGAAGTCCTGGCTGGACCAACTCCTCGAACAACAGGAAGGAATGCTGGAACACCTGGCCGGCAAAACTTATCAGGATGGGGAGGTATTGGAGGTCGGAACCCGAAAGTATAGATTGAATATTATGCGGGAAGACCGAAAAACCATGGCAGCCAGGTTAGAAAACGGCTTTTTACAAATCAAGCTGCCAAAGGATGCGGACGAACTATCTGTTTCCCGAAATATGAAAAAGCTCCTGAGCAGAGCAATTGCCAGGGATTTCCTGCCGGAGATATCAGAAAGGATCCAAACCTTGAATGAGCGGCATTTTGGTTTTAGGTACAGCCAAGTCAAGTTGAGGTACAACACCTCTAATTGGGGAAGCTGCCATATGAATGGTACGATCACCTTATCGACCCGCTTGTTATTCGCTCCTCCTGAAGTGATTGATTATGTGATCATTCACGAGCTGGCCCATTTGGAGGTGTTCGGCCATTCGCAGGAATTTTGGGATTTGATAAAAAAGGCGATGCCTTCTTATAAGGAGAAGGAGAAGTGGTTGAAGGAGCATTATTATCAATGTGATTTTTAAAAAAATAAAAACGTGCCAACCCTATCCACTTGATAAGATTGACACGTTAAAAGAATTATTTATATCAGGATCATGGCCACTTGGACCACGACAGCCAGATTTTACTCTTCGACTACCTCGAAATCGATGTTGATATCCACAGCTTTGTGCAGGTGGATCTGCGCTTTGTAGGTACCCAATTCTTTGATTTCTTCAGGCATTTCGATCACGCGACGTTCAATGTCCACATCAAACTGCTCTTTCAAAGCGTTAGCGATCTGAACGTTGGTTACGCTACCAAAGATCTTACCACTGGCACCTGCTTTGGCGCCAATTTTGAGTACTTTCCCTTCGAGTTGTTCGGCCACTTTCTGGAATTCAGAGATTTTCTGAGCTTCCTGTTCTGCCTCTCTTTTCTTCAACTCATCGAGTTTCTTGCGATTGGCCTCATTAGCGATGATGGCCATTTTTTGAGGAATCAGAAAGTTGCGGCCATAACCGTCCTTTACGGTTACGATCTCGTGCTTTTCGCCAACTTTCTCTATATCTGTTAATAATATGATGTCCATATCAAAATATTTTTGCTCCCGGAGGGAGGTTGAGATCATCCAAAAAAATACAAGGGCCCGGGAAAAAGCAGTTTAGGAACTGAATTTCCTGGAGCGCAATTTATTTCAACAAGTCAGTAACGTAAGGCAGTAAGGCCAGGTGACGGGCTCTTTTGACTGCAGTTGCCACTTTGCGTTGGTACTTTAGAGAGTTACCCGTAATTCGGCGAGGAAGGATCTTTCCCTGCTCATTTACGAATTGCGTCAGAAAATCGGCGTCTTTGTAATCGATGTGTCTAATGCCGTATTTTTTAAACCGGCAATATTTTTCGCGTTTCTGACCGATTTTAGGATTACTCAAAAACTTTATATCGTCTCTTGAAGCCATTTTTCAATTTTTTTAAATGATTATTCTTCTTCTTCTTTTACTGCTTCTTTTTTAGGAGCAGCTTCTTTCTTAGGCGCAGCCTCTTTCTTAGGAGCGGAAGATCTGGAGCCGGGTTTTCTGCGGTTATCTCTACTGTCTCTCTCCTTCTTATCCTTTTTATTATCCTTGCTCTTTTTCTTAACCTTACCGATTAAGCCGTTGCGCTTATCTTCGTTGTATTTTACACCAAATTTATCCAGACTAATGGAAAGGAAGCGAATGATGCGCTCGTCCCGACGTAGAGCCAGTTCGAGAGAATCGATAATCGTTCCATCTTCAGCTTTGAATTCGATGCAAAAATAAACGCCCGAAGTACGCTTGTTAATAGGATAGGCTAACTGCCTTAATCCCATTTCGTCAACATATACGATCTCACAGCCCGCGCTTTTAAGAAGATCGTCATATGTCTGAGCCGTCGCTTTGATTTCTTCCCCCGACAGCACAGGGTCTACAATGAATGTTACTTCGTAATTTCTCATTGATTCAGACATAATTGATTGTGAATAATATTTATGCTACAAGTTATAGCCCCCTAAGGTAGCTGATAACTTGTTAAATGACCTTCGCCATTCAAAAATTGGGTGCAAAGATAAGTACATTTTTGAAAAAAAAGAATAAATGAAAAGATAAAAATTATGAGTCATCTCTTATTTTGAATTAGAGGAGAAGAGAGCTGAATTATATTTTTATCTTTTTTTGGAAAGAGGAGTGCTTGGTTCATAATCTCCTTTGATGATTGGAGACTGCCTGTTCTGGGTATAACTTCTTACATTGAAATAAACAAAATCAAATAATTCCTGGACACTCACATAGGAATCTCTATTCTTATCGCCTTCTCCTTTTAAGCCACGTATGAGGAAGTGACTAAAAACACCTTGTCGGAGGCCACTTGACTCCAGCGAAGTTTCATCTGATTTAGAGGACATGATCAGCACAGTTCCGGGATTACTTTGAGCGAGTTTGTTGTAATAGTCTTCGAGTTGGTTGCCCGGAGTGCCGGAGCGCAGGGTCAGCAAGCTGCCCGAATGACAAGCATCCGCGAGGCAGAGTTTAAGTTTGGCGCGGCTGTGTTCGAGGATGTCCCGAATCTCGGAATGATACAGCTTATTATTGTGCCCATCATAATCGATGGGTAGGAAAGAGCCCTTCAGGCCATGCCCCGAGAAATACATAATGACCAGGTCATCAGGCCCGGCATTGGAGAAGATCTCATTCATGGATGTGATGATATTCTTTTTGGTGGCCACTTCATCGATCAGGATCCGGATGTTTTCATCCTTCAGTGCTCCACCCTCCGGACTTTTTAAGAAAGAATAAAAGCGGTAGGCATCGTCATCAGTATATCGAAGGGTAGGCATACTATTATAGGCAGCAATACCGACAATTACAGCCCATATTTTGGGTTGCTTAAGAGTAGGAGAAATATTGGCTTTGGGGCTATTAGCGGCAGGAAGGGCTCCAAGGTACATACCTTTTTGCCAATTGCCTGTAATTTTCATGCCATCTCTGAACAAGGTACCGGTCCCTTCAAAAGCACCGTCCTTCATTTGCCCCTCATACCTGTTTCCATCTTTATATGCAACGGTTCCATAACCATCCGGGTAGCCATTTTTAAAGGTCCCCGTGTACTTATTACCGTCCTTATACATATAGGTACCATAGCCGTTTACGCAATTGCCTGAAATGCAGCCCAGCATAGAGGGTGCGGCCTCTCCGGTCTCAAGAAATTCTCCAAAGCGCCACTCGCCTGACAATACGGTACCGTCTTTTCTGACCAGCGTGCCGGTCCCATGCCGGTTCCCTTTTCGAAAAGCGCCATTGTATTGATTGCCGTTAGCATAATAAAAGGTGCCGTAGCCGTCAGGCAGTTTATTTCTGAACTGGCCTTCATAGCGGCTACCTTCAGGATAAGCAAATAAACCTTTTCCATTATTACATTCGCCTCTCAGGCAGCCCGATTGAATATTGGTGCCGTCATCTATATTTGAAATCGCAGCTGATCGATCTAGTGACAGTTGTCCGTAATCATCCACCGGTTGTCCCTTTTTCCAGTAGCCGTTGCGAATGCCTCCATCAGCGTAAGTCATGGTTCCTTTACCTTCCGGATAGCGATGTTTCCATTCTCCCTGATATTTACTACCGTCGGGATACATACACAGGCCGACACCGTGGATTTCTCCTCCCCGAAAGGACCCAATGTAAATGGCTCCGCTGCTAAAAACATATACACCCTCTCCGCTAAAGCAATCCCCATTAATGCAGCCGGTTGTTCGGAAGGCTCTGTTGGCATTGCCCTTATCAGCAAATTCGGATTTGGGTTTGCCGGTATACCGACCGTCGATCCAGTTACCTGCTATGGTGGTTCCATCCGGGAAATACTGGACGCCCTCGCCGTTGGGAAAACCATTCCTCCAATGTCCCTGAAAAGTAGAACCATCTGGATAACGGCGGGTTCCGACTCCTTCCAGCTGACCATTTCTGAACTGGCCAATGTATCGGGAGCCGTCTTCAAGAAGCTTGACACCTGCTCCGTTTTCACAATTTCCAGATACACACTGAGCTTGCAGTTGAATGGTGAATAACAATAATCCGAATAGATAAAATATCTTTTTCATGATATGGGTCGCCGTTCATTCGTTTGATACTATGATCCAATGACACTATGATGCCTTGATGATAAAAAAAGATCCAGGGATAGCAAAATAGTTCTGTTAGGAGCCTGGACAAATTTATATAAAAATTTGCCCTGTTGTCTCCTTTATTTTTCTGCTAAGGGTAGAAGTTAAGGAGCAATTTATGGTAGAGCTAAATCTGCCCTCTTACTTATAGAGATTTAACGAATAATAAAAACTTATGTTTCTTTTTTCTTAAAATCTATCCCACTTTTAACGAATGATGGAGACCGGCATATTTTGATTGAAGGTGCCTGTGAGGGTTGGCGTCTGAACGTTACCGGTATATTCTTTTACGTTGTAGAATACATAATCATACAACTCCTGGATGGTGACGATCTTATTGTGATCCTCATCAGCTGCTCCTTTAAGCCCTCGGATAAGAAAATGGCTAAAAATACCAGAGCGCAAGCCTCCATCTTCCAGAGAATATTCTTCGCCTTTAGAAGACATCAGCAGGGCGGTTCCGCCGCTTACATCTTCAAAGGCCCGATAATACTTTTTCAGGAGTGTTTGTAGCGGAGCCTTTAAAGAAAGGAGGCTCCCGGAATGGCAGGCATCTGCGAGTATCAGTTTATGTTTGGCTCGGCTAAGGCGTAACACGTCTTTTATTTCTTCGTGAAAAAGCAGATTTTCCTGGCCATCATAATCGATGGGTAAAAACGCACCTTTGAGGCCGTGCCCGGAAAAATAAAACAGCAGGACATCATTCTCATCCGCCCGAAGAAAAATAGAACGCAGAGAATGCAAGATATTTTCACGGGTAGCATTTTCATCAATTAGCACATTGATCTGCTGATCGGGCAAAGCTCCCCCTTCGGGGCTTTTCAGGAAGGCATAGACCTGATAAGCGTCATCATCGGTATATCTCAATGGGGGCATATGGGAATAACTTGCGGCTCCAACCACTACCGCCCAGATCTTCACTTCGTCATCCCGGTCAATAGCTACCGGCGTTCCGAATGGACGGCCTTCGTCGGCATAAAGCTGTTCGGTCAACTGGCCTTTATCCCAGATCCCGCCGACGATTTTGCCGTTGGCATAAAACATAACTCCTCTGCCGTTGGGTAAACCCTCCAGCCATCCTCCGGCATAGCGATTCCCGTTGGTGTACATTACATTTCCCTCTCCTTTAGGATAGCCGTTTTCGAAAGCACCTATATATAAGGTACCGTCGGCATAGCGATATTTGCCATTGCCGTTATTACAATAGAATTGGTTACAATCACGGGAAGAGAGCGTGTCGATATTAGCGGTATAACGTTGCCAGTCGGCCTGATACTCTCCCTTCACCCATTGACCTCCGATGGCCTGGCCATTAGCTGTATAAAGTGTGCCGTTGCCGTGTTTCTTTCCATTTTCCCACTGTCCAACATATTTTTTATCATCCTGGTAAAAGAAAGTCCCCTGCCCGTGAAAAACGCCATTACTAAAGTTTCCTTCATACCGGCTACCGTCCAAAAAGGAGAAGGTGCCTTTACCGGTAGGACGTTCATTGGTCCAGTATCCTTCATACTGGTTGCCATTGGCATATTTCATATGACCGTATCCCTGGACCAGGTTATTTTCGAAGGTCCCGAAATATTCATCTCCATTAGCATAGATCATCCGGCCTTTACCGGAGCGTTTTTGATCTAGCCAATCACCTATATATTTATTCCCATCGGTATAATAAAAAATACCTCTTCCGTGTAATTTACCATCCTTGAATTCACCTACATATTTTGCTCCGTTAGAAAAAAGGCAAGTCCCATATCCATTGCTGCAATTACCTTCTGTACATCTGACCTGAGCCTGAATAGAAGATATCACAAAAAAGGAAAGTAAGAGAACCGGGAAAGACTTCAACACCATATGAGTTTGTTTTATCTTTTCTTGTTTTATACAAACAGCATTTTGGGTGGTATATTGTTTTTCGCAAGACCTTTTTACGGATCGGTTGTGTTAAGCTAATGTGAATTTCCTAAATAGGAGGTCATCAAAAGGCCTGCTTCAGGTTTCCTTTTTATCATATGATTTTTTTTATTTGTTTTTTCCTAAGTACTTTTGTAGGCAGGCCTTGCTTCAGCGATAATTAAATTGATAGTTTTGCGTTCGTTAACAAGAACTTTGTAGCTTCGAACAATCAAAATTATTGTTGAGTAGCCTCAAAACCGGCTTTCTGAAGAGTCGGTAAAATTGATCTAAATTTATTTTCGAACCAAATTCAATGAACAAATCATTACACTATGTTTAAGCAAATCTTTTCCCTTGTGATCCTATGTAGCTTTTTTGCAATCAGCAGTTTTGCTCAGGACGTCCAATACTTCGGAGACAAAATTTCTGAAAAGAAAGCCATCAGTTATGAAAAGCTGGTAAAAAAAATGAAGAAGAAAGAGTCTATGAATGTCAAAGTAGTCGGCACGGTTGAAACCGTTTGCCAGATGAAAGGCTGTTGGATGACCATCGTAAGCCAGGATGAGAGTACGCCCAAAATGACCGTCAAATTCAAGGACTATGGTTTCTTTGTTCCCAAAGATATTTCCGGCAAAAAAGTGATCATGAAAGGCCAGGCCTATAAAGAAGTCACGCCTGTGGACGAACTACGTCACTTTGCAGAAGATGCCGGCAAATCAAAAGAAGAAATTGCAGCCATTACGAAGCCAAAGGAAGAATTTAAATTTATGGCTTCGGGTGTTATTCTGTTGAATGAGTAATTAATATGTTTGAAGGCTGTTTCATTCGCCTGAGGTGAATGAAACAGCCTCTTATGGTAATTAAGCGGCTTCCAGGGGTTCAAAATACGCGCTCAATATGAATTATCATGCTGCCAAAGCCTTCATTATAAACAAACTCGACCGGGAACTTTCCGATCAACTCACCTATCATGGTCTTCACCATACCATGGATGTTCTTCATTGCGCAGAAGAGCTTTGTTATTACGAAAAAGTAGCTCCCTATCACCAACTACTACTAAAAACGGCCGCCTTGTTCCATGATTCCGGATTCACGATCAGCAATGTAGAACACGAAAAGCAGGGATGTGCCATCGTGCGACGGTACCTGCCGGCATATGGCTATTCAAATCATGAAATCGAACTCATTTGTGGGATGATCATGGCTACTAAAATACCGCAGCGCCCTAAAAATTACTTGGAAGCTATTATTTGTGATGCGGATCTGGATTATTTGGGACGGGATGATTTCTACGAAATTGGCCAATCTCTTTTTGAAGAACTGAAAGCTTACAATGTATTGCACACAGAAAAAGACTGGAATAAGCTACAAGTTAACTTTCTTGAGCAGCATCAGTTTTTTACCGGTACTAATACGCGTAGAAGATCTCCTCAAAAACGCTTCTATCTGAAGGAGTTAAAAGAAATTGTAGAAAATTATTAAAAAAAAATTCAGCAACAGGCAGCGCGTCTAATAAATAGTTCGTTTAAGCTATAGTTTGATGATATAGGCGTAAATTAAAGCAACCCTATGCTTTGCACTCACTAGTTTATTCAATTTAATAAATCAAAGGACGGGGTTGCTTTTTTTATTTTCAAAAATAGGACTGGATGTATCCAGTCCTATTTTTTTTTGCTTAAAAAAAGCAGGCATCAAGCTACTACTGCCCGGTAGTAATGCTTGATGCCTAGAAGCGCTTAAATACTACAGTGTTCTAACCATAAACATGCTTTACAAAAATAAACTTTATTTATAAGAAATGCTAATTTTTAAATAAAAAAAATTAATCTAAATAAAAACACCCTCAAAAGCAGCTTAAAGCCAAGCAAATACAAATCATTTTTAACTAAATAAGAAAAATTATTTAGTTAAAAATAATAGCCGCGCAAAAAAAATGAAAAGTGACTACATATTAAAACAGAATAAATTAACAAAGATCAAATCCCTAAACAACAGATAATCAATTTATTTAATAAATAAAGTAAGCGCCAACTGTTGATATCAGTTGGCGCTTACTTTTTAAGCAGTCAATAAACAGCTCCACAACTAAACAAAAAACCTTGCAACACATAACAAAAATAACCCCTGCATTATAAATACATGCAGTAGGAAACAAAACTTGAAAACAAATTGTTATATGTTATTAAAAGAGAAAGAAAACTACCGTGTGCCCGGAAATAACTAGTAGTTTTCTTCCATTTTTATTAAAGCGTTCGTATACAACAAAATTATTATACTAGATCGAGTAAGACATATCACCCAACTAGTGAATAAAATACAGTAAAAAAAGTTAAAAAAATACAATAATTGCCAGAATTACCTGATTATCAATTGATTGGATTTAAAAAACAAAGAGAGAAATTAAAAAATATTCTTTAAATTAAATTTCAACTTTTCCAAATGACAAGCAAGCAAAAAAAAACGCTCAATGGAAATTGATTCCATTAAGCGTTTCTGAATAAATTTAGCTGTGAGGGAAGGATTCGAACCTTCACAAGGAGGTTAGTCCAGGTTGCCCAGGATTTATCCCTTGTCCCTTACCCTCGAGACCGGAGGGCATGGCTGCCAGTTTCATCACCTCACATTATTATAAATTTTAAGCAATCACCTTTGTGATTTCTATGAGAATAAAATGTTGCTGTGAGGGAAGGATTCGAACCTTCACAAGGAGGTTAGTCCAGGTTGCCCAGGATTTATCCCTTGTCCCTTACCCTCGAGACCGGAGGGCATGGCTGCCAGTTTCATCACCTCACATTATTTAGCAGATCGTTTTCTGCGTTGTGTTGATACAAATGTATGGCAGTCTACAATAAAATGAAAATTTTTCAACAAAAAAATTAAAAATTTATAAATAAATCAAAAAATAACTCTTTTTCATGCCAAAATATCAAAATCACAAAACCGAGATGTGCAGATTTTAAAAATCTCTAAATTCCAAATTCTAAAGCTTTTTTTTCTGTAAAAAAACAAAATTCAAGTCTTAGATGCTTGGTTTTCAGCCCTTAAACCACAATCCACTGCATTAGGTAGGCACAAACCAGTGCCATATAGGTGCCGAGGGCATATCCCAGTACGGCCATCAAAACGCCTACCGGAGCCAAAGCTGTACTAAAAGCCGAAGCCACTACCGGCGCAGAAGCAGCTCCTCCTACATTGGCCTGGCTACCAACAGCCACAAAGAAGAACGGAGCCTTAATCAGTTTAGCCACGAGCAGTAATAATCCGATGTGTACCAACATCCAGATAATGCCGATTGCAAACAGCCCTAGGTTTTTGGCTACCTCACCGAGGTCCATCTGCATTCCGATCGTAGCTACCAGAATATAAATGAATACACTCCCCCAACGCGAAGCTCCTACCCCTTCCAGACTGCGTATCGGTTTTATAAAAGAAGCCACTAAACCCAGTGTAGTGGCCCATACCACCAGCCAGAAGAAACCGGACAGCAGCGAATTCAGGCGAGCCGCTTTCAACGCCGCTTCATTCTGTTCCATCAAGGGCAAAATGAGATCGGATCCGAGGTGAGACAAGGCCACCCCACCAAAGCCAACCCCCAACAGCAGGAACATATCTCTCGTGGTAGGAATGCGTTCGATCGAGGCTCTGTAAGATTCTACTTTTTCTTTTAGGCTTTCTATGGCACTGTTATCAGCTTTTAACCAGCGATCCAGTCGATCCGAAACACCTGCTCCGAATAACAGAAAGCCCATCCAGACATTGGCCACTACCACATCCACGACGATCATCGAGCCAAAAATATTCCCGGGTACATCAAAGATCTCTTTCATGGCCGTCTGATTAGCCCCGCCGCCGATCCAGCTACCCGCAATGGTTGATAGGCCCCGCCATAATTCGTCCGGGCTGATATTTACCAGAGACGGAAAAAGGTACGTGAGCACCAACAAAGCCACCGGTCCGCCCAACACAATCCCCATTGTAGCGGTGAAAAACATGATCAGGGCTTTGGGGCCGAGGTTCAGTACACCTTTGAAATCTATACTCAGCGTAAACAGGATCAAACTGGCAGGCAGCAGATATCGGGAAGCGACAAAATACAACCTGGAACCTCTTTTAAATTGAGCGACTTCACTTTCGCTAATGCCGTTCGTCTCCAAAAAGGCCTTTACTTCACTCAGCGTAGCCCCTGCATTCAGGTTGAGATTTCGCTCCCGGAGCCAGTCCAGCAAGCTATTATCATACCATTCGTAGGCGATTAGCCCTAATGGCCAATGCATGAGTGCAGGCAGAAAATAACAAACCAGTAAGGGAGGTACATATTTATAAAAGTTCTTCCAGCGTTTGGCGGAGCTGCCGGCGGTTTTAAAAACCAGGGCCAGGGCAATCATCAATAATCCAAAGGTAACGGCATCGTTGGTGAATAAGGGTTCCATATACTTTGTGTGTAGCGATTTTTTTAGATTGGAATAAATATAGCATTTTATTTAAAAAGCGAGGGGCGAAGGGCGAGGGGCGAAGGGCGAATATCTGAATGTTATTTAATACATGAAGGAAATTTCCGGGGCTTACCTTATTACTTTCTACAATCAACTTACGTAATTTTATATCTTTGGCCTGCCGAATATCAGGCAAGCTTGAAAATGATCATTTAAAATGGGAAAAAGAGTACTATTGGTTTTTGGAATTATTGCAGTTGTGATCGGCCTTGATCAGTGGAGTAAAATTTGGGCCGTTAACACCTTGATGGGGGAGCCCTCCACTTCCTATTTGAATGACTTTTTCCGTTTGACCTTTGCCCGGAATACCGGAGCCTTTCTGAGCCTGGGCTCCGGCTTATCGGATGACTGGCGGTATTGGGTGCTCACCATCCTGCCTGTGTTGGTGTTACTGTTTCTACTCTATCAAACACTTTTTTCCAAAACCATGTCTCAATGGCAGATCATTGCCTTTAGCGCCATACTGGGAGGTGGCCTGAGTAATATCTATGACCGCCTTATGTACGGCAGTGTGGTCGACTTTTTGAATATGGGCATTGGCGATCTGCGCACCGGTATATTTAATGTAGCGGATATGGGTATCATGGCCGGCTTATTTATGATGCTGCCGTTGATGTTTAAACGTACCCCTAAGGCTCCAGCCGAGCCGAAGGAGGAAGATACTAACTCAGCTTCTTAGTCACCTGCAATTCAAATATCAACACCTGATTAGGCGGCACTAACTCCCGTCCCTTGGCATCTTGCAAGCCTTCTTCGCCATAGGCCAGGCGGGAAGGGACTAAAAGTATGGCCTTACCGCCTGCCCCGAGTAGTTGCAGGCCTTCATTCCATCCATTGATCACTGCGCCTACCGTAATTTCGAGGGGCTCTCCCTTGCGGCAGGAAGAGTCGAACATTCGGCCATCCAGGTAAAAGCCTTTATAATGGACCAATGCTTTATCTCCTCTTTCAAGCTTACTGCCCACGCCTTCATCCAAAATATAATAAAACAGGCCTGACTCCGTCACGCTCAGGTCAATCGGCTGATCGATGGCAAAGGCAATAATATCGTTATGATCAAAGTGCCCCTGCACCTGTGGATTGGGGATCAGCTCACCCGACAGGCTCATCATGACCTGATCTTCGTTAGGGCTGACCGCCTCACCTTTGTACCAGGGCTGGGAAGCACAGAATTCGGCCCCGGCCGGGTCAGAGGTGTTGCAGGAGAAAAGGAGGAGTGGAAGGAAGAAAAGTAATGTGGTGCGCATATTATTATCTAGTGTTCGAGGCCTGTATGGGCCGCGGAAGGTTTAATTATTTAATCCAAGTTACAATAATTTTATTACGAGTGATTAAATGTGTTGCGGCCCTTGGTCGCAACACATTTAATCACTCGCAGTATAAAAATTAATTCCCTACTTAATATTTTTTATCCATTTAGCAGCGTTTCAATTATTTGCTATATTTGCAGCCGCTCTACAGTCGAAACCAAAATCAAGAATGAATCAACTTTCACCATTAGCAATTCTTGGAACGATCGCAGCCTATTTTGGGCTATTGATGTTCATCTCCTATCGCACGGGCAAGGATTCCAACAACCGCAATTTCTTTTTGGCGGGGCGTCAGGCTCCCTGGTTGCTGGTGGCTATTGGTATGATCGGGGCTTCCCTATCGGGGGTTACCTTTATTTCCATTCCAGGGGTGGTTGGATTGGAAGCTGCGCCGGGCAGCGATGTTGAGCCTTACAACAAGTCCTTTTCCTATATGCAAATGGTACTGGGATATTTGTTAGGCTATTTGGTGATTGCCACGGTACTGATGCCATTATATTATAGGTTGAAGTTGACTTCTATTTATGAGTACCTGGAAAGGCGCCTTGGTTTTTTTGCTTATAAGACCGGAGCCGGCTACTTTTTACTGTCCAGAACTATTGGAGCGGCTTTTCGACTTTATCTCATTGCTATTGTATTCCAGAAGTTTGTTTTCGGCCCCTTGGGTGTACCTTTCTTTGTAACAGTACTGGCGACAATCCTGCTAATTTGGGTTTATACGTTCAGAGGCGGGATCAAAACAATTGTCTGGACCGACACGATCCAGACGATCAGCATGCTGCTCGCCGTTATTCTAACCATTTTTGCAATCGCTCAGTCACTGGAAACCAATATAGGAGGTCTGGTAGAGATGGTACGGCAGAGCAATTATTCGCAGGTATTCTTTTTTGAGAACGGCTGGAATGACCCTAACAACTTTTTTAAGCAATTCATAAGTGGTGCATTGATTACGATTGTGATGACAGGGCTGGACCAAGACATGATGCAAAAGAACCTAAGCTGTAAAAACATTGGAGATGCGCAGAAGAACATGTTCACTTTTAGTATCATCCTTGTTTTTGCCAACTTATTGTTCCTGACTTTGGGAGCGATTTTATATTTGTACGTCAGCCAGGTAGGAATTGAGCTGCCCGTCAAATCGGATCAATTATTTCCGACGGTGGCGCTACAGCACCTATCCCCCTTTATTGGGTTGGTATTCATTGTCGGATTAATCGCGGCCGCCTATTCGAGTGCTGATTCAGCGCTTACGGCTTTAACCACTTCTTTTTGTGTAGACTTTCTCAATTTTGAAAAAAGGGAAGATGAGGCGGAGAAAAAGAAGACGCGTGTTTATGTTCACATAACTTTTTCGGTTATTTTGTTTTTGACCATAGTCATATTCAATTCAGTAAGTAATACGGCGGTGATCAGTGAATTATTCAAAGCCGCTTCTTATACGTACGGCCCCTTATTGGGTTTGTTTGCTTTTGGTTTGTTGACCAGATTAAAAGTCAGGGAGCGGTTCGTCATACCTGTTTGTATACTGGCTCCTATTGTATCGTATATTATTGATGTCAACTCAGCCCGGCTGTTATTTGGATTTCAGTTTGGCTACACCATTCTGGCCTTGAATGGTTTTTTGACATTTCTGGGTTTGCTAGCCATTTCTTACAAGGAGTACGAGGTGGAGGGATTTGTCCTGGAAGAAGAATCCAAGGAAGGCTAATCTCCACTAAGGTCCTTTAAAACATTTTTTATACCTTGCAGCAATTTTCATACTTCGGCTGTTTCAAAAGCTAATTATTTATTATGACAAACATAAAAGCTGCCATTACAGGCGTTCATGCCTGGGTCCCAGATTATGTATTAACGAACAAGGAACTGGAGACCATGGTGGAGACCACTGATGAATGGATCACCACCCGGACCGGCATCAAGACTCGCCATATCCTCAAAGGAGAAGGCCAGGGGGTATCCGTCATTGGGATCAAAGCGGTGGAAGGTTTGCTGGAAAAAACCAATACGGATCCTTCAGAAATCGAATTAGTTATTTTTGCTACTGTAACACCGGATATGTTATTTCCGGACACGGCCAATTTGGTAGCAGATGCAGTAGGTATCAAAAATGCTTTTTGTTTCGACCTCAGTGCCGCCTGTTCAGGCTTTTTGTACGCATTGACCACCGGAGCCAAGTTTATTGAATCCGGCACCCACAAAAAAGTAATTGTTGTAGGGGCTGATAAAATGTCCTCTATTATAGACTATACGGACCGTACGACCTGTGTGATTTTTGGAGACGGAGGAGGAGCGGTATTACTGGAGCCTGACACAGAGGGCTATGGTGTGCTCGATTCATTACACCATAGTGATGGAGTAGGTGCACAATATTTGTATCAAAAGGCCGGAGGTTCCAAGTATCCTGCCTCCCATGAAACGATAGATGCCCGCGAGCATTATGTATACCAAAACGGACGCCCGGTATTTAAGGCGGCAGTCACCGGCATGTCGGATGTAGTTAGAAAAGTGATGGAGCGCAACGAATTGGAGAATGATGACATTAGTTGGCTGGTACCACATCAGGCCAACAATAGAATCATCGAAACAGTGGCCCGGCAGGCAGACTTTCCGCTGGAGAAGGTAATGGTCAATATTCATAAGTATGGCAACACTACTGCCGGTACGCTTCCACTATGTCTGCACGACTGGGAGAGCCGGCTCCATAAAGGAGACAATTTAATCCTTACAGCTTTCGGTGGTGGGTTCACCTGGGGGGCTATCTATTTAAAGTGGGCCTATTAAAAAAGAGTAATATTTGGCGATCTGGAGATCGCCAAATATTTTAAATGGGAAACCATTCCAATTTCCACTTGTTAGACAATTTTACAAAAGTCAATTTTTCCTATCTTTGCATCGCTTTTTTTTTACTTATAAAAGAAACTAATGGCAAACACTTCAGAAATCCGAAACGGATTGTGCATCAAATTCAATAATGATATTTTTTCAGTAGTTGAATTCCAGCATGTGAAACCTGGGAAAGGAGCGGCCTTTGTACGCACGAAGATCAAAAGTATGACTACGGGGAGGGTACTGGATAATACTTTCCCTGCCGGGCATAAGATCGATGTGGTGCGTGTAGAACGCCGAAAATTTCAATATCTTTATAACGATGAAATGGGGTACCATTTCATGGACACGGATACTTACGAGCAGATCTTTTTAAAAGAAGAAATGCTGGATAATCCGCAATTTTTGAAAGAAAGTGCTCAGGTAGAAGTACTTTACAATACAGAGGATAATTCTCCACTTACAGTAGAAATGCCTCAGTATGTTATTTTAGAAGTAACTTACACTGAACCGGGTGTCAGAGGTGACACGGCTACCAACACGCTCAAGCCGGCTACGGTAGAAACCGGTGCAGAAGTACGTGTGCCTTTATTTATTAATACGGGAGATCTGGTGAAGATAGAAACTGCCTCCGGATCTTATATGGAACGTGTAAAAAAGTGACCTATGACCTTTAAGGAAATCCAAGAGCTCGTCAAAATGATTGGCGAATCTGAAATCGCCGAATTCAATCTTAAAGATGGTGAATTCAGGCTTTCAATAAAAACCAAGTATTACAACGAATTAGACCTATCCGGTAGAGAAATGCCTTCTCCGCAGCCGTTCGTAGCTATGCCGCCGGTTCAGCAAGCATTCACCCCTTCAGCACCGCAGGCACCGGTTGCACCGGTTGCAGAAGCTGCCAGGGCCGAAAAGACTGCAGCGCCTAAAGAAGAAGCAAGTGGAGGCGGAGGCCAGTACCTGGAGATTAAGTCTCCTATTGTAGGTACCTTCTACCGTTCTTCCTCCCCAGAAAAGCCTCCTTATGTCAAAGTGGGCGACACTGTCGAAACAGGTATGGTTGTCTGTATTGTTGAAGCTATGAAGCTGTTCAACGAAATCGAATCTGAAATTTCAGGTAAAATTGTCAAAGTACTTGTTGAAGATGCCCAGCCAGTTGAATATGATCAGGTACTTTTCCTGGTTGATCCAAATGGATAAGTAAGAGAGTAAATTTATTTGCAAAATGTCACCGCCGGCGGCAGTGAATATATTGTAATCTTACTTTTCTCGCGACGCAGGGAAAGTAATACTTAAAATTGCTCCTTCACTTAAGCACTCTATATGTATGACTGTACTTTAGGCTCAATTGCATTTGATCAGATGCTGCACACAGCTTCATCATGCACTTCTTGATGTTCTTGAATAATCTAAAGTAAGGATGTTGCCCTTTAAAATTGACGTAACCCTCCTCAGGTAAGTTTAGGATGCCTGGGGGATAATTACCGAGATATGTTTAAAAAAGTACTAATTGCCAACCGTGGAGAAATTGCCCTGAGAATCATCCGCACCTGCCGGGAAATGGGTATTCAGACGGTTGCTTTGTATTCTACAGCCGATCGGGAAAGCCTTCATGTGCGCTTTGCAGATGAAGCAGTTTGTATCGGCCCTCCACCTTCTTCGGAATCTTATTTAAGCATACCGCGTATTATGGCCGCCGTAGAAATCACGAATGCCGATGCCGTACACCCAGGCTATGGGTTTCTGGCTGAAAATGCGGATTTTGCAGAAGTATGTGCCGAATACGGTATTAAATTTATAGGCCCGACACCCGACCAGATCCGGCAAATGGGCGATAAAATAACCGCTAAGGAAACCATGATCAAAGCAAACGTGCCCGTTATTCCGGGTTCTGACGGCCTGGTCAAGGACATCAAAAGCGGGCTAAAAACAGCCAAAGAGATTGGTTACCCCATCATTCTGAAAGCCACTGCCGGTGGTGGCGGGAAAGGCATGCGCGTCGTGTGGGAAGAAAAGGATTTTGAAGACAACTGGAGCAGGGCGCGCCAGGAAGCGAAGGCTTCTTTCGGCAATGATGGCATTTATATAGAAAAATTTATAGAAGAACCTCGCCACATCGAATTCCAGATCGCCGGAGATCAGCAAGGTACGGTTGTTCACCTGTCAGAAAGAGATTGTTCCATCCAGCGCCGCCATCAGAAATTGGTGGAAGAGTGCCCCTCTCCTTTCATGACGCCTGAACTTCGTGAAGAAATGGGAGATGCCGCCATCAAAGCAGGTGCCGCCATCAAATATGAAGGGGTTGGTACAGTGGAATTTTTGGTAGATAAATACCGCAACTTCTACTTTATGGAAATGAATACCCGTATTCAGGTAGAGCATCCCGTAACCGAAGAAGTAATCGACCACGACCTGATCAAAGAACAGATCAAGATCGCTGCCGGCGAACCGATCTCCGGTATCAATTATATCCCGACGGCTCATGCCATCGAATGCCGTATCAATGCAGAGGACCCATTCAATAATTTCAGACCCTCTCCCGGCAAAATCACCTCTTTTCATTCTTCCAAAGGACATGGCGTACGAGTGGATACTCACGTTTATGCCGGCTACAGCATTCCGCCAAATTATGACTCGATGATCGCTAAGCTGATCTGCCGAGCCCGTACTCGCGAAGAATGTATTACAAAAATGGAAAGAGCTCTGGATGAATTCATCATTGAAGGGATCAAAACCACCGTTCCTTTCCATCAGCAACTGATGAGAAATGAAGATTTCAGAAAAGGAGATTTCCATACTGGTTTCATGAATACTTTTGAGTTGAAGAAACCAGAGGAGTAATGGATATGTTTTTTCACAAAAGGCCCCTTAGGCCTTTTGTGAAAAACAAAACGGAATAATATGGATAGCTTTTGGAGGCTGCTGGCCCGATTAAAGAATTACCGTCTGAACGTCATCCTGAGTGTTATTAGTAATATTCTGATGGCTCTTTTTACGGTGATCAGTATCCCGCTTTTGCAGCCTTTCCTGGAAATCCTGTTTGAACAAACAGAGGCCGTCACCGAACGCCCTGATTTCCGACTGGATTTAAGCAGCATCGTACAATCTGCCCAATTCTATCTCAGCCAATTAATTGAACAAGAGGGCAAAGAAACGGCCCTAATCTACGTTTGTATCGCCATCGTCGCTACTTTTTTCCTGAAAAATCTTTTCCGATACCTGGCCTTGTTTTTCCTGGCTCCTGTACGCAATGGCGTCATTCGGGATGTCCGCCAACAGGTATTTGAAAAATTGATGTACCTTCCCCTCGGCTACTTTTCCGAAGAGCGCAAAGGGGATATCATGTCGAGGATCACCACCGATGTGCAAGAAATTGAAGCCAGTATCCTTAACGTCCTCGAAGCATTTTTCCGGGAGCCTCTGATCATTATCGGTGCCTTGTTTTTTATGATCTATGTCAGTCCTTCCCTGACCGTTTTTGTGTTTGTGCTGATCCTGTTTACTGCCATCGTAATTGGAGGGATCGGACGTACCTTAAAAAAGACCTCGGCCGTCGTGCAGGAAAAGCTAGGCACCCTGGTGTCCATCATTGAAGAAGCACTATCCGGCCTGCGTATCATAAAAGGCTTCAATGCCGAGAACTACCAGGTTTCTAAATTTGGAGCAGAAAATAATGACTACCGCCGGATACTGACGCGCTTGTTGTGGCGCCGCGACCTGTCTTCTCCCTTATCTGAGTTTTTGGGCATTTCAGTAGTGGCCGTATTATTATGGTATGGCTCCAGGCAGGTATTTAGCGGACAATTAGATGCCTCAACTTTCATCGTTTTTATTTTCGCTTTTTACAATGTGATCGAACCGGCTAAGTCCTTTTCCAAGGCTTTTTATAATATTCAAAAAGGTATTGCTGCTGTTAAAAGGGTGGAGAAAATCCTGGATGCTCAATCCAATATTACAGAAATTCCGGATGCGAAGCCCATACAGGAATTACAAACAGGCATCACCTACCAGAATGTAAGTTTTGCCTACCGATCCACTGACGGGCAGGTACTGCAAAATATCGATCTTGATATTAAAAAAGGGAAGGTGATTGCCCTGGTTGGCCCTTCCGGAGCCGGCAAATCGACTCTTGTCGATCTGCTGCCTCGTTTTTTTGACGTATCAGAAGGCCAGATTTTAATTGACGGTATTGACATACGCAGCTATAAAATTCAAGAGCTGCGGTCCCTTATGGGGATCGTTTCTCAGGAAGCTATTCTGTTTAACGATACGATTTACAACAACATCGTGTTCGGGAAAAAGAACGTGAGTAAAGAACAAGTCGAATACGCGGCGAAAATCGCTAATGCTCATGACTTCATCTTGGCCTCAGAGAATGGATATAACACCAATATTGGAGATCGCGGCATGAAACTCAGCGGTGGCCAGCGCCAGCGGCTGACCATTGCACGGGCCATTCTAAAAAATCCACCTATCTTAATCCTCGATGAGGCGACCTCCTCTCTGGATTCCGAATCAGAAAAGCTGGTACAGGAAGCCCTGGTACAACTAATGCAGGAAAGAACCTCCATTGTGATCGCTCACCGTCTCTCCACGATACAGCATGCTGATGAGATCATCGTTTTGAAAGACGGCCGCATCATCGAACGCGGATCACACAGCAGCCTGTTAGAAAAAGAAGGAGAATACCGAAAATTGGTAGGCTTACAAGCTTTTTAATTAAAGGGAATAGGGCGCCGGCCGGCGCCCTATTCCCTTTAATTATTTTTCAAGTATACTTACTTTCAACTGTGAAGGTCTGTCAGCATCGTGATAAATACGATGCGTGGCTTTCTGAAAATCTTCTTCATCACATTGATAAATATTCACAAACTTTTGTGGATTACGATCCACTAAGGGGAACCAGGAGTTCTGAACCTGAATCATAATCCGATGGCCTTTTTTAAACGTATGGCCGACATCCGGCATAGTAAACTCAACTTCTGTCACTTTCCCCGGGGTGAAAGGCTCCGGTTTTTCAAAGCTGTTTCTGAAACGCCCCCTGAATACGTCTCCTCTTACCATCATTTGATACCCGCCCATTGGAACACTCTTTTCATTCGGCGTATAATTGGGTAACAGGTCTGGAAAAACATCGATCAACTTGACCACATAGTCGGCATCTGTGCCGGTTGTGGAAACAAATAATTTGGCAGTAATAGGACCGGTAAGCGTTACATCTTCTTCTAAAATATCCGATTCGTAGACCATTACATCAGGGCGACGGCCGGCGAAGCGCTGATCATCAGTCATGTACTCGCGAGTCCGGTTCATATGCACATCTTCGGTATATGGGACAGGGCGGTTGGGGTCAGACACATATTCATCAAAGCTCTCGGAAGTGGAGGGAGCATCGAAGGATAGCCCACCTTTGGGATGAAAATAAAGCACCTTTTCAACGGCGCCTTTGGGCGGCCAGTCCTCATATGCATTCCAGGTATTTTCACCAGTCAGGAAAATAGAAGCCTCCGGAAGGTCATTGTTTCCTTTCTCTTTGAGGTAATAATTAAAAAAAGGAAGTTCAATGTGTTGCTTGTAATAATCTGTACTATTGAATCCCCAGAACACATTCCCCATTCGGTTTCCATCTCCTCTGGCCCATTGCCCGTGGTACCAGGGGCCCATCACCAGGCGATTTTCGGTATTAGGACTATTCTGCTCTTCAACAGCTCGATACACCCCGAAAGGCCCGAAACTATCCTCTGCATCAAAAAAACCACCTACTGTCATAACGGAAGGGGTCACATTTTTCAAGTGGGGCCGAGGATTGCGTGCCTTCCAAAAATCATCCATATTGGGATGAGCCATTAGATCATTCCAGAATTTGATGCTATCACCAAAGTATTTCTTTTTTACATTTTTAATTGGGCCCAACTCCATAAAGAATTCGTAATTGTCCTCCATCGTTTGTTCCACGAGACTTGGTTTCCCTTGAGTGGTAGGCTCCGGGCGGGGGCGACCGAAAGAAGAGTAAAACCGAAAAGCATCCATGAGGAAAAAAGCGCCATTGTGGTGAAAATCATCGCCGATAAACCAGTCGGTTACGGGAGCCTGTGGAGAAACGGCTTTTAACGCAGGATGGGCTTCAGGCAAAGACATGGTAGAATAAAAACCTGGATAAGAAATACCGAAAATTCCGACCTTCCCGTTATTGTTTCCAATGTTCTTAACCAGCCAGTCGATAGTATCATAGGTATCGCTGTTATCGTCGGTTTGCTTTCCGGTTTTATTAGGAATAAAGGGCCGGACATCAACGTACTCGCCTTCGGACATATACCTTCCTCGTACATCCTGAAAAACAAATATGTAGCCTTCTTCCATTAGGTGAGGATAATAGTCCGGCACTCTACTGGTGTACTCATCCGGGCCATAAGGCGAGCAACTATAAGGAGTACGCATCATGATAATGGGGTACGACTGAGTTTTGTCTTTGGGAGCATAAACAGCCGTAAACAAATTGACGCCATCTCGCATGGAGATCCGCAGTTCATTTTTTTCAAAGTTTTCCCGAAAATACTGTCGGTTTTCATCAATGCTTTGTGTCCAGGCACTCTGGAGGCCCAGGCTGAGGCAAAGCAATATGGTTAGAGCATTTTTTAACATAATCCGATGTTTTTTGATTTAAAGATAGATTTTTTGAGGAAACTGGTATTTTTGTGTACATGAAATATCTCCTTATTTTCTTACTTATTATACCTACTCTTGCTCAGGGGCAGGTGGTTATAGGGTCCGGCAGCTTTCCGAAGCCGGGAGACACCCTTTTTACACATATAGATTATCTGCCCAATAGTATTAATGTTGAGACACCTCGCCAGGGGGAGCGCTGGGATTTCAGCACACTTCAGTCTCCCTTTGCCCGAAAAATGGACATATTCCCCGCCTCCGTTTTTTCGGAGCACAAGCATTTTCCAAAGGCCAATGTAGCCGTTCTTTTAAAAGAAAACCAACTTGGTTTTTTTTACATAGGAGAGCATGAAATCAGCTTAATGGGCTTGGTAGGAGAAGACTTACTTTCGCTGGGACTCAATACAATTACTGAATTCAGCCCTCCATTGATCGAACGCCGGGCTCCGCTTAAATTTCAGGATGGCTATCAGACGGAAAGCAGTATCAGGTACCGGTTTGCATTGGAAGACCTGCCGGAAAATGTATTTGCAGAACTTCCTTTCACTCCGGACTCGATACAACTCAGCATTACTATTGACCGGCAAGACTTTGTGGATGCCTGGGGAACCATGCTCATACCAGGGGGCATTTATGATGTTTTGAGGGAGCGACGGCAAGAACTTCGTTCAGTTGAAGTGGAGGCAAAAATTGGCCGGCAAGCCTGGCGAAATGTATCTCACTTACTTACAGATAATAAAAAAGTAGCTAATCAATACTCGGTAAGCTATTATTTCCATAGCAATGAATCCAATAACCCTGTAGCAATTGTCTATATGGATCGTGAAGAACAAGAGGTACTTAACGTAGCTTATAATGCACCCACCTACTCAACTAATATTCAACAAATAGGGAATATCCGCCCTGGTTTATATGCCTATCCAAATCCTGCAATCGTCAATGTTAGATTTGAATTCACCAACCTTCCGCCGGGAAATTATAAGTTGAAGATCTCTAATATTCTCGGTTTGGAAGAGTGGAGTGAAACCTACTACATTGATGGCCACCGAACCGAAAGAGTCAATATTTCTTCCCTGCGAAAGGGCACTTATTTGTATAGCCTGGTTGACGAGAAAGGCAAGACTATCAGTACAAAACGTTTGATTGTGATCAAGCCGTAAACTTACAGTTTGGAAATCAAATAACTATGGCTGATGGCCAGCTCATCCGCTTTTTTCCCTTGAAACTCAGGAGCTAGTTGAATGGATTTCAGGTCTGCAAGACTTCCGGGCCGGTTGGTTTCCTTTTGTATTGGAATAGTCAGTTTTTGGTATAGGTCCCGATAATGATAGATTCGCCATCGGTTTTGTGGCTGAATCGTATTGTCGATCAGGCTCCATTGTTTTTCTGTAAACCGCAGGAAGTTATAAATGGTAATGGTCGAATCTAAATGAGCGAAATGATCGGACATATCGATGAAATGGCTCATCACGCCTCCAGGTTTGAGGAGGCTCTTAAACTTCTTCAACAATGCTTCGAGGTCTTTTGGATAAACATGTTCAAAGGTATTGTTGGACACGATCAGATCGAAGCTCTCCTCTTCCAGATTCATTTGGGTTGCATCTCCAATCCGGTATTGAATATTCATTTTTTGGAGCAGAGATGTAAGGTGGTTAGTTGGGGATACCTGAATGAGTTTAACAATGTCGCTTAGTTTGTGCTTGTCATAGGTAATAAAAGCTTTGAGACGGCCAGACTGGGCATATTCCTCAAATTTTTCAATGGTTTGTACGAGCTTTTCCTGATCCATCAGAGCCGCAATGTCCATAGTTTCAATTTCGGTAGCTCCATTTAGGTAAAAACAAAGAGGAATGACCGGATACCATCCAGTTCCCAATTCTCCTACCTTTTTCCCTTCCAGGCTTTTTTCAAAAGATAAAAATGCCTGCTGATGATTCTTAAAGTGAATGAGGCGGTCCTCGAAATATTGATCACTGAGCTGAACACCGCGCGTGATGTATTTTTGAAAAAGGTAGTTGATCTTATGCTTGAAAGGAAGAAAGGATATGATTTTTTGTACGATGGCTTTAATAACCCATTTTTTCATGCCGCAAGATTTGCAGGCAAATTTAAATATATTTTTGAAGGGCTTCGGTAAAAAAAATTGCAATTATCTTTTTACTTCCTTTATCACTATTCTTCATTGACAAACATCATTGTCACCCGAATGTAATATGTCTATTTTTCAATAGAAATCTTTGCCTTTTTCCCGGATCGCCATTAACTAATGAAACCGAAACAACTATGAAAAAAACGCCTTTTTCGATCAAAAGAGCTATTGTAGTAATCGTTTTTGGCAGTCTTTTACTACTCTGGGCCTGTCAGAACAATTCTGATGCTGAAGCGCACTTTGGTGGTGTAACAGGAGAAGAATTGTACATATCCTATTGCCAGATCTGCCATGGCAGTGGAGAGGAAGCCGGACCAATGGCAGAAGTATTAACCAACGTCCCATTGGATCTTCGACTAATAGCCGTCAGACGCAATGGTGAGTTTCCCCGAGATGAGATTGTCAAAATCATCGATGGGCGTTCTCCAAATATTCGGGGGCACCGTAATTCCGAAATGCCTGTTTTTGGAAAAACATTTAAAGAATCAGAAGGTCTTCATAACAACAGGGAGGTAAAAACAGAAATAGGAATGATCGTGGATTACCTGGAAAGTATCCAGCAAGATCTGGAATAAATGAATAAGCTGGAGGCTGTCTCAAAAGACCTACGGCCTTCCTGCCTGCCGGCAGGCGGATTTCGCCAGCCAATAATATTCTTTTAAGAGGTGTGTTTTTTTAAGAAAAACTTCGTTTTTCTTAAAAAAACACCTCTTAAAAAAAAATCTATGGGGCGTCGAATAACGACGAAGGAGTTATGAGACAGCCCCCAGAATGGTATTATTTCTGAACGATCACTTTTTGCGTCATTACCCCTCCCCTGGTCATCAAGCTCATAAAATAAGCACCGGATGAAAGTTCCGTAGCATCGAGTTGTAGCCTATGATCCCCGGCAGCCTGTAAGCCATTCGTCAATACCTTCACCTCTCTCCCTTGTAGATCAAACAAGCTAATCCGGATATTTTCGGATTCCGGAAGCGTATATTTTACCAAAGAAACATTTAATACAGGATGTGTTTGCGGTGATTCCAGGCGGAATCCGGCCGCTTCCAGATCAACTACCGACGAAACCTGGCCGGAAGCGGACCAGCTCAAACTTCCCTGGATGCTTCCCTGGTCGGGAGATGGGCCGTCTCCGGTGTATCCTATTGATAAAATAGTTCCGGTTTTAGTAATAAAGGAGAAGTTGTAGGAAGTATCCACCACCGGGAAGCCAGGAATGATTTCAGATGAAAAAATAGAAGTTTGTTTGACCCGCAAAGCAGCTGTAGAGCTACCGTCGGGAAAAATAATCGTTCCGTAAGCATCCACTACGCTAATATCTTTTACATCATCTTCCGAAGCAGGCAAAGGAGTTCCATCCACACTCGAGGAAATGACTTGTTTCCCTTCGTATGTCCAGGTATCTTCAAAATTGATGGGAAACTGAAATACGGGCTGTACCGGACTATTAGTAATCGTAGTCGTAATATTAAATCCTTCCGAAGAGCTGCTCCCACTCGATCCCAGCAGGGTCAGGGAGTTATTGCCCAGGATAAAGTAATTGTATAAGTTTCCCGTCACGCCATCTTCATCAATATCGAAGAAAAGGGCCACATTAGCATCCGGGAAATCAGATGAAGCCGGAGTACCGGAAGGATCAACGACCATCTGTGATTCGATCCCGTCAAGCGAAACACCGCTGAAGTCCCAGGTATTCCCTCCTCCGGGTGAACCAATGTTGAACATCCCTTCTCCGAAATCCAGAGTATCATACCGCTCTGTTATTACATTGCCGATAGTGTAATAGCTGGCTACATCATTTAATGTAATAGAGATTTGTGCAAAGGCAGGAGTTAGAACAAAGAGGCTTAAGCCCAGGAATAGTAATCCGAGTAAATTGCTTTTCATGTTGATTTGGTTTTTGGAATATAATAAAGGCGAAATATATTAGGAAAATGTTGAAGTGTCAAGTTATGTGTTTGGAGATCTAAAAATCGATAAAGGATATTTACTCATTGAAGGCGGGTGCTTACTCAAGAGCAGTGGACTTTGAAACATTTTTTTCATAACATGTCCCAAAATTTCACCACTCGATTCATAGCAAACAAAACCGATATGAAACAATTGTTTTTCTTTTTAAGCATATTGATCCTGGCCGGCTGTACCGTCCGTAATCAGGATGTTAGCCAGGCTGAGGGTGTCATCCCAGAAGCGCCGCGTGCAATGTGTGCTCCTCAATTTGGTGAAGCCTTGGCGATGGATGACGGCAAAACGGCTCCTCTTTTTGAAGATTTGACCAATGGCTTTCACTATCCCATTACCACTCAATCCGAAAAAGCCCAACAGTATTTCAATCAGGGCATGGTACTGGCCATGAATTTTAACCACGCGGAAGCAGCCCGGTCATTCAGGCAGGCCACTATCGAAGATCCTGAATGCGCTATGGCCTACTGGGGCTGGGCCTATGTATTAGGACCTAATTACAATGCAGGGATGGAACCGGAGGTTTATAATATTGCTAAGAACATCATTCAGGACGCCCAACAATTCTTCCCCAATATTTCGCCCAAAGAACGCGATTTGATACTAGCCATGGCAGCCCGCTACCCCCCAAACCCAAGCGAGGAACTGACGCCCGAAAGTCAGGCCTATGCCGACGTCATGGGAACCCTGTACGAAAAATACCCGGATGACCTTACGCTGGCAGGATTGTATGCCGAATCTCTTATGGATCTTCATCCCTGGGCCCTATGGAAGAAAAACGGGGATATACAGCCCTGGACTCAACAGATCCTTGATGTTATAGAGGGGGTTCTGGCCAAGGACAACAATGATGCTGTAGCACACCACATGTACATTCATGCCGTGGAAGCTTCTCAGACCCCCGAATTAGGTCTGGCAAGCGCCCGGAAGCTACCTGCTATTTTCCCTAAAGCAGGCCATTTGGTGCATATGCCCTCACACATTTACATCCGCTCAGGCCATTACCATGAAGGAACATTAGCCAATGTGGAAGCCATTAAGGTAGACAGTGTGTATGTCAGTGCCTGCCACGCAGCCGGTGCTTACCCGCTGGCCTATTTCCCACATAATTATCACTTCCTGGCTGCCACAGCTGCATTTGAAGGAGATGGATTTACCGCAATCGATGCTGCACAAAAAATGGTAGACGCCCTCGATACAGATTTGATGAAGGACCCTCTCTGGGGAACGATCCAACATTATTACACGATTCCGTGGTATATCCAGGTGAAATTTGCAAAATGGGACGATATCTTAAAAGCAGAACGGCCTGACGAAGATCTTAAATACCCTATGGCTATTTGGCATTACGCACGGGGTATGGCTTTCTCAGCAAAAAACCAAATGGAAGAAGCACAATCAGAATTAGCTGCCGTAAAAGCATTGGCACAGGATGAATCTATCCGGGACATTACCGTATGGGAAATCAACAACTGTATGGAATTGGTCAAAATTGCCGAATTAGTATTGGAAGGTGATATTCTTTACCGAAGCGGCAACTATGATCAATCGGCAAAACTATTAGTCAGGGCTGTTGAGATGGAAGATGCCCTCAACTACAACGAGCCTCCCGATTGGTTTTTCTCCGTACGCCATCACCTGGGCAATGTTTATTTAGCCGATAAAAAACATGCTGAAGCTGAAAGTCTCTATCGCAAGGACTTAAAACTGTTTCCTGAAACGGGCTTCGCCTTAAACGGCCTACTGGAAAGCCTGGTCAAACAAGGAAAAAAAGAAGAAGCCGAAGCCATCCGCAAACGATTTGAAAAAGCCTGGCAATGGGCAGATGCGGAGTTGAACGGTTCTCTTGTTCTTTAAAAAATAGGAGATGGCGGCGGCCATCTCCTATTTTTTTTTATCCCTCTGTGATTTTTTCTCCTTTTCTTGCGAATAATATAGTGAATCAAGTGATCAGAAAAATGACCAAAGAGCAAAAAGGAGATTTCTCTTCATTTTTAGAACAACATCAAAAGATCGTTTTTAAGGTCGCTCAGACTTATTGTCAGCAAACTTCGGAGCGGAAGGACCTGGCGCAGGAGATCATCATTCAGTTGTGGAAAGCATTCCCTAAGTACGATCCGACGTACAGGGCCTCCACCTGGGTGTATCGCATTGCCCTGAACGTTGCCATTTCCCATCACCGCAGGCTGCTAAAGCGTAAAGAGTCGCCCACTGATCTGAATTTGGTCTCTTTCCGTGAAAATAATCATGAGGAAGACCCCCGGCTCAATGTGGTCTATGAGTTGATCCTTCAATTGGATGATTTGAATAAGGCTATCATTCTGCTATACCTGGAAGATTACAACTATAAAGAAATAGCAGCTGTGGTGGGCTTGACGGAAACGAATGTAGCCAGCAAGATCAACCGAATCAAGAAGAAGTTGAAAAAATCGGCTCAGCAAACTATTAAAGAACAAAAAAACTAACATCATGAACTTAGATGATTTAAAATCGGTATGGAAGGAAGCGGCACAGGCCGATAGTGGACAGTGGGCAGTCAATAGTTATTTACTAAAGGAAGTAAGTCTCAAAAAAACACATGCTTTACTTGGGGAATATAAGTTTACAGCCATCTTCGAGACCTTTGCTTATTCTATTTTTTGGATCTGCATCGTGCAGTTCATGGTTGACCACTGGCAGGAAACGAAATTCCTGATCAGCGCTGCTTTCCTGGGTGTATTTGCCTGGATTGGAATAGGCTGGGGGATCTATAAATGGTGGCAGATCCAAACCATCAACTACGAGCTTCCTTTGGCGGAAGCACAAAAGCGGATCGCTCGTTTTCAGCTATTTGATCGTCGCGATACTCAAAGTTTGATCATTCAGATCCCCATATTTTTCTTACTATTTGTGATCGTAGCCGGCAAGTCCTGGTTTGGTGTGGACCTGTTTTTGGTGATACAAAACTGGACATACCCATTTGTCGGCAGTTTGGTCGTTTCCTTGATCATAACCTGGGTGTTGTTAAAATTCCCGGACAAGGAATTAGAGAAAGCGAGAGTATTTTTGAAAGAGATTGAGGGCTTTGAGCGAGAGGAGTAGAGGTCGAGTTTTGGGCTGACGGTCATCATACGGGTGCAGGCTAATAATTGGTGTTTGACTGGCCGTAAGATGCGGCAATAATAGTAGAGTGGAAAAAAAATTGCTAGTGACCTGGTGACTTGGAGTCACCAGGTCACTAGCACCCGAAAATCTCCATTGGAAAATACCACTTTTCTCCCACAAAATCACCTTTCTGTCCGCTTTTGTCCGCTTTTGTCCGATAATGCATGGTTTTGACCTGACAAATAAATAAGGGCCGCCAACAGGATAATCCCCCCAAAACATAAGAAAGCAATTTGGTAATTATACATTTGAGAGAGTAACCCAAAGCCACCAAACACCCCCATAACCATCAGCTCCGTCAAAAAGCCGTTAATAGAAGAAACCGTAGCACGGGTCTCATCCGGAATGGCGTGATGGAGCCGGCTTTCCAGCAACACCTGGATGAGCGACACAATAAAACTGAAAACAAAAATAAGCAACAGAACAGGCCACTTATAAAAGTAAGCAGACACCAACAATAGAAGCCCGTTGGAAAAAGTGAGCCAGTAAATAAATGTAAGTCTCTTTTTCTCAAAATAATGCGCCAAAAAGCTTCCCAGCGCTTCCCCCAAACTCAACATTCCCAAAACGATTCCCAGGCCGTACACAGGAATTCCTACCTCCCTGGTAAATATAGGCCAATACTCATCCAGCCCGCCGTTCAGCGCAATAACCAAAGCATATAATAAGATGAGTCGAAATACCAGGCGATTATTAAAGGCATTGTTCCAGCCTTCCCGAAGAATAGAAAAATAATTCACATGGCTATTCATAAAGTGAACTGCCTTAACATTTATCCGAATAATCACTATTCCTGATAATAAAACAGCCAGACTGCTTAAGATCAATACGAACGGATAGCCAACTAATATCGCCGGAGATGCCAAGAGGGACGCAATCAAGGAGGCGATGAAAGACAAGGTTTGGGTGCGGCCCCAGATTTTTGCAAATTTATCTTCTTGTCCATAATACTTTAATTCATCATACACCAATGCCTGAAAAGTCCCGGAGGTCAGGGCACTTTTGATCCCCCAACAAACAAACCCCGCCATAAATCCCGCAAAAGTTGGAAAACACAGCCAGCACAAATATCCCAGTGCCCGAATACATTGGCCCAGAAAAAGAATTTTCTTCCGGTCATACTTATCTGCCCAGGCTCCTGAAGGGATCTCCAGGAAAAAGGAGGTCAGCGACCACGTCAGGAAAAGAGCCGATACTTGCCAGGCCTGCATACCGAATTCGGTGAACATCACAGCGTATAAGGGATAGATCAGCACCAAGTCATCTAAAAACTTAAAGGCATATATGCTGCGAACCAGCTTCTTCATTCACATCAATTTGAACTGGGATGAAAAAAAATATTCATTATCTTGATAGCAACAAAACTAATCAGCCATGCACAAACCCACTTCCTCTCGTCGCCAATTTTTAAATAAAATGGCCAAAGCTGCCGTTTCTGTTCCCTTTATCGGTTTGAGTCGTTTTTCTCCCTTCCCTTTTTCTACGACGACTTATTCCAAAAGAACCATGGACCTAATGGCTGAATCTTTGGTCATCGACATGCTCTCTATCCTGGATATGGGGAAAATGTTTACAGCGCCCGCCAAGGGACAAAACTTTTTGCAATTTAGCAAGGAGGAACTAAAAGCCATTCAATCATCCGGCATTAGCATTTTCCACCCCGCTGTCGGCATGGGCGGTCCCAATGCCTATGCTGACGTGATGAGCTTTTTCGCCGCTTACAACGGATTAGTAGCAGAACACCCGGATATCCTGATGCGTGTTGATTCGGCAGAGGACCTTGAAAAAGTAAAAAGCAGTGGCAAAACCGGTATCATTCTCGGACTGCAAAATTCGGACCATTTCCGTACAGCTGCCGACGTCCAACAGTTTTATTTTATTGGCCAGCGAGTTTCACAACTTACTTACAACACTCAAAACCGCATTGCCAGTGGTTCTACCGACCGAGCTGACGGCGGCATCAGTGACTTCGGCGAAAGCATCGTCAAAGCCATGAACGAGGTGGGCATGGTGGTTGATGTTTCCCACTGCGGCGACCAGACAACTTTGGATGCGTTTGAACTCTCCTCCCAACCTGTACTGATTACACATTCCAATTGCCGGGCTCTGGCTCCCGGTCATCCTCGCTGTAAAACGGATGAGGCCATCAAAAAAATGGCGAATCAAGGTGGGGTCATGGGCATTACGGCAGTCCGTAATTTTGTCAAAAACGAGGAACCGACAACCATCGAGCACTACCTGGATCATATGGAACATGTGATCAAATTGACAGGTATTGAGCATGTCGGCATCGGCACCGATTCGGACCTGCATGGTTATGACGACTTGCCGAAAAATGTTTATAATGCGCTGAAGGGGAATTATAAATCCAGCTATAGTTTTAGAGAAAAAATCGATATAGAGGGTTTGGATCATCCGAAAAAGATGTTTGATCTGACAGAGGGCTTGGTGCGGAGAAAATACAGCGATGAAAATATTCGTCTGATCCTAGGGGCGAATTTTAAGCGGGTGCTTGGAGAAATTTGGAAGTAAAGTTAGGTTAAAAAGTTTTGGGGCCTACCCCAAAACTTTTTTAATTTTTCCACTTCTCCCACACCTCCTTTATATCCACTCCCAAGCCTTTCTCCATAATCACCGGGATCTCCTCATACGGCAAGGCTTTCTGGTTTTGCTCCGACCAATGATACAGATTCAAGATAGCATCCCGGAATGACTTCTCCCCTCCGGTTTTTTCTGTAATAAATTGATCCAATTCAAAAGCGAACAAGGCCCCGCGAGAAAAGGCATTCCGGCCAATCCGAAAATCGGTGCCGTACTGAGTAGAAGCCAGGTAGGATAATTCTTTGAGGGATAAACGCTGAATAAAGTCAGGAGCCGTTTCCACCGTTTCGCGGAACATCCGGATCAATCCTTCATTACCGGTCACCTCATACAGGACATACCAAATGAATCCTTCATGCAGCCAGATCGTTTCGATCAGGGGCGCCACCTCCCAGGAAAAAGGCCGATAACCACCGCCATAAGAGCGCAAAGGCACCCAGGAATGGCCCATATGGTGAATTAATGAGCTGTAATACCGGCTTTGAGGATTGTATACCTTAGGCGCAGCTGACAGATCGAAAGTCGCCGTCATGCTGTTCATGTGTTCGATGGAGAAGTTGTATGCATGCCTAGGTGTTCTTGGGTTGAGGTATTCATAGACCATGGTGTAATGCGGCATAGGCGTAAAACCAAAGTAGTTGTCTAGCAAGCCCAGGGCCTGCTCACCCATCTGCCCAATCGCTTTCAAGTTAACGTCCGTCTCGGAATAAACGGCGGCGAATAGAGGTATTTTGGCTTTTTCAACTTTTAATATCTGCACCTTATCCCCGAGCAGGTACTGAGCATCCGCGAGTTCGGCATAATTACTTGCTCTGAATTGAGCTTCTCCTTTGGGTCGATCCAGACTAGGCCTCAGTGTAGAAAAAATCGGCCAATCATTGCTTGCTTCAATGGTCAGCACTATCGGTTTGTCTTCCATACCTTCTACAAAACCAAAGACAGAATAGCCCAGCATGCCGAGATAAGCATCCCTTCTTTTGGAGCTAGCCCAGCCTTCCAGTTCGTCCTCCATCCGGTCGATGTTCATGGCATAGGAAATACGCTGAATGGGGCTCTCATCCGGACGTATATCGTAGTACGAGCCGATGCCTTTTTCTGCCGGCACGAGGGCCCCCATATTAGTGGTTCCATCCAGGTATTCCACAAAGCGGGAATAGTCGGTTATTTCGTAAGTTCCGGGGGCAGAGCGGGGAATGACGACTCGCAAAGGCCCATTAACGGCTTCTTCAAATTGTATGCTCACTTTAACTTCCGGATGGCCTGCTTGTGCGCTAAGTGTGTAATAAATGGTATCGTTGGCTTGTAAGTTTAGGCTTAGCAGTAGACATAAAAAGGAGATTAGGTTTTTCATTTTTATATTTTTTAAAGCAGACGGCAATTGAATTTACACTGTTTAGTAGGAAGGAAAATACAGGGCTTGTATAATTTATTAAACAATATTCGCAAATCTTGGATAGGATAATTGGCGTTTAATTCTTAACCTCCGATTTTAAGCAAGCTAAAGCTCGCTTTCCTGGCAAGCTGAAGCTTGCTGTCCGATTAGCGCTTATTTTTTAAACACCAATAATCCTGCTAGCTGACTTAATATCTTTCAATTTTCTCTAGCAAGCGCTTTGCTAAATAAGCACTCCCCTCTTTCAATTCGTCGAGGATCATTTTGGCTTCTTCCCGATATCGCTCCTTTTTCTCTGCACTCCAATGAAAGGGTGGCGGCTGCAGATTCACGATCCGGTCGGCCATTTTGACCATCCAGACTTCCTTAGGTTGTTGGCGGATGCGACGGAGACTGTCCTGCATTTTTTCTTTTTTGCTACCGAGTTTTTGGTTCTTGGTCAGGGCCATTACGCCTGCGGCAATGGCCGGGCCAAACCGTCCTTCCAATTCTTCCGGACTAAGGTACGTATCTTCCACCGTATCATGTAAAATGGCGCAATGAATAGCCAGATTGGTGTCAAGGCCTTCTTCATATTGCAAGGCATTCATTAATTCGAGCAGGACTCCTCCGATGTGATTGAGGTACTCTACATATTCATCCTTTTCCGGCCCGGCGTATTTTTGCCCGTCGTGCAGGCGAGTGGCCAACTGCCAGGCATTAAATACTTCTTCTATCGGCCATGGTTTGTTCTGGCTCATTTTCAAACAATTATCTTACTTACTCTGATATACTAATTAAAAGGAAATCAAACTGATTTCGTTCATTACCCGGTAAAAAGCTATCGCCCAAAATCCGGCTGTATCGAAACCCAAAGTCCACTTCCACTAAACGGAAAAAGCGCACATCAAAGGTCAGTTCCAGGCCTGTAGATGCCTGCGTCCATACATTTTCGAAGGGTGTATCGCCACTCAAACGGGCATAATCATAAAATACATTTGCTTTTACCCGCTTCATAAAAGCCAAGCCACCAAGGGCCCAGTCGGGATAGAAGAGTGGCATATGATAATTAAATCCGACTTTAAAAATTCGGTCACCAAAGGTGGTATTATATCCCCTGGGATAGATAAATATATTCGGAAAACGGTAGTTATCCAGTAAATCTTGCCTTTGATACATCGTATTAACCACTATGCTGTGATTGCGACCAAGGCCGGGTAAAAATACATCTCCTCTAAGCAATAACACATCGGCCTCAAAGTCATCTGTACCCAGCGTCGTCCGATAACTCAAATCAAGATTTAAACCCAGCCGGGGGTTGAGATGCTGTAGGGCCTGACGGCGAAAACTTCTGAAAACCATCCGCAAGCTCAAAGCATTCAGATCCGTACTTTGCAAGGGTTCTTTAAAGAGAAAATCAAATTGGTCAATGGTTCCGTTCCGAACCACCAAAGTATCCCGGGCATTGTTCGGATTGTCAAAGTTTCCGTCTATGTCCACCTTAATTTTTTGATAATCTGCCCGTAGGAAAAGGCTGTTAAAAAAGTTGCCGCTGGTTAAGTTAAGCGGCAGCGACAAACCGGTGGAAATCCGGTTTTCTTTCCATTCTTCGATATAGGTATTGGCAAAAATAATGGAGTCATTAGCCGGGGTGAAATTGTAAATCACCGACGAACGGTTCGAATGGCGATAATTGGCATTGATAAATGGATAGAGTTCTGCATAGGTGGCGTCTGCCTGAAAGGTCCATTCCTCTTCATTGACGTTATAAAAACCGCCCGCTTCCAAAGAAAGCGTACCGAATTTATTATCAGACAAGATCTTCGCTCCGTAAATGGGATGATCGATCGTCGGTAGCCAGCTGTGAAAATTGAGGATACCACTCCATTTGTTGAATTTCTCAACCTCAAATTCTTCCGTACCTACTTTTTCCACAATACTCCCCCCTTCTTGTTCAACTAAAGGCTCAAAATAACGTATACTTCCTGGGCTATCCGTTTCATATTTTTCCCATAATGCCTTTTCCAGTTCCACTTCGATCAGGTTATACCCCTGAGGGTGGAATTCGCTAAAGCTTAGTTTTTTTCCATTAGGAGAAACGGTCGGTTGAAAGGCTCCCAGCGCGGAGGAAGTCAGTTGGAAAATCGTCTCATCTTCCAAATGAAGGGCAAAGATATTATTGATACCGGTGTACCCTGCCGAAAAATAGACATACTCGCCTTTAACGACCGGATGGCTGAGGTGCTGGTTAGCAGGAGGCGTCAACCACTCCATTGCGCCACTTTCTGCATGGATTTTTTGCAGCCCCATCCGCTCCCCTTTTTGAGCCATCACCACTAACTGCTGATCATCTTCCATCCAGGCAGGAAAGGCATAAAAATAATTATCGGGATTCGGCAGGCTTCGGATGACGGCTCCGGAAGCGGCATTCAATATCAGCAGTCGGTATTGCATGTTTTCATCTGCTTCTACTACTGCAATCTGAGAGGCATCGGAAGAAAAAGCAGGTGAGAAATATTTTGATTGGGAGCTAAGTTTCTTCTTGCCCTTGCTGTGCAGATTATAAGACCGCACATTCATGAAGTTTTTGTTCCGCCAGCGCAGGTCATAGCCCAGTTCCGACCAGCTTAACTGTCCGTTAACCAGGGATAAGGTCGCATTCAGCGGATTGCGGATAATGCCTGGCTCGGTCAGTCTTTTTTCGTTGCCTTTTGAATCTATTTGGATAAAAACCGGGATTTGATCATACCCGCTTTTTGTGGCAATCAAAGTGTTGTCATTCAGATATCGCGGTGTATAATAATGAGTAATATTCTTTTTAGTTTGGGTGTTTAGCTGTTTTCCTTCGGTAAAAAAACGGGCCTTTTCCTTTTCTTCCGTTTTCCAGTTTTTTTCCAAATCCTCCATTGTATGCTGATACAACTCCTTAACTGTTAATCCTGTTTTTTCCTTCAAACCTTTGTTAAACGGATAAATAATGCCTCGATAGCGGGTGGCATCGTCCACCACCTCCGTCCAGATGTCTCTCCCAAATTCTTTTCGGGCATAAGTGGTCATGTAATACCCAAGTTTGTACCAATCGGGGACAAAATCTTTGAGCGAACCGGCTGCTGCTTTTTCATAAGAATAATCCAACTCATTCAAGATCAGCGAGCGGTACTCCATATCGAAATAGGGCAAACGGCCCCGCCCAGAGGAGGTAAGCGCCGTCTCTATCCCGGTCGCATCGCCTTCCGTGAACCAACGTGGAAGGGCCATGCTGAACATCCCTCCCCAGGCCCAGGAGCCGGCTATGGTCTTCAGCACTTTCGTCCAGCCATGATTGGAATTGCCGTATTGCTGAACGTGAC
>JAUIKE010000073.1 GCA_030430845.1 Bacteroidia bacterium | reverse complement strand
CCCAAAGGAGAATACTCCGTAACAGTTACCGATGAAAATGAATGTTCCGTTTCGGGAAGCTACACCATCGATGAGCCTACTCCATTAGTGGTAGAGGTAGAAACACAAGCTGCCAATGATGGATGTAATGGAACCGCAACGGCTTCCGTTTCCGGAGGAACAGGGCCGTTCACTTTTCAATGGAATGCCGGCCTGACAAATGAAGCTACCCAGACAAACCTTTGCCCAGGCCAATATATGGTGATTGTAACCGATGCCAACGGCTGTTCTAATGATGATACACCGGCATTGCTTTCAATTAAGGACAGACGATTCCCTTGTGTGGAACCCTCAGTAGTGATCACACCCGACGGAGATGGCCTGAATGAGGTGTTCATGATCAATTGTATTGAAGAATTAACCAATAATACGATAGAGATCTATAACCGCTGGGGACAGTTGGTGTACGAAAAAACCAAATACGATAATACCTGGAACGGGGTGACTTCGAACGGCGAAGAGCTGCCTGACGGTCCTTATTACTACATCCTTGAATGGGGCCCTATTACAGAGCGCCAACAAGTCAAAGGATCTGTTAGTGTACTGCGAGAATAATAATAGAGGACTGTGGAAAAGGGTATGGAGCCTTTTTCCACAGTCCTCCATTCCTCTAAACAATCAATTCCATGGACCCTTTTAACCGATTTAATTTATGAAAAAGATAATTTTACCACTGTTTATACTGGCTTTTGTAGCCAAAGCTTTCTCCCAGGACGAAGCTATTTTTTCTCATTATAATATTACTCCCATCCTGATCAATCCGGCAGTAGCAGGTTTTGAGGATGCTTATCAATTGCAATTCAATGCAAGGGCTCAATGGACCGGCTTCCCGGATGCTCCTACTACCTTAGGCGTTATGTATAACGGGCCTGTCGGTAATACTTTTGGTATCGGACTGGGCCTGCGTTCGGAGAAAGCAGCACAACTAAACCGTTTGCGCGGGCAATTGAATTTTGCTTTTCGCTTTCCATTTAGCGAAAACTTTAAGTTTGGTGTCGGTTTCACAGCCGAATTCCAACAACTTCAGCTCGATAATTCTTTCATGGGATCTAATTTTTATCAGGAAGGGGATCAGATCGTAGAAAATGCAATGAATGGCCAGCGTGAATTTGATGCCAGCCTCGGATTCTGGGGAGAGTGGAACGAGCGTACCTATGTTGGTTTGTCTTTTTCTAATCTGGTAGGTGCCCGGCTTGATGAGATTGTGACAAATAATTCTACAGAGTCTCCTTTCCAGTATTATATGCTGACCTTCGGTCACCGTCTGGATATCAATGATTATTTCGGCCTGGAACCATCTGTTTTGATCCGCCAGGTCAGAAATTCTCCTTTCCAGATTGACTTTAACCTAAAAGCAAGCTTCCTGGATGATGAAAAATTAGTTGCAGGAGTATCCTACCGTACGCTGGGAACGTTTGGCGTCCTGTTAGGTACCAAAGTGTCCAAATTCCAGCTGTTCTATACCTATGATGTGTCCTTCCAGCAATTCCAGCAGTTTAATACGGGCTCACATGAGGTAACGGTGGCCTTTAATTTCCAAAGAAAACGGAAGATTGGTTATAATCGTCCGGAGAACTAAATAAAAGCTAATTGAGTTTGATAAAAAAGGGGTAGTCGGTAGGCTGTCCCTTTTTTATTTTAAAAAAAATAAAAAAATCTTACGCTCGCCTAAAAGTTGGTACGGTCTTTGCCTATAGTATAGTGTATTTAGTTAAAGAGAAAACTTGAGAAAATTAATAAGCTAATAGGGAAAAGACAACATACTATGAGGAGTCCAGTTTCAAGCCTTCGGGCTTCCTTTAGAACCGGGTACAGAGAAAACACGAGAGAAAACAAAAACACCCGGTGGACTTCCTTCACATTTTTCCCATCAGAAATTGCTTCGGTACACACACATAAGGGGAGTAGGACGCTATAAGCAGCGATCCGACATTTGACAACGAGAGGGCTGACTCTCCTGTATGTCCGAAATAGGTATCATTGAGCATTTTTTAAGTAGCCATTCACTTGCAATGACTAACTTAATCTTCCATAAACGAAGCTGAAGTGCTATCAATCTTGACCAAACTTACACATTGTGCCTTACGAGGTAGGGATATCACGGCTGCCTTCGGGCGATCATAACATCGTATTATCGTGTTAGAAGGCAGCCTTTTTGGTCAGATTGAAAATAACGATACCAAGGAAAAATTGAAATTTTGGTGTGGTATTTATTCCCTGCGCCCGAAGATATTACTTCGGAACCCTTCCTCCTCTTGGAGGAGGAAGGGAGTAGGTTTTTAAATGCCCAAAGATAATATTCGATAAAACCTGTATCAGTAGCTGTTATGCTATTGTTACAGGTTTTTTTTTTGCTCAAAATACCCCAAAGTGGGTATGCAAAATACATTAAATAAACGTATATTTGTCTTGTATAAGAAGAGTATGCCCCCCTGGCGTTCTTGATTACCCCTCACCTTATTAATGGTTAAATTATTCAGAACGGTAAGTACTCTGGCTTAACTTTTAAGAGCTTTAAGAAGTTTGTACAATTACAGCGCCTATTAAATAATCCGGTCCTGTATCAAAACCTATCTACATACCAGTTTATACGTTATGTATACTATGGGTTATTATAAATAAGGCGATTGGATTGTATGTGATTCACAAGAACCGTTTTCAAGTAAAATACTTAAATCGGTTTTTGGGATGGCCTCTCTCCTAATTAGGAGGGGGGCTTTTTTTTTGCCAAAATTGGCATGGTTTTTTCTATATCAATAGTATAAATATGAGAAAAAAGAAAATATCGAAAAAGTTGGCACGATATTTTCATATATAAAAGAAAACAAACTTACTACTAAAAAAGCTGAATGACCTGAGGTCTTCAGATTCATACACACAACTTACTTACCACAACTACACACATCGGTCTGTCAAGACCAGGGGAGGGCACCTGGAAAGGACTACTATGAGAGAACAAGTATTTCCTTCCAACCATTGATTTCCTTCCCACATATTTAGATTCCAAACATACAAGAATAAAATAATGCTCTGACATTCCGTCTGTTGTCAGTAGGTATGGGCTTGCTGTCTAATGGGCAAACTATGAGCAATATATACATTTAAATTATTCATACTTAAATCACACCAAAAAATGAGAAACTTTAAAACAAACGTACAGAAGGGAAATCCAGATTGGTTTTCAACAGAAAGCACCAACTTTTCAAACAGCTTTCAAAAACTCACATTTTTCATTCTTATCTTTATGGCATCCGTTTTTGGAAACGGATTATTGGCACAGAACTGCCTATCTTGTGAAACTTCTACCAGAGAGAATCCAATAGAAATTGAGATCTCCGGACCTTGCGAGGCGGTGATCAGAGCCACCGACCTGGAAAGCGCCTCTTCCACTTGTACACAGGAAAAAATGCTGATCGTTTCAGACCTGGAGGGCAATGTCCTCTATGAAGGCGTTGACAGCGTCACAGTTGATTCGGCCGGCCTGGTCAGCGATACACTGATGGCTACCATACGGAGCTCAGAGGACCCCTCCGTCTGCCAGGTGTTCTTTACAATAGTAGACACCATCGCACCGGAGATCATTTGTGAAAACCTAAGGCTTTCTTGCTGGGCGGATACCTGTGTCACCAATACAGGATATCCAATCATCATGGACAACTGCGGTGCCATTGATCCGGACAGTATAACCTATAACGACAGGGTCATTGGAGAAGGTTGCGTGGGTAACCTCGCGCTAGTGGTACATCGAGAATGGACCATTAAAGATAAAAGCGGCAATTCGGCCAGTTGTACCCAGGTGCTAACTTTAGAAAGACCTGACCTGGACGAGCTGGAATGGCCGGTAGATGTCAAACTGGACTGCCCAAAAGGAGATGTCAGTCCGGATGAATTGGGATATCCTACTATTGACGGACAACGACTGGATCAGGGGGGCTTTTGCAATGTCACGGTTTCGTACAGCGATGAAATGATCTCCGTATGTGGAAACATTGGTATTCATATAAAACGAAGCTGGATGGTAGAAGATGAGTGTAATAACCTGATAGTGAGTCATCTGCAGAATATAAAAATAGTGGATGAAGTAGCTCCGGTGATCAATTCCCCAAAGGACATCATTATAGTAACCGACCCTGGTTTATGTCTGGCTACGGTCAATATTCCGGTACCTGAAGTATCAGATAATTGTGATGCCAACCCCATCCTACTGGTAGAGACTTCTTATGGTCAAAAAGGATTTGGACCGCATTTATTTGTACCTAAAGGCTTACATATGATCCATTATACAGCCATGGACCGGTGTGGTAATCAAACTAAGTTCTCGGCACGTCTTGAGATTGTGGATGGACAGGCACCTACCGCCATCGCGGATGAATATACCTCGGTTGCAATACCAACTACAGGATTTGCCAAAGTTCCGGCAGGTACTTTCGACAGTGGCAGCTATGATAACTGCAAGGATGAGGTGTATTTTAAAGCCAGAAAGGTGGAAATCGGTTCATGTGAAGAATTGAATGGCGATGACAACCCTTTCGAGCCAGGCTATCAGGAATGGTTTGACGATGAACTGCTCTTCTGCTGTGCAGAAGTTGGTCAGGAAGTGATCATCCTAATGCGTGTGTATGATGTCGATCCTGGTGACGGGCCTGTTGATCCTAAGCGCGAAGGCCCGGGTGGTGATCTGGAAGGGCATTTTACAGATGCAAGAATTGTAGTAGAAGTACAGGACAATGTGCCGCCTTTAATCACAACCTTAAAGAATTTTACAATTGATTGTGAAGATGATTATTCTGACCTCTCGAAGTTCGGAAGTCCTATGGTGCACGATTATTGCGGCTATACCCTTGATTCAACTGTCGTATTTGATCTGAACGGATGTGGCCTGGGGACAATCAAGCGTATCTTTACGGCAACTGATCTGTACAATAACCGGGTAAGTATTACTCAGACGATCTATGTTGAAAATGAATCTCCTTTTACAGAAGATAAAATTACCTGGCCTCAGAATTACACCACTGATAAATGTATCGGAGAGATCAGACCGGAAGATTTACCGGATCCTTATTCTCAGCCTCGGTTTAAAGATGAGAATTGCTCGGATCTAAGTGTAACATACGAAGACAATGTCTATGACAACAAAGGAGAAATTTGTTATAAAGTGGTACGTCGCTGGACTGTGATCGATCTTTGCCAGCATGACCCGAAAGATCCTGAATCAGGAGGCATCTTTGAACACTTGCAGATTATTAAAGTAGATGATCAAACTGCCCCGGAACTTGAAATACCTACTGATACAATCGTTGCGCTAACAGATAACTGTGAATCAGTGGAAGTCGAACTCGAAGATGCTTTTGTAAAAGATTGTTACACACAGGTTACGATCTCAAACGATTCACCATATGCCGACAGCCGGAGTGAAAATGCGAGCGGCACCTATCCGGTTGGTACAACAACGGTAGAGTTCACGGCCATCGATCGATGTGGCAACGTCACTAAAAAATCAATGACTATTACTGTGATCGATCAGACAGCACCGCAAATCAGATGCCGCGTAGGCTTCGAGGTAGCGCTGAGCGATGACAATGGCACGGCCACAGGAATGATCCAGGCACCGGAACTAGACTTTGGAAGTATGGATAACTGTTCTGATCCAAGTACCTTCCTACACTTTATTCGCAGATCAACCGGGACGCCTACTGACCGGCCTTCAACGACCGGTGTGAGCTTTAGCTGCGAAGATTTAGGCCGCCAGGCGGTAGAACTCTGGGTAGTTGACGAAAATGATAACAGCGGCTTCTGTGTGACTTTTGTACAAGTAACTGATCCAAGCGGTCTGTGTACAAACAATACGACCGGGACCAACAATGGCGGGTCCGAAACCGAAAATAATCCTGATGAAGGAGTGATCGCAGGCAGTGTTCTGACCGAAGAAGGAAATATGGTAGAAGGAGTGATGATAAAGCTGAAAAGTGAGTCGCCACTGGAAATGATGACAGGAACTGCAGGGGAGTTCATCTTTCACAACGTAGCCTTTGGTAAAAACTATGTAGTGATTCCTGAAAAGGATAAAGAGATCATGAACGGTATCTCGACTCTTGACCTGGTATTCATGGCCAAGCACATCACCGGCACTCAGGACCTTGATTCTCCGTACAAGTGGATCGCAGCGGATATTGACGGCAACGGAAGCGTTTCTACACTGGATCTGATCCGCCTTCGTAAGTTGATCCTACACCTGGATGATAAACTGCCGAATAATCAGACTTCCTGGAGATTCATAGACGCTAACTTTGAATTCAGTGAAAAGCAATCCCCTCTGAATCAGAATTACCCAAGCAAGTATGACATCCTGAATATGCACTCAGATGTGGTGCAGACGGACTTCATAGCCGTAAAAGTGGGAGATGTGAATGTCTCTGCTCAGGCCAACAGCCTGATGAACATAGAGCCGCGTTCAAGCGCCAATGACTTGAAGTTAAGTGTCGACGATCAGGAAGTGACGGCTGGGGAAGAGTTTACACTGACTTTCAGAGCCAATTCACAAACCGATCTGCTTGGATATCAGTTTACGCTGGATTTTGACCCTGAGAAAATGGAGCTGGTAGATGTACAGGGAGGAGCACTGCCTAATATGACGATCGATAACTTTGGGTTGAGGTTCCTGGATGAGGGTTTGATCACGACTAGCTGGAACGCAATGGAAGGAATGATATTGGATAATGAAACTGAATTATTCACCTTGACTTTCCATGCTTACGATGACCTTCATGTGAAAAATGCCATAGGGTTAACTTCCAGATTAACGGAAACAGAAGCATACAACGAAAGCGGCGAAATATACAATATCAGCCTGAACTTTAACGGCCAGAGAAAAGAGCCGAGCTTGAGCACAGCCTATCAATTGTACCAAAACCGTCCGAATCCGTTCGCAAATCAAACACAGATCGGGTTTGAACTACCGAAAGCGGATGAAGTAAACCTGACGGTTTACGATGCATCCGGCAGAGAGATTTACCGCTACAACGAATATCTGAATGCCGGCTATCACGAACTGACCCTCCACCGCAGTGACTTGCCCGCAACCGGATTGATGTACTACAAATTGATGACGAAAGACTTTACAGCTACCCGCAAAATGATCGTAACAGGAAACTAAAAAAATCCCTCCCTGCCATCGGCGGGGGGGATTTTTTTTTACTTTACTACTACAAAAAAGGAGTGTGCCGCCGGCACACTCCTTTTTTGTTTACCTTACCCAAAATCTTTTTTATGACAAAGGCGCAAGACCTGGGGCGCCGGGGAGAAGAAATTGCCCGGCAGTACCTGACTGACCATGGTTGGAAGATACTGGAAACCAATTGGCGGTTTTCAAGGGCAGAAGTAGATATTATTGCAAAAGACGGCCAGACGCTGGTGTTTGTAGAGGTAAAAACACGGTCTTCTGTCTATTTTGGGCAGCCTGAAGAGTTTGTGATGGAGGATAAGGAAAAGCTTCTGGTGGGAGCCGCTTCCGCCTATATGGAGAAAATTGATCACGATTGGGAAATCCGTTTTGACATCATTGGCATCATTTTTCACAATGAACAGCATTATGAGTTAAAACACCTGCCCGATGCTTTTTTTCCAGGAGAATGGTGAATGGAACCATATACTAAAGGTGGGCAAAAGCCCACTTTTAGTATAACAATAATAACCATTCCTTATAAATCCGATTTTGTGCCCCATCAGGCAGTGCAGCTGCCAATTCATTAAGTAATCCGTCTTTCTGTGTGATGTAACGTTGTGCCTCGGCATTCCACCATTGCCTTGCCTGATTACTGGAAGCGCCGAGGCCCAGGTCTTTTAGGAATACATCTATATCACTGAGCGCATCGCTCCAGTTTTTGACACAAACCAATTGAGACATAATCAGGTAGGTTTGGATGGGATGATTAGCTGATACTTCCTCTCGTGCAGATCGAATAATGTCGAGGGCCTTTTCGATGCGGGCGTCTCCTACCAGGTCAAAAATATTAGTGCGGTAAAAAATGAGAATATCGTTGAAAGTTTGCTGAGCTTGTGTTCTGGAAATAGCGTTCGAACTCGTTTTTTGACGGATGTCAGTATTTAATTCCCCTAGTGATGTAAAAGCCAGATCATTTTCGATAAATCCTTCCAATGCTTGCATGACGGCCAGGTCCCTGGTAGAAGGAGGGACGCTTTGGCGCAAAGCATTTCGAGCAGCTTCTGCTGATAATCTGGCCTCTCCATAACGTTTTAGTTTCCATTCGCAGAGCGCTTTTAAGGCTAATGCATTACCGTAAATACCGTCATTTTGAAGAGGCTTTTCGTCCTGAAGGGCTTTTCGAATTTCGGAATAAGCCTGAGCGTAGAAAAAGTGAGGGCTGAGGTTAGTCATTTCCTGCTGAATGTTTTCGCTGATGTCCAGACTTGGCTGACTATTCGAGGAGGCACCTGCATAGAGGCTGCGCGTCTCTATCTCAGCTCCTTTGCTGAATGCTTCCTGTGCACGGTCCAGGTGATTCAACTGCGCACAGCTTAGAAGAAAAATCAGAAGGAAAGCTGCTAGGTAGGGAAAAATAAAACCGGATCTTTTGATATTGAAATTTTTTTTCATGAAAAACCTATTTAATTCAGCTTACGAGGCAACTTGAGTAGCAAGTAGAAAGGCCAATACTTTTTAATTGTTTTTTTAGGCTAAACGCTCTCTTAATTCATCTAAAAATTCTTCGGAGCCAGTCAAATGCCCTTCATCGAGCTTTTGGACACTTACCCTCACCTGCTCGGCTGCTCCTCGGATCGCCTCCTCCTCGATAGGGTGAAAACTGGTTCGGTACAAATAATAGTCCAGTAAGGCATCCATCACTGAAGGCTGGTGAATAATGTCCAATGTTGCTTTGATACTTACCTGATTATAGAATGCATGGAATAAATACTCCAGGACCATTGCCAAAACGATCTTTTCTTCTCCTTCTTCCGTACTTAAATTGCTCAAATAACCTGGATGATTCTTGGTAGCTTCAAAGAGCTTGATAATCATTAGTTTAATTAGAGAAAAAGAAGGCCGCCGATGCCTTGGAATCTTTTCAAGACTCTCAAATATAATATGCAGGGTTTGAAATACTTTTTCATCTTCATCCACCCAGTCTGGATTTTCAGAGATTTCTTCCAGTAAATACAAAACGATCTCAAGAATATGATCTCCCGTGAAGATCGGCTTCCATTGGCCTTGTTCCGGCTTAAAACTTAGCGCTTTTAGAATCTGCCGAAGGGCTTCAATCAGTACTTCTTTGATGTTTCCATCCCCTGCTTCAATTTCAATTTGATCAGCCGTTTGCAGTAGCACGAGTTGAATAAGCCTTGGCAGAAGTCCCGGCCGGTCCAGGCCAGATTCCTGCAGGGATTGAGCTACCCCCGTGATAATCTGCTGAATGTTGGGATTAGGCGAAATGATATCCGGATGCGTCGTGATAATGTTCAGGAAGGTTTCCAGATACAGATCTACCAGGGCTTCGTTAATTCCATTGGAAAGCTGTAGACGTGCATCTTCTTCCAACAAAAAGGCCGCAATTTGCAGTCCCAAATGATTAGGATGGCGTTGCAGAACTCTTACTATCATAAAGTCCAATAGCTCTAGTGCCGCCTGCGTTTTCTGTAGCGAACCGGAATCAGTTCTGTTGAAAATAAAGTCGAACACGAGCTCAATCAGCTTTTCCAGGATGGCCCTTTCTTGCTCATCATTGGACCAGCGGACCTTGTCCAGCACGCGGGTATCCATAGCGATGGCCCGCATATTTATGTCTATCAACTGAGTAATCGTGGCCATAGACGAACGCTGGGCCGCCGGAATTTTTTGCAAAGACTCAAAACTCAGACTGATCAACTTACTGATCAGGCGTTCCGATCCTATCTTAGCGGTGATCCATGCCGGCCGGTCCAGGATCTCCTCAAGTAAATAGCTGAAGAGATGCATTTTTTGCCCTTCATTCAATTCTGGAAGAGAAGTTTCTTCCTGCTCAGGAGTTAGTGCTTCCAGTAGGTATTTGACAGCTAAAACCACCAAATACTCAATATCATCTTCTTCAACAGTTAAAAGATATTCTGTTTGCCGGGCTAACTGACCCAAAATGAGCTGTAAAAAGTCTAGTATATCATCCTCTCGTTTCGGCCAGTGGGTTCTGAAAAGTTGGAACAACTCGACAATGATCTTGCGCAGGACGGTATCTTTGGAAAGTCGGATCGCCTGATCCTCCAAGAATCCCAGGAGAAGCTCTGCTATGTTTTCAAGAATATCCGGGCGGTGGGTCCAACCCAGCCCTTCTTCGGGGGATAAAATCAGGATGGCCACCTCTTTTCCGTCGCCGTCCGGAAACTTCTTCAAAACTATACTGAAAAGGATCTTACAAAGAGCTTTGAGTTGCTCGATTTTCTCCAAATAGCTAGACGCCTTGTTCTTTTCGTGAAAAACACAATCGAATACAAGGCTTAACATTTCCTGAAACAAAATAGCTCCGTCTCCTTCCTCGATATCGATTTTTTCCAATAATTTCGGATGACGGGCAACCTCTTCCATCAAGAGCTCCAGCAATTCCAGTATTTGCCGCGAGGACAATTGCATAGGTCCGTTCTGGGATGAACGGGATAATGCTTCCAGGAATAGCTTTAAGGCAACAACCAATAAGTGCCTGGGATTTTCTTCCTCATAATTCCAAATGGTAGGCAGATGCAGGGCTGTTTTTTCCAGAATTATCCGGAGAATTTCAGGCAGAAGCCTGGAAAGAGGAATAGGTGATTGGGCAACAGCAATACTTACCTCTTTAAAGATCAAACCAAGGCGGTCGTCCTTAGCCAAAAGTTCTGGATAATCCGCAAAGATGATAAACGCATTTTTGACCAATACATCCAGTGTATGGAAAGAAAAAATGTTTTTAAGATCTATCTTTAAATCATCCTCCGCATATAACAAATCCATGATGATCAGGCCGGTGCTGCTGATGAGTTGTTGCGGCCCCTTATTAAGATCCAATATAAGGTGGGGAGAAGAAAAGGCGGCATGGCCGGCATTTTTAATCAGACTACTTAACAGTAACTGTCCCCAGTGTATACTTGCATCCATCTCGTCGGTCGAAAGATCTGGACTAATGCGCCTGTACAGGTCTTCACTGATACCTCTACTGGTGGACTCAATGAACTGCCGCAGCTTTTCATCTCTAATCCACTCATCCGGGAGTTCCTGAATGGTTTCTACTGCTGTGATGAATAAGCGGGGAATGATCTTATGGCTAACGGCTTCTTTAAAATCTTCTTCTTCACTGAAGGGAATGGTATCCAGTGCACTAAGAAGTCTGGAAAGGGCCTGTCCCATTACGGTTTCCCTTTGAATGCTTTTGGGAAACTGATGGAAATAATCGACCCCTATTTCGACGATGGTCCCGGCTACCAGTTGTAAGGTGGTGGTGGCAAAGCGAGTGTCTTTTTCCCACTGCCGGATCTTAAGCAGGCTTATCAGATCGTCTGTATTTAGTCCCGCTTCTCTTATCTGCGGATTGGAATCGCCTTCGGTTACGATAAAAAACAGGCTTCGGTAATATTCCTGATACTCACTGAGCTCTTCCGGGCTAAGGATTTCGACCTGGTTTTTCCGGTGCAGGTACTTCAGTGCTTCGATTTCTTCTACAAATTGAGCTCCTTCCAAGTCGAAAAAGCGATTTATGGTGAAAGGGTTGGGCTTATTATCAAAAGAGGGGAGAGGGAGTAAAATAGCCCTTGATCTCAGGCTGTTGGCATAAGCTCGACGAATGCTTTGGCTGAGTCGGAGAGCGGAGTTAATCGCAAAAAGAATAGCTTCTGCAGACAAACTTTTTGGCATTTTTTGGGTGTTTTATTTTTTCTTACACTTTAAAATAATCCTGATCAGTAAACCCGAACAGCATGGCATCACTTAGTTCTCCGCCGGATTTCCTGAGTTCGTTGCGCAAGTCGCCTTCCCTTCGAAATCCACACTTCCTGGCCAGGCGCTGAGCTGCATAGTTATCAGAAGCAATGATCAAATTTATTTTTTTTAGTTTCATCTGCTCGAATATAAAAGAGAGCACCATCAGTACTACTTCTGTCATAATACCCTGCCCTTCATATTCTCGGTCAATAAATAAGAGCCCTTCCGCCTTTGGGATGTCCCAGTAGATGTTATTAAGCTCAATATACCCAATTATGTTGGCAGAATCCGTGTCCCAAACTGCAAAACTATAACAGCTTTGAGCATACCAATCTGAAAGCTTTTGGTGCACAAATGCAGCGCTCTCTTCTGCAGAGTGGATCTGGGCCGGGTTGGGAAAACGATCCTCCAGGCGTTCGCGATTATCCTGAATCAGCTTGAAAAAAGCTTCCCCGTCCTGCTCTTTAAACCTCCTGATGACGGTTCTGGAAGTAATCAGTATGCTCTCTATGTCAAATAAATGTTTTTGCATGATCTCGTGGACTTGTTTTTGCTCCTTTACTTATTTGTTACTTTTGTGTTGTGAAGTAGGTGTCTGGACCCATTTAAGGATATGTTCGTTTGCGGCAGCTGCTGTAAGCCAACATATCCTTAAATTATAGGTAAGCTATAAAAAACATTTTAAAACCGATAGGTAGTCTGGCATTTTTAGAGAATTGACCCGATTTAAACTCATTGGACTGTAGTAGAATTCTCTAAACACAGAAAACACATGAGAATACCCTTCAGTGGAATATCAAAAGTAAAGACCCGACAGGTTCTTTGGATTAGTGTGATCTGGGCCTGTCTTGGAGCACTGGATGCATTAAATACGCAGGCAGTAGCTTTTACTTCTTTTATTTCCATCCCTCGAACCTATGTATTTGAACGTTTTTTTTGGGTAAATACTATTTCCGCTCTCTTCTCCGGATTAATCTCGGGTAGTGTTTTTATCTTTTTCCTTCGTAAGCAGGTTAACAGACTATCTTACGGTTTTGCTATTGTAGTGAGCAGTGTGGTGGTTATCTCCATTAACTTTTTCATCACTATTCTTGGTTATGAGATTTTTTTGAGTAGTTATATTGGAGAACGCATGTTTGAGTCCGTTTTTATGAGTCGAACTGAGTTTTTACTCCGGGCGCCTTTTTACCTGAAAAACATGATTTTCTGGATGATCATCGTTCTGCTCACCATCTGGACCATCAACGTCAATGAAAAATACGGACCGGGCGTTTTGTTCAAACTCATTATGGGGCGATATCACCGACCCCGTGAAGAAACACGTATCTTCATGTTCGTCGACATCAAATCCTCTACCATGATTGCCGAAAAACTAGGGCACATCCGTTTTTTTAGCTTATTAAATGACTTCTTCAGAGACATCACCAATCCTATCCTGAACGCTTCCGGAGAGATCTATCAATATGTCGGCGATGAAGTAGTCGTTTCCTGGACTTTGGAAGATGGTACCCGAAACGGAAATTGTGTTCGCTGCTTTTATGCAATGCGCGAATCTATTCAGAAGCAATCGAAGAGATACAAAGAAGACTATGGTTTCGTCCCTGAATTTAAGGCCGGCTTACATTATGGGGTCGTAACCGTAGGCGAAATTGGCGTCATTAAAAGAGACATTGTTTATTCAGGAGATGTATTAAACACAGCGGCCCGAATACAAGCTATGTGCAACAAGTTCCGCGTCAAGATTCTCCTTTCCAAATACTTGCTGGATCGATTAAACCTTCCACCTCATGAATATCCTTCCAAAAGAATGGGCAATATCGAATTAAAAGGGAAGAGACAAAAGGTGGAGTTATACACCTTCGAGGAAAGCCTGGATGCTGAATTGCAGTTTCCTCCCAACCAATAATCCAAAATAAAAATAGCCTGCCCTAAGCATTTAATAACTTACCCGAAAAGCGACTCGATTATTTGCTTTTTTGCCTCTTTTGTTCCTATCTTTTGAAAAAGATTTTATAAAATAAAATTGGCAAAAGAATTTGCCTCTACAGGCGAATTCACCTGCTCCGTTAACGCTCCACTTTCAACAGAACCGGGTTTGTATAAAAATTCCAATCGTTATGTCGATAGGGGCCACGCCTATGTTTCGACCCCTGATGGGTTTGATGGCTGGTGTTTTTTGGGCCGCTCAGTTTGGCCCAATGCCTGAGGCGATGTTTTTTATAGCAGGGATATGGCTAGGTAACATCCTTTTGCTACTTTTTTCCAGCACTATGCCCCATTTCTTCCTGATTAGAGGCGTAGGTTTATGGCTGCTGTATGGAATAATGGGGTGTTGCTTATTTCAAATTCAAAATCAGCCGGCGACTGATCATTGGGATCAGGGCCAAACCAATGAGGACATTTTCGTCGCTCGAATCTTGGAACAAGTTCCTAGAGCTTCCCATATTCAATTGGTACTTTCTGTAAAGTGCCGGATTAACAAACAGGGTACTTGTGAGTCTACTTCCGGAAAAGCTTTGCTTTTGGTACGTAAAGAGGACAATCAAACCATTTTTAAGAGGGGCAGCCTGATTGGATTTTGCACCGTGTTCGGACCTGTCCGAAAAGCTCAAAACCCCTATTCATTTAATCCAGCGGCCTATTGGGCCGGGAAGAATATCCGAAAGCAGGCCTGGGTTGGGGCAGAGGAGGTGATTCTACTGGAGCCCGCCCCTGAAATGTCTTTACCCTTTTTCAGAGAGCAGGTATTACAAATACTGAGGCGCTTTTTGCCGGAAGAGGAGCATTTCGGTATTGCCGCAGCCCTGGTGTTGGGAGATAAAACCTTCCTGGATAAAGATTTGAAGGCCTCATATGCAGAAAGCGGGGCAATCCATGTTCTGGCTGTCTCAGGACTTCATGTGGGACTGGTGTATGCTTTGTTTTTTTGGCTGATCAACAAGTTAAGCTTGATCATTCCCTTGGTTAGGCGCTTTAGGCTTATTGTTTTGTTATTGCTATTGCTTGGCTATGCCGGATTTACAGGTGCCGCCCCTTCAGTGTGCAGGGCCGTGCTCATGCTGAGCTGTTGGCTGATCGGCAAAGCACTATGTAAAACTCCTTCGGGTTTTAACGTGGTGTGTGTGTCAGCTTTTGTGTTATTAGTTTTTGACAGCAACTTGTTATTTGACCTGGGCTTCCAGTTGTCGTATTCGGCCGTTTTAGGAATACTGTTCCTTTATCCCTTAATCCTGCGAGCCTGGGCGCCTCGATTTTCCTTCACTCAACATGCCTGGAAGTTGCTCAGTGTTTCGGTGGCAGCACAGCTAGGTACTTTGCCGTGGAGTCTGTATTATTTCCACCAGTTTCCGACCTACTTCGGTTTGTCCAGTTTGCTGGTCATCCCGCTGATATCATTTGTATTGGTGATGGCATTTGCTTGTTTGATTTTTTCCTGGCAGCCTCAACTGTCTGATCTTTTGGGCTGGCTGTTAGAATCACTAATAGATGTTTGTAATGAAATCGTACTTTATATTCAACAACTTCCCATGGCCTTATTAAGGGATATTTGGATTGGAGAAGCCGACATTGTTTTGTACTTCCTTATCCTGATCATAATGCTGCGGGCTTTGGACAAACTTTCTTACCATTTAGCCTTAATACAAGTGGCTCTGCTATTGCTTTGGGGAGGTATGCATATGACCATTGGGCGAGAAGAGCAGCTGTCTTCCTCGTTGATTATTTATCATACAAACGATTTTTTCGCGGCAGATTGGCTGGAGAAAGGCCATCTTCTCAGTCTTTCGGATGCGAAGGCAGATAGTCTACAGCTGCAATATTCAAGCGCCGGCTGGAGGTCTTTTCGAGGAATGACAAACCCGTCCATACAAAGGCTGCCAGAGCAATTCGCTCGTTCCGATACTGCACTCTACTGGACCATTAATCAGGAGCAGTTTTTATTTGTTGGGCCTGCAAGCAGGTTTTTGCCCCAAAATGCCGATACCAGTTCGGAGACCATTCTGCTGGTTGATCCTACTAATCCCTGGGTGGAAAAATGGCTTTGCCGGGGGCGTATCCGCCTGCTCGTTTTAATCCCGAAAAAAATCATTAGGGAGGAATGGAAAAACCTGGCTTCAGAGTTGGGGATTTCTGTATGGTCAATTAAAGAAAAAGGAGCCTTTGAGTATAAATATTAAGCAAAAAGTAAGCAGTGCCTGTCTTTAAAATCAGTTAAGGTCTGTCGGTGTCTAAAAAAAGCTGAACTAAAAATCAATCAACATATGAAACAATGGATCCTGCAATTCCTCTACTTCTCCAAGAGGGATACCCGTGCCTCTTTATTTTTGATATTCATTTGTTTTTCAACATTAATGGGACCATCTCTATTAAAAAAGCAGTTCCGGTCTACAAAAGGCTCCGATCCGGAATGGAAAGCCGACTTACTGGCAGCCATGGATCGGTTGGAAGAAAAGCAAAAGAAGCCGGATACCCTGCAGCCTGTCAATTTTGATCCCAATACTATAAGTCTGGATAGTTTGCTTGAGATGAATGTTCCTTCAAGAATTGCCCGAACGCTAATAAAATACCGAGAAAAAGGTGGGCAGTTTTGGAAAAAAGAAGATCTGCAAAGAATCTATGGAGTGGATTCTGTTTTGTATGCTGCCCTGGAACCCCATATTCGGATTCCTGCACGATCGGTTAAAACTCAAAAAACAAAAAAAACTTTTCCAAAAAATGTACATAAAAGGAAGGCTCCTCCCAAAATTGAGATCAACAAAGCCGGGCCGGAAGAGTGGCAGCGCTTGTACGGCATTGGGCCTGTACTGTCAAAGCGCATCGTGAAATTCAGGGAAGCCCTGGGCGGCTTTCGAACGATCGATCAGGTAGGAGAAACCTACGGCCTGGCTGACAGTGTTTTTCAGCAGATCCGCCCTTTTTTACAATTGACAGAAACACCCCGGAAGATTGACCTTAACCGGTGTAGTCTGGAGGTTTTGGCGGCCCATCCATACATTAACTGGAAACTGGCTCGCCGTATCATTAGTTACCGGCAGCAGCACGGACCTTTTCAGGATTTGGAGGACCTTAGAGGAATTAAAGAACTACCGGTGGGTTTTTGGGAGCAAATAGGGGCGTATTTGGAAGTGAATAATTGAGACCAGGTCTTATATCCTCTTGAATATAAACCTTCCACACCCAATAAATGTTATAACTTTAAGTAGCCTATTCCAATACTTAATCCTCTTAGTATGAAAACCTTAAGAACAGCTCTGCTACTTCTCTTTTTGGGATTATCCGGTTCGTCTATGGGACAGACAACGGACTTCCGAAGTCCTCATGATAGCTGGAGTCTGGGGTACAGCCTGATTCATGAACTTCTTCCGGAAGGGATTAATTATAAGCCGGTCACTTTTTTGAGTAATCATTCATTATGGCAAATTAAGAGGCTGACGATTTATGCTGAAAGTCAATTTACACAAGCTTATTCTCCTATTAATACCCGTACCGATTTTGAATTCGGACTTAATATGGGGCTTTCTTTTCTTTTCCTGCAAACGGACAGGTTGAGCTTGAATGCGGCTATTGGCAGTGGCCCACATTATATCACAGTGGAGACTGGAAGGCAGGCGCAGGGATTCATTTTCTCAGATAACCTTGAACTGGGCGCTGCTTATGACATGAAGAGCGTTCAAACCTCCTTTTTATTAAAATTCAGATATCGGCATATTTCCAATGCCGGCTTGAAAGAACCAAACGGAGGAATTGATAACTTTTTTGTCATGGCGGGTTTAAGTACTTTTTTATAAAAAAACAGAAGTACAAATATGAAAAAAATACTATTTTTTCTTTTTATCTCCTTTTTGATCAACTCCTGTACGGAGCCTGCTGACCAGTCAAAACAAAAGGAACCATACGCACAAGCCGCAGTCAACACTTTTCAGGCTTTTGAAGGTTTAGATAAGATCTGGTATCAAGGCAAAGCGGAAGTGAGCCGTTATGAATTACAGCAGAATCGTTATAAGGATATCCACCCCGGCGAGCACATCATGATTTTTGTGACTGAAGATTTTTTGACTGACTCACAGGTCAAAAATGAACGATATTCCAATCCCAACTCTACTCCGGTTTTAAAGAACAATCAATTGCGAAAGTTTACTACAGGCTTGTATGACTATTCGATTATGACGTCCATCTTTACTCCTACTAAAGTGAATGAGTATCCTTTCACCGAAAAGGTATCCATGAGCTCGCAGGATTGGTGCGGACAATCTTATTTGCAGGTCAATAAGCTGGATGATGGAGGCTATAGCATGCACTCACATTCTTATTTTGAGCAGGAAGCGGATGAGGTGAAAAATATTCCGGAAGCTATTCTGGAGGACGAACTGTACAACAGGATCCGCATGAACCCGGAAGCCTTACCAAGCGGGACTATCCAGATATATCCAAGCACTATATTCTCACGTCTGGCTCATCAACCTTATATGCCTGTGGAGGCTGAAGCCAGTTTGTCGGATTATAACGGCGATGATTTTCAGGGAGTATCCCTGAAGGTATATAAAGTCGAATTTCCTTCTTTCAAACGTACGTTGGAAATTGTATTTGGGCAGGGAACTCCGTATCGGATAGAAGGGTGGATAGAAAGTAATCCTTCGGTTTTTGACGGACAAATCCGCCGCTCGGTAGCGAAACGAACCAGCACGGAATGGGTGGATTATTGGTCAAAAAACAGTTTGGAAGATGCCCCGTTGCGAACAAGCATGGGAATTGAAGGCTTTTAGGGATATTGTCAATTTTACAATAAGATTTTTAATCCCGGGAAGTAGGCTTGTCTAAGTGATTTGTTACTGATTATCAGTTTTTTATAAAAAAATAATGTGACTAATGTATTGATGGCTTCCATCTTATTGAATTGCAAATACTAATTTTATTCTCTATTTTAGCGGGTATTAGTAATAATGTATTTGCGAACTGATGACAGGATTCAATAATTTTTTCAAATCGGCTTTTACAGTCGATAATGTGATATTTGGATTTGATGAAGGCGACTTGAAGGTGCTCTTGATAAAAAGAGGGGAAGATCCTTACGAAGGGAAGTGGGCTTTGCCGGGCTATTTTGTCTATCCAAATGAAGATTTAGACTCGGCGGCGGTACGAGTTTTGAAAGAACTTACCGGCCTGACGGATGTTTATCTGGAGCAGGTCAAAACATTTGGAACTGTTAATCGGCATCCATTTGGTCGTGTCATCACCATCGCGTATTTTTCATTGGTTAAGATCAACCGATATAAATTACAGCCTGCTTCAATTGCACTGAAAGCCAAATGGCATAGCATATCAGAGGTAAAACAACTAGCTTTTGATCACAAAGAGATTCTGGATTCTTGCTTTGAGCGCTTGAAATGGGTAGTTCGTACACGTCCTGTAGGATTTGAATTGCTTCCTCCTAAATTCACATTGACTGAATTGCAACATCTTTATGAAGCTATTCTGGAAACGGATCTGGATAAGCGGAATTTCAGAAAGAAGATCCTTTCTATGGACCTGTTGGTCGACCTGGATGAATTGCAGGAAGGGGTCGCTCACCGACCAGCCAAGCTTTACCAATTTGATAGGGAAAAATACGAGAAGTTCTTGTCGGAAGGATTCTCCTTTGAATTGAAGGAAAGTAAGAAAAAAGAGGTCAAAAAAGAACCCGCTACTAATAGTTAAAAAAACTGGGAGGCGCTTGCGCCTCCCAGTTTTTTTAGTAGTTATACCCTTTATCGTCAAACATGACTAATCTAATATTTTCACCATATTTATTTTTGACTTCTTCGCTAAAAGAAATGAGGGCTTCCCTTTGGTTAGGAATGGCGAAAATAAAAGTCTGTAGCCTGGAAGAGATGGGTTGATTAACCAGTGCGATCTGCCCACTAGAGCCAATTCGAAAGTGGCCGTAATAACCGGCATTGAATTCTTTGGGTTCTTCCATCTCGGCCAAATCCTTTAACAATTCCTCGACGGTAGCTTCATCTTCTATTTTATCAAAGTCAAAATAGCCCCAGACGGTATGTTCCGGAATTTTGTACAATACCTTATCCAGGATTTTAATGCCATCCTCTGAGCGCATATTCAGCGAATAGGACTCCATATAGGACTGAAGAGTCCCTTGATTGGACACGGAATTCTTTAAATCGATTTCGACTTCATAGGTTCCGCGACCGATATAGCCCATGGGAATCTCGGCAGTAGCGGCCTGGTTTTTTTCACTGCAATTATCGGTATGGACGATATCATTTAGTGAGATTCGATAACCCAGGTTAAGGCGCGAGAAATTATAGGTAATAACCGCATCCGGGCATTGATTTTCTTTAATGGTGTGAATGACCATTTGTAGAGTGCGCTGTGTGGGAGATAAATTCTCTCTCCAATCGATGTAAAACTCATCCTCCACATCTGGAACAATGATGGGATCTCCCACTTTTGCGAGCTCACAGGAAGTGAAAAAAACGATGATAACAATTAGAAGAAGTTGGCCTTTTTTGATCATGTCTGGTATCTTACTGAAATTCCTAATGTATTCTTTATGTAGAACGGCCCGGCAAACAAAAAGCTGCCTGTTCTGTAGGATTATTATTATTATTCGAGTACTTATTTTGCCACCCAATGGGGTAAAAAAAAAGTTTTTACACACGCCCCATTTAATTTACTTAATTTTGTGACTACTATGACAAAATCCGCTAACAATTTAATTACTTTGCCGTTAATAATATTGAATTGTTAGTGGAAGAAATGATATTAGAAAATATATGAAGCATATTAGGAACTTTTGTGTTATTGCCCATATTGACCATGGCAAGAGTACGCTTTCGGATCGATTGCTGGAATTTACCAGTACGATATCTGAACGGGATATGAAGGACCAAGCCCTGGACAATATGGATCTTGAGCGGGAAAGAGGCATTACCATAAAAAGCCATGCCATTCAGATGTATTACAACCATACGGATGGTGAAACTTATACTTTCAACCTCATCGATACTCCGGGGCACGTTGATTTTTCTTACGAGGTGTCGAGATCTATTGCTGCCTGTGAAGGTGCTTTGCTGTTGGTAGATGCAACTCAAGGTATTCAGGCACAGACTATTTCCAACTTATATCTTGCCATTGAACACGACCTTGAGATCATCCCTATTTTGAACAAAATAGACATGGAAAGCGCCATGGTCGATGAGGTTTCGGAACAGGTTCTGGATCTCTTAGGCTGCGAATTAGAAGATATAATACTCGCTAGTGGAAAAACGGGGCAAGGGGTAGAAAATATTTTGGCTGCCATCGTTGACAAGATCCCCGCTCCGAAGGGAGATGTAGAGGCCCCTTTACAGGCGCTAATTTTTGACTCTGTGTTTAATGCCTACCGAGGAGTGATCGCGTATTTTCGCATCCTTAACGGAACGGTCAAAAAGGGGGAGGATATCAAGTTTATGGCTACCGGAGGGAAGTATCAGGCAGATGAGATCGGTGTGCTGCGCATGGGACAGGAGCCCAAAGATGAACTGACGGCCGGTAATGTTGGCTACGTCATCACAGGGATCAAAAATTCCAAAGAAGTAAAGGTAGGGGATACGATTACAAGCGTAGAGCATCCCAGTAAGCAGCCTATTCAAGGATTTGAGGATGTAAAGCCTATGGTCTTTGCAGGGATCTTCCCCATTGACAATGATGATTTTGAGGATTTGAGAGAAAGCCTGGAAAAGCTTCAGTTAAATGATGCCTCTCTGGTCTTTGAACCGGAAACCTCTCAGGCACTGGGATTTGGATTCCGTTGTGGTTTTCTTGGAATGCTGCATTTGGAGATCATACAGGAAAGATTGTCTCGTGAATTTGACCAGGATGTTATCACAACGGTACCCAACGTATCGTACATGGCCTATACTAAAAGTGGAGAAAGTTTCTGGGTACGCACTCCTTCGGACTTGCCGGACCCATCCTTACTGGATAGGGTAGAGGAGCCTTATATTTCTGCCCAAATCATTACCAAGCCTGAATTCATCGGAAGCATCATGACGCTTTGTATGGAAAAAAGAGGGCATTTGTTGCGTCAGGATTACCTGACGACAGATCGGGTGGAACTCACTTTCGAACTACCGTTGGCAGAGATCGTTTTCGATTTTTATGATCGCTTGAAGTCAATATCCAGAGGTTATGCCTCTTTTGACTATGCCCCGAAAGATTATCGTGCTTCCGATCTCGTAAAGTTGGACATCCGCCTGAACTCAGAGCCGGTGGATGCCTTGTCTGCCCTGGTTCACCGGGAAAAAGCAGAATCATTCGGCCGGAAAATATGCAAGCGATTAAAAGAACTCCTACCCAGACAGCAATTCATGATTGCAATTCAGGCAGCAGTAGGAGCCAAGATCATCGCCAGAGAAACCATTTCAGCCCTTCGCAAAGATGTGACAGCAAAATGTTATGGTGGGGATATTTCCCGTAAGCGGAAGCTGTTAGAAAAGCAGAAAAAAGGGAAAAAGAAGATGCGCCAGATCGGTAATGTAGAGGTCCCGCAAAAGACCTTCCTGGATGTTTTAAAACTAGAATAAAAAAAGAGAAGGACGACGAAAGTTGTCCTTCTCTTTTATATTTCATCCCTGGGGGAAGGCTCTTCTATGGTCATACCTGCGTTTCGGATTGTATGCAGTTATGGGTAGGTATGTAGATAGCTGAAATAGTAGATACAACCACTAAGTGCCTGCCCAAGCCCAGAGATGATCGTGACTTATTGCGGATCGGGGGGGAGAAGATCCTGTCACTAAGATTACGAGTTTGGAGCTTGCTTTTGGATGATTGAGTTACCAGCGACGGCTACCCCCTTTTTCCGTTAGTAAGCCCGAGGTAGCAATGATACCCCTTCCAATAATAAATGCACCTAAAATAATTCCCAAGACAAGCATGTTTAATTTCCTTTTAGCGTGATTAATAAATATGTATGTCAATACAGATAATTACGTTGCTATCAACAACTTTATAAATTACTGTTCATGGAAATATTCGAAAAATTAGCAACTGAGGCAAAAGGTGTTGGGTATACTACTTCTAGGTAGTAGAAAGGTCAAAAATTGTGCCGAAAATTGGATATGTTAAAAAAGGGATTGAAAAGAAAAGATGTTCCTCAATATTTGGAACACTCCAAAGTTGCAAAAAATTTTTTTTTTAACCCAATAAAAAGTGAATTAATTTTTTATTTATTATAAAAAAAATAGTATTTACCGGAGAAATTTAAATTTTGCCCGAAACAATAAGCTGCTCAACGCTTGGCTCCAGGCTTCCACCTTTGGGTTCAATGGTAATATTCAAAGATTCTGCATCCGCTAAAAAATCAATTTCCTGCATAGCTGCGTGGTTATTATTCAAAAGCCCGACACTGATCATCACATGATCCACATCCGCCCAGATTTGGTACTGCTTTCCGCTTGGAGGATCCGGTAAGTTACCTAAATTGATAAAAGCTTTTTTTACCTCCGGATTCCAAAAAGCAATAGCTTCTGATATAGCAGCATCCGATATAGCAGCCAATGAAATTTTTTGGGTATTCCTGTCTTTTATGAAAAACAACATTTCCTGATCCGCAACGGCCTTGCTATTCTTGTCATTACATGCCATCTGAAGTTCGGCAAATTCTCTCTTTAACTGTTGGTGCTGTGTTTGTTTTTTGGAAAATAAGAACATCAGCGTAATCAGTGCCCCTATACTCAATAAAGTTGTAAAGGTTAACCAGAAGTTGATGCCCCCCGTTTTTTTATTGACCGGTCCTGATGAACTAGATGCATCAATATCTGACATGACCTGCGACTTTACCCTGGGATGAGGAGGAATGGCGTTTTGTAGCGCGTATTGTTCAATAGCCTGGCGGATCTCATCTACTTCCTTTTGTAATTCCGGATAAGCCTGGAGGTGCTGTTCTACCAATTGATTCTCTTCCTCACTAGTTAGCCCTAGTGCATATTGTTCTAACAAGCCTGTATTTAAGAATTGATCCTTATTCATGTATCAGGAAATTTCTTTGCGTAATGTTTCGTTGCTGTTTTATAGTATAGTGATCATTAAAATGATAATCGGAACCCGGTGAACGTGAAAGAAAGTACGGAGTTCTCTGAGCCCTATTCGCAATCTTGATTTAACGGTGCCGAGAGGAATCCCCAGATATTCATGCACTTCCTGTTGTGTAAAGCCCTGGAAATAAATGAGGTCTATTACCTGCCTGTACTTGTCATCCAGCTCATTTATAACTGTTTTTAAGCCTATATGTTCAGTTTTCGGACTGTGACTCCAGTTAATATGATTGGATATTTCCGGGCTGATCATCTGGCCGCGTTCAAGTCGACGAAAATGGGCCGACCGGGTTTTATCAATAGCCGCATTTCTACAAATGTTCAGCATCCAGGTGAACAAAGTGCCTTTTTCCGGTTCATAAACCGGCCCGTTTTTCCAAATTTTCACAAAACTCTCCTGCAGAACGTCCTCAGCAATATCTTCGCGCTTTACAATTTTTAAAATAATCCCATAAAGCGCCGGAGAATATTGATCGTAAATACTGGAAAATACATGTCTGTCCCTGTTCTTTAATCCCTCAACTAATACCGCCTGCTGTATTTCCATAGTTTTTAATTGGGTGGCGAAATTTCCTGAGGAGAGTCAATAAATGGACAACCATTGGATCGCCGGAAAATTTGATAGCAAAACAAGTATTTATAGGAAAGGTTTAGTGATCGACCAAAAATATCTATGTAATTCAAGCTGTGATGTACATCAGATAAATTTCATTCGAGGGGTTAAAATGTTTGGTCCGTTCGGGCCAAATATTTTAACCTCTCGAAAAAAAAACATCCTCGTGATCCAGGCATGAAGAGACTTCGTATGTATGGCGTGTATTAGTAAACTAAAAATTTAAAAAATGAAACAACTAATTGTAATGTTTGCCGCAGTACTTGCATTTACTGCCGGAATGAATGGCCAGTCCTGGAAAGCTAAGAAGGACGTTGTCGACATTGCCATCGGATCGGAAGATCATACCACCCTGGTTGCTGCCGTCAAAGCTGCCGAATTGGTAAGCACCCTGAAAGGAGAAGGTCCATTCACTATTTTTGCACCTACAAATGCTGCTTTTGACGATCTGCCTGAAGGAACAGTCGCTTCCTTGCTGGAACCTGAGAACAAAGAAAAACTGCAGGCTGTACTGACCTATCACGTGGTGGCCGGAAAACTGATGGCCAAAGATGTTCTGGCCGCTATCAAATCCGGTAAGGGCTCTGCTACCGTCAGCACCGTACAGGGAGGAGAATTAACGGCCTACCTAAAAGATGGCAAGGTATACCTGAAAGACGAAAATGGCAACGAATCAATGGTGACCGCCACGGATCTCAGTGGCAGCAATGGCGTGATCCACGTGATTAATAAGGTTGTTTTGCCTAAGTAAAACAACATTGAAGGATGTGGCGGACGCCACATCCTTTCTAAGCTTTTTCCAATTCTATCACCGTAATTTCCGGCAATATGCCTACCCTGCCTGCATAACCTACATAACCCAGTCCGCGATTCACATACAAAGACTGCTCTTCCTTTCGATATAAGCCTGCCCATTGCCTATACATATATTTGACGGGACTCCATTTAACCCAGCCTGGAATTTCTATGCCGAATTGAAAGCCATGGGTATGGCCGGAAAATGTAATATCTATATCTTTGAAATCTTTAGTCACTTCTGCTTCCCAATGAGAAGGATCATGAGATAGTAATAATTTGAGCGGAGTCTGCTCGGCTCCCTGATAGGCCTTATTAAGGTCTCCGTAGGTGGGAAAGCGTTCATAGGCCGAAAAGTTTTCAACTCCGATGATAGCCAGTTCAGCCTCACCTCTGCTAATAATTCGGTGTTCGTTTAATAATAGCTTCCATCCCAGGCGCCGATGTACCCCTTTTAATTGCTCCAAATTAGCAGCTTTGGCAGCAGGGCTCGGCCAGTCGGTATGATAACCGTAATCATGATTGCCGAAGACAGAATAAACTCCCAGTTGGGCCTCTATTTTGTCAAGAACATTTAAGAACAGGTCCATTTCTCCGGCCTTGTCGTTGACCAGGTCACCAGTGAAAAAAACGAGATCCGGCTTTTCCTGATTGATCATTTCAACAGCACGGATCAGTGGGGCTTTGGTGAAAAAACTGCCGGCATGAATATCAGAAATCTGCACAATCCTTAGGCCCTCCAGATCGCTTGCCAGGCCCTTGATTGGGATCTTTTGCCGAAAAACCTTGTACCGATAGGTATTTCTCACAGATCCATATAATAAGGTAGAAAAAGGTATGGCTGCTAAAACCAGGCCCAGACGTGCCAAAAAACGCGAGCGTCCGGAAGAATTTCCCTTTTCTGCCTGCAACTTGGGAGCCCAACTGATCACAAATCTTCTGATATCATCGATCAGAAAAATGCCGGCCAACATTAGTTTAGATAAAAAGTAGATCAAAAAAGTGCTTTGTACAAAGACCAGGGGAGAATTTTGAATAACATCTTCTCCTTTAAAGCGGATATACAACAAAAACAACACAAAAGATATGCTGACTAACCAATATGCGATGCCCAGGCCGCGCCTGATGAGGGGCTTGTATTTCTGTGTCAAAACTTTTAGTCCCCTGAAAATGTACCATTCAAAGAAAAGGAATAAAATGATAAATATGAAGAAGGTCATAATTGCCTTTTTTAGGTAAAACAAATTAAATTAACTTTGGCTGTGGGCTTAGAGAAGATTTATTGATTCAGACATGTATGGACGCCCATCAGGCCCCATACATAGGTCCAAAAAATTTGTAAAATCACTAGAGCCAAAGGTAATTTAATTTGTTTCATATCTATACGCTATTAATTCCGACAAAATGCTTAAAGAAATTCCACGTTTAAAATATACCGATACCGATCATTTTTTTCTGATTGCAGGCCCCTGTGCCATTGAGGGGAGGGACATGGCCTTTGAAATAGCCGAACAAGTATCAGAAATATGTGATCGTCTAAAAATCCCTTACGTTTTCAAAGGATCTTACCGGAAAGCCAACCGCTCCAGAGTAGATTCCTTTACCGGTATAGGAGATGAAAAAGCTCTGCGAATATTGGAAGAGGTCGGCCGGCACTTTGACCTGCCTACCACTACGGATATACATGCCGATGAAGAGGCAGCAATGGCAGCAGAGGTGGTAGATATTTTGCAGATTCCTGCCTTTCTGTGTCGTCAAACGAGTCTTATCTCTGCTGCCGCAAAAACCGGGAAAGTAGTTAATATTAAAAAAGGGCAGTTCCTGAGCGCAGAAGCCATGAAGTTCGCCCGAAATAAGGTGATCGATTCGGGCAATGATAAAGTCATGCTGACCGAACGAGGCGTAACTTTCGGGTATCAGGACCTGATCGTAGATTTCAGGGGGATACCCGTCATGCAGTCCTTCGGCCAGCCAGTCGTGCTGGATTGTACGCATTCCCTGCAACAACCTAATCAAACAAGCGGCGTAACCGGTGGCCGCCCGGCTCTGATCGAAACAATTGCAAAAGCCGGCATCGCAGTTGGAGTAGATGGACTGTTCATCGAAACACATCCCCGCCCCTCAGAAGCAAAGTCTGATGCCGCCAACATGTTGCCCCTGGATCGCCTCGAACCTATGTTAAAAAAATTGCTTAAAATAAGAGAGGCAGTGGGGTAGAAGGTTGAGAAGGGCGAAGGTCGAAGAACGAAGGACGAAGGGCGAATGACGAGTTAAGAAGATTACCAAGCCCGGAATGTAATGGAGGGATTGGTAAGCTTCGACGTAGCCCAAGAGCCTCAAAGAGGCGAAATATTGGTAACTGCGGGCGTCAGCCCGCGGCCAAAAGCCCCCCTAAACACCCCGCCCCGGCGGGCCGTATGGCGGGGGGTGAAGGAGGAAGTTGTTACTTTCTAATTTTATGAGAGTTTAAAAAAGAAAAGCTTATGAAAAGATTAATCTGGGTTTTCTTAATAATGATGACATCCCTATCTTTGCAGGCTCAGCTAACCAGAACGATGCATCAGGTATTCGAGATCGATTCGGTAGGTATGGTTAAGATTGATTTGTGGCCTCAGAACGATAACTACCAATGGGAAGTGGAAGTATGGCCGAGCCGGCATATAATGGTAGAAACCAATATAGGACTAACGAATGCTAACGAAGCCATTCTCGACTTCCTGACTGAAGAGAAGCGATATGAACTAAAAATGGAAAGAGGGCAGGATTTGATAACCTTGTTAAACGAACTGGAAGAGCTGACTCCTATCGGAACGAAAAAAGGAGATATTAACGAAACCATTCGTTTGATTATCTATATGCCGGAGTTTTTGGAGAAGCAGGATGATACGAGTTGGAAACGCATAGAAAGAAAACAGGAAAACGATAATAAGTGACGCCGGACAATGGTCAAGGAAATTGAAATAAAATTATTACCGGCCGAAGCTCAGGATGAAGCTTTAATCCTGGAAAAAGCGGCCCGGAAACTGAAAGTGCCCCCTAAGCAGATCGATGATCTGCGCCTGCTCCGGCGATCGATCGATGCTAGAGGATACCGCGCCATAATCCGCCTGAGAGTAGCGGTTTATTTTAATGAAAAATATCAAGCAGAACCCACCGTGATTGGGCAATACAAATCGGTAAAAGAAGCCGAAAAGGTGATTATTGTGGGAGCTGGACCGGCCGGCTATTTTGCGGCGCTGGAACTTATAGAACTGGGCTTTAAGCCCGTGATTTTTGAGCGGGGAAAAGATGTCAGGTCCCGCAGGAGGGACCTGCGGGCCATTCAGCAGTTCGGTGAGGTGAATCCCCATTCCAATTACTGCTTTGGGGAAGGTGGAGCCGGAACCTATTCAGACGGCAAGCTTTATACTCGATCTCATAAACGGGGCCATATACAGAAGGTCCTTCAATTATTGGTTGAGCACGGCGCAAAAGAAGACATTCTGATCGATGCACATCCGCACATCGGCTCAAATAAACTCCCCCAGATTGTGAGTGCCATCCGAGAAACCATCGAACGATTGGGGGGGGAAGTCCATTTTAACAGCCATGTGACTGACCTGTTGATCGATCATGGCAAAATTCGTGGAGTAGAAGTCAATGCAAAAGATAATTATCTTGCTGAGGCAGTCATTCTGGCTACCGGCCACTCTGCCAGGGATGTTTATCATATGTTGGATGAAAAGAATATTACCTTGGAGGCAAAGCCTTTTGCATTGGGTGTACGAATAGAGCATCCTCAACAATTAATTGACAAGGTTCAGTACAATCAGTCTCCTCGGGAAGAGGCGCTGCCGGCAGCCAGTTACAAGCTCACAACACAAATAGACCAACGTGGCGTATTTAGTTTCTGTATGTGCCCCGGAGGATTAGTCGTGCCGGCTTCCACAAGCCCGGGCGAGATCGTAGTGAACGGTATGTCCTTATCGAGAAGAGATTCTCCGTATGCTAATTCCGGGACCGTAGTATCCGTCGAATTAGAAGACCTGGAACCTTATCGGGAGCATGGGGTTTTTGCCGGCTTGGAGCTTCAAAAGGAAGTAGAACGGAAAATGTTTTCTTTCGGAGATGGTACTCAGAAGGCACCGGCACAGCGACTGATAGATTTTGTGGAGGGGCGTATTTCTGAAGATTTGCCTCCCACTTCTTATATTCCCGGTCATATTTCAGCACCTTTGCATGAATTGTTACCGGCTTTTATTTATGAGCGTTTACGAAAAGGCATCTTAGCTTTTGGAAAAAAGATGCCAGGCTATTATACGAATGATGCAGTTGTTATCGGAACAGAAAGCCGGACCAGTTCTCCAGTCCGGATCCCAAGGGAGCGCGATAGTTATATGCATCCTGATGTTTGGGGCTTATTTCCTTGTGGAGAAGGAGCCGGTTATGCAGGGGGGATTATTTCAGCGGCTATGGATGGACAAAATGTAGCACTGGCGGTAATCCGGATTTTTAACTGATAAAAAAAATAAATGAAAGACCTGGCGGATCTAATTGGTCGTACACTCTTGGCCTTCTTGTTTCTTTTTGAGGCCTATACCGGTATATTATACCTGGACAACACCAAGGAACTCATGGAGAAGTACGGTGTCACCTGGCATCCTGATTTCTGGATCTTTTCGGTCATTTTCCTGATTATTTTGTCTAGCACTTTATTGATTCTTGGTTATCGTATTAAGCTGGGAGTCATGCTGTTACTGCTGTATTACATACCTGCAACAATTATTACCTATAACTTTTGGGACGTTACAGAAGCCCTGGAAATGCGCCGCATGAACCTCATCGATTTTATGAAAAATATGGGGGTGGTAGGTGGTTTGCTGATCTTCTGGGCCAAAGGAAGTGGAAAGTACAGTATTAAAAGGCTGTTTGCTACTTTTAGAACGCCGGGCGCCTAAGAAGTTAAGAAGTTTTTTTGCCGATCGGCAAAAAAACTTCTTATTCCGGATTAAGGGCTTCTCCACAATACTTACAGTAAATGGCGTCACTATCATGTCCTTCCCGCCCGCAAAAGCGACAACATTCTGTATTTTCTGCCTTTTTTCGAACGGCATCACTATTGATGATCTCGGCAGAAACAATGCCGGTTGGTACAGCCAATACTGCATATCCCAGGATCATCACCACCGCCGATAAGAATTGCCCCAAATTAGTTTGAGGGGTGATGTCGCCATATCCAACCGTTGTGAGGGTTACTACGGCCCAATACATAGATCGGGGAATACTGGAAAAACTGGGGTTTTGACCTCCTTCAATCAGGTACATCAGGGCCCCGATAATGGTTATCATGAGCATTATGAAAATGAGAAAAACAGTAATTTTGGCCTTGCTGGCATTGACGGCGGCCGTCAGGACCCGGCCTTCCACCATAAAATGCCCCAGTTTAAAGATCCTAAAGATCCTTAAAAGTCTTAAGCCCCGTATAATGATAAAATATTGAGTTCCGCTAATGAGTAAGGCCAGATAAGTAGGTAAAATGGCCAAAAGATCGACTATGCCGTAAAAACTGGAAGCATATTTCCAAGGACGGTATACACAGTATAAACGGAGCAGGTATTCTATAGTGAAGATTACGGTGAAAGTCCACTCAAGTGCTTGAAAAATAGGGAGATATTGGTTTCTCAAGGATTCTACGCTTTCCAGCATCACGACCAGGATACTGGCCACGATGACGATAAGCAGGCTAACATCAAATAGCTTACCGTAAAAGGTATCCGCCTCAAATATTATTTCATGAATTTTTTCTTTTACAGGGTTGCGCTTAATCTCCTGTTTGGGCATTGGAATATTTATTTTGTTGTGTCGAAAAATAAAAAAAATCTACTTTTTTCCTGTCGTATTTTGAATCATTTAATGTATATTCGCGTAAATTAAAAGTAAACAAGTGACTAGAGCAGTAATTGTAGAAGATGAAACGAGGGGACTAAATAATTTGAAAAATTTACTGGCCCAGAATTGTGAAGACGTTGAGATTGTTGGTACAGCCGGTAGCATTCAGGAAGCCTCCAAAATGTTTGGCTCTTTGGATGAAGGTCCCGATCTGGCTTTTCTGGATATCAGTCTTCCGGATGGTTTAGTCTTTCAATTGCTCAATATAATAAATCCACTTGACTTTGAAATTATTTTCGTGACCGCCTACGAAGAGTACGCGATCAAGGCCTGCGAATATAGCTCCATCGGCTACATCACCAAACCAATCGATCCCGATAAATTGGTGGAAGCCGTTAAAAGAGTTAAAAATAAAAAAAGCAGATACATTAATAAACGTTTGGAGATCTTTAATAATGTTTATCATAATAATCCAAACGCTTTTCGCAAAATGAGTATTTCTGCTTTGGATGGTATCTACTTCATCGATATTCAAAATATCGTGCGCTTTGAGGCAGAGGACAATTACACCCATATCTTTATGAGTGACGGAGAACGGATTACCGCCTCCAAAACCATTAAGTCATTTGAAGATATGCTCGGCCCCTATAATTTCTACAGAGTCCATAAACGTCATGTGATCAACCTCAACTACATGAGAAAGTTCGTCAAAGGCGATGGAGGTTATCTCATTATGGATGATGAAAAACGGATCGAAGTTTCCAGAAGGCGCCGTCCAGCTTTTATGGAAGAAATCCGCAGATTACAGGAGGGCTTATAGGCCTCACTACCGCTAACTACATTTCTACCCGGCAGTCAAAAGGCTGCACCAGAGTAACATGCATTTCGTCGCCCCGTTGATTAAGAAATTTATCAATAGCCGGAGAATCACAAGCGTTTCCTCCCAATAATTGATATCTGACTTATTAAATTCTCTTTTATGGGAACAATAAAAATGTATTTGAATTACTCAACATATAAGATAAAAATCGAATAATTTTGTACTTTTAAGAAAATTTTGGCTAAAGATATTTGCGTAATCTCATATCCCGTGCTCATACAGAACTCAAAAATCAGATACTATGGGAAAAAATAAAAAGAACCTTAAAGATTTAGAAAAAAGCAAAGATCTTAAAACCTTAGGCAAGGTTGAAATGAAAAAAATTGTAGGTGGAAAAAAAAGAAATAAACGAGGCAGTAACGGATGCGGTAATTTCACCCCTCAATAATATTCATATAAGATCTTTTTGAATAGAAGATGATAAAGGACTATATTTCACTTTCGAAATATAGTCCTTTAGTATTTAAAGAAAACAATCTCTATGTTCGGCCCGGTTAACCGCTTTCAGTATGTCCAGCAACTTGAAAATCAACTGGAAGATTTTCGAGATGCCAAAAACAGACTCGTCCTAATCGATAAACTGGTCGATCACTATATCTTTACCAATGTCATCCGGTGCAAATCACTTCTTGAAGAACAGGAAGCCATCCTCCAATCCATAAATTTTACCGAGTCTCGCCTTCATTTCTATTGGAACCGGGCCCTATTCGAGAATCAAATGTATAATTACCGGGAGGCCGAACAGTTTTTTGAAAAAGCCTTCACCATCCTGGAAGAACAGGGAGAAGCGCAGCACCTGATAGACGTATGCATCGATTATTCCGGTACCAGCCTCAACCTCCACGATCGCGAAAAAGCCGGGGCTTTGATCGATAAGGCTAATGAACTGCTGAAAAGCTTTCCGGATAACCGCCTGGAGGCAAGAGCCATCTGCCGTGAAGGCTATCTCAAATTGCACATAAAAGACTTTTCTCAGGCCGTCAAGCTTTTTTTAGAGGCAGAAAAGACCATGACCAGCGGCTTCGATCCACTGAGCTTGAAGGATTATTACTTCCTGACTATCATCCATAGTGGTCTGGGGGCGATTTATGAGCAAAATGACGATCACGAGAAAAGTGTAAAGGCCTACCTCCGAGCCGTAGAAATGTCAGAAAATTATGGCCTGCGCGGACGCCTGTCCTGGCACTACCTGAATGTGGGAAAAGGATACATGGCGCTCAACGACAACTCCAGCGCCGAAGAACATTTCCTGAAAGCCATCGAGATCACGGATGACATCAGTCAGCTGGCTCGTGCCAATGCCTACGCCAACCTGGGGTTCTGTTATTTCGAAAAGAAAATGTATGAGGATGCCCTCGAATTGTTTGACAGGGCCGAATCCTTGTTCGATGAACGTCCGGAAGATAACTTTGCAAACTACTCTAACATTGAATTTTGGAGAGGCCGCTTATACAATGAGATCAACGACCAGGATAAGGCAGTCTACCACCTTATAGAGGCCTACGATTATGCAAAGGACGGCAACGATTATCGCCAGCTATCCGAAATTTCCAAGTTTATCGCCAACTTATATGCTGATCGAAAAGACTTTGAAGGAGCCTATAACTATCAGATCCTTTACGATAAATATTCGGAAATGCACCTGGATGAGGTGGAGAATCGTCGACAGCGGGAACTCGAGGTAAAATATGACGCCGAGAAAAAGCAACGGGAGGCCGAATTGCTTCGCCTACAGGCCAATCAGCTTCAACTAAAGGCCTTACGCGCCCAGATGAACCCACACTTCATGTACAACGCTCTAAATGCCATTCAGGACTACGTGGGCTCCAATGAAAAGGAAAAAGCCACCAAATACCTGGCTAAGTTCGCACACCTGATGCGCCGAAGCCTGGAACTCTCCGAATTGGACAGCATCGAACTGGAAAAAGAGATTGAATTCGTGGAGGAATACCTCTCTATTAACGAAAAACTTCGCTTTGAAGATAAGTTCTCTTACCAAATTTCCATCGATGACGAAATAGAGGAAGACTTGCTCTGCGTACCCACTATGATCATCCAACCTTATGTAGAAAATGCCATCGAACACGGCTTGCGCAGCATCAATGACGGCTTTGTAAAAATAGACTTTACTCTTATTGACGACGATACGATCCTTTGTGTCATCGAAGATAATGGCATCGGCCGAGATAAAGCCCGCGAACGAAATGAGAAAGATATCCGCTATCAAAATCATCGCTCCCGAGGAACCTTCATCACAGAAACTCGCCTGAAATTGCTAAACGACTCCAAAGAAAACCAGGTTTTTGTCAATACCATCGACCTGAAGGATGAGGCCGGCAATGCTCTTGGGACAAGAGTGGAGGTGCAGATCCCCGTGGTGAATGTGAAAATCAAATAGAAAAAGGGAGTGGCGAAAGCCACTCCCTTTTTCTATTTGATTACAGTGATTATTAGTAAAAAATATATAATAAATTTTTTTATATCTTATTTCTATTCCTTATCTTGGCAGGAGTTTTCTCATAGTATGTTTGTTTTTTCCCTGCACCAAGCCCTCTCGGTGCAGGCTTTTTTTTGCCTGCCTTTCCGTTTTCTAAAGAATTTGTACCGTTTTCTGCGAATAGTTGTCCGAAACCTAAATGAGGGTGCGTAGGGCCAGAATATCTGATTATCTTTGAATCAGTTTTCTCATAGTATGTTTAATTTTCCCTACACCAAGATTCCCTTCTGTGGTGTAGGCTTTTTTATTTAAAGACCTATCATTGCTATTGCGGCCTTTTACGCACCCTCTAAACTTTCAATTGTAATCCTTTCTATACAAGATCGAACCGTTTACCGGCTCAAAAAACCATACACTAATTGATTGCTACCTGTTAATACCGTGAGTTTCCCTCTTCCTAAATGGTGCTTTTTTATCCGAAAAAAGAAGGATACTTTAGCATTGTAGTTTTCTCATAGTATGTGTAACGCTCCTACATCCGAAAGCCTCCCCCCCTGGTGTAGGAGCTTTTTTATGCATAGAAATGAAGTAAAGATATATATATTTAGGTGAGCCACAAAATAAAAGAAACAAAAAAGGAGGCCGCTGGTATCAGCGGCCTCCTTTTTTGTCGGTTATTTCAAAAATAACACTACTTCGCTCCCCATACTCATCCACCAACGTCAACTGATGCGGCCCTTCTTTTGGTAACAACTCCATTTCGTGAAAATGCTGGGTGCTTCCGATCAACTGCTGGTCGAGATGCCAGTAAACGATCGTCGCAGGGTTGCGGTGAGCGGCTTTGAGTACGAGCCGGGAAGCTTTTCCATCCAGATCCACCGGAATGTATATCTGCGCATCTGGCTTCGGATAGATGATCTGCAAATTGTTTTCTGCCGTAACCTCCGGCACGCATCCCGGCATCCAGGGGGGTAACGATCGATAACCCGGATCGCGATACTGGTAGAAGCTGGCTTCGATAGGGGGGAGCACAAACCAAGGTTTTTTAAGCATTTTGGCAGGCAGCATGCAATCAGCATTCACCCGGTATTTTCCCGTAGGATCAAGGTGGATCAAATGATGGAATGGGCAAGGAGGGCTTTTCAGCCCGGCCCTGGGTATCCATATGCTATCAGCAGGACAGATGGTACTTGCTCGATAACCCGACTTTTGGCAGACAGGTACTTGTACCATATCGTCAAAAGGCGGCTCAAACCACCTTCCCGCCGGAAGTTGATCAAATAATTCGAATAATATAGGCGCCGCAGCTCGAACCCCAACTAAACCCGGGCGTCCCTCTCCATCGGCATTGCCGACCCAGACGCCCACCGCATATTTAGTGTCAACCCCCACCGCCCAGGCATCTCTAAAGCCAAAGCTGGTGCCGGTCTTCCAGGCAATGCGCCGACTGGAACTAAATTGCTCCCACTGGCCTTCTTCACCAGGGCGCTCGAGTGACTGCATCGCTTCAAAGGTATGCCATATGGCTGCAGCTCCCAGGCGATTGGCTGCCTGCTGCCAGTCTTCCTTTCGCTGCTTGGACTTTTCTTTGAGCTGTAATTCCATTTTTCTGAAATCATCCAGCAAATATTCCCCATCTGACTTATTGTAATGCTTCAATACCCTGGCCATGCCGGCGTAGACTCCGGTAATATCTTCCAGGCTACCTTCTGCTCCACCCAGGATCAAGGTAAGCCCATAATGATCGGGGTTTTGGGTAATGGTACGGAGGCCTAATTTCTGAAGCTCATAATGAAATTTTTCGAGCCCGTAATCTTGTAGCAAATGCACAAAAGGAATATTTAACGAGCGGGTCAGAGCTTTGTCGGCCGGGACGGCACCATCGTATTCCTCGTAAAAGTTTTGAGGCTGGTAGCCGTTGATGAGCGTCGGGATGTCTTTCACCAGGGTAGGAGGGAGTATTTGCCCCTCACTCAGCATCAAGCTGTACAAGAACGGCTTCAGGATGCTGCCGGTACTGCGCGGAGCGGAGATGATGTCAACCGACTGGCCGTGCTCAAGCCCGGCGCTGCTCACATTGCCGATATAGGCCAGGGCCTGGCCGCTTTCTATATCCAGGATCAGGGCAGCCGCATTGTGGATGCCGTTATGTCGCAGTACTTGCTGATGTCTTTCCAGGATTCGATCGGCTACCTCCTGAAGTCGGATATCAAGGGTGGTCTTGATCTTGGCTTTTCGAGCTTTTTTTACCTTCTCTTGCGAAGCTTGAAGCCGATCAAGTAAATGTGGCGCAAGCTGCGGCAAAGGCGTGGGCGCCTGAGGTATGGGCTCTTCGAGGGCCAGTTCCAGACTGATCTCATCCAGAAAATCTTTTTCATGTAGTTTTTGCAGCAAACGGTTCCGCTTCTTTCGTAAGGCATCCCGGTTGCGCCCCGGATGAATGAGGGCCGGTGCATTCGGCAAAACTGCAAGCATGGCTGACTCCGACCAGCTAAGCGTATGCGGGGATTTGCCGAAATACCGCCAGGAGGCTGCTTCCAGGCCAACGACATTGCCGCCAAAAGGGGCATGCGAAGCATACAAGTTCAAGATGCGTTCTTTGCTTGCCCCGAGGTCGAGTCGGGTAGCAAGTACGATCTCAATAATTTTGTTTCCGATCGTCCGTTTTTTTCTTTTTCGAAAAAGGCGAACCACCTGCATAGTGAGGGTACTTCCGCCACTTTCAATGGACCCGCTGCGGATGTTTTGCCAAAGCGCTCTGCTCAGACTTAAAACATCGACTCCCGGATGAGAGTAAAACCGCTTATCCTCAAACTGTATCAGAGCCTGTGCAAATTTTTCTGGTACACTGTCGATCTCCGGGAAACGCCACTGCCCATCTTCAGCTATGCGTGCACCCAGCAATTGCCCCTGCCGGTCTTCTATCACCACAGCTACCGGATCTTTAAACAAGGGGCGGGGTAGGCAGAAGGTATACCACAACACAGCGGCCAGACAGAAGAGACTAAGGAGCTTCCAGTATTTTTTACCGAATTGTTTGATACGTTTCCACATGGTGTCGGTTGTCGGTTGGTTGTAAGCTGACAAGTTATTAAATTATTGCAGTTACGCACAGTTAGATAAGTGTCGCTGCTCTGCAGCTTTATTTGGAGCATTTTTTTAATCCTCGGGTTGTCACCCGAGGTTAAAAGCTTTCGCCGCTCCGCGCATAGGCATCAAGATAAAAAAACGTAATATAAAAAAAGCTGTTTGGCAGCTTAATATAAAAATCGTAAGCTTAAAGCCAAACAGCAAAAAAATGATAATACAGACAATTAAAGAAAAAATTGGA
>JAUIKE010000308.1 GCA_030430845.1 Bacteroidia bacterium | reverse complement strand
AGTCAAGCTATACCATCGAGTGGTAACCTCCGATGGGAGTTTGCAAACAGTAGGTATGGCGGATTCTGTTTCTCTGACCTTAGGAGTCGTAACGGATGTGGATGATGCTGTTATTGAGCAAATGAAAGTCAATACTTATCCAAATCCGGCTGCCGATCTGCTTCAAATTACTATTCAAACCACAGAAAGCCTGGAAGGAACGCTGGTCTTATCCGATCAACTTGGCCAGATAGTTCGACAGCGGGCGCTTCGTTTGAATACAGGAGAAAACAGGGAGGAACTGAATGTACAATCTTACGACACGGGAATTTACTATGTCCAACTATGGGTTGAAAACAAACTGGCCCGAACGCAACGAATTTTGATTCAACATTAATTTTTAAGTGAGCAAAAGGCCGGCCTTTTGCTCACTCTCTTTTATTAGGAGTTTCTTGTTCTCCCCCTTTCTGAGGATGTTTCCAGTTCCTTTTTCGCTCACCTTTGTAAGGAATATTTACCAAGAATACATTGAAGTTGTTTAAAGTTATTTACTGTAAGCGAGCGTGTAGGCATAATGCTTCACGCGCAGGTAAGTACAATAACTTTAAACAACTTCATCAAGAAACATCTGAATCATGAGGATTTTAGTATTAGCGATTGTTGCAATTAGTTTTTTTGCTTCATGTGATCGTCCAAAAGCAGAAATTAATCCGGAAGAAGTCATTCGAGCCATCGATGGTTATGAGCTGAAATATAAGCACCTTCAGGCCTATGTAGATAAGCATGGAGGAGACTTCGGGGTTCCGAGCATTCTGACAAACAGTGAGATACGGGAAGAAATTAAAGAACAGGTGATTAGAGAGTTCATTATGGTGCCGGACGATTTGTTCGAAGAACTGGACGAACATTACGAATGGATGCAGCGTCGACAATATGTTAAAAGCGAACCATAAGCTGCAAGCATCTTTTTTGGGATCAACACAAAAGCTATTCCTAATTTTTGAATTAAAGACTTAAATATTCGCCATATGAAAACATCGAACCTTCTTTTTATCGCCCTCTGCCTGAGTACTATTTTTTCTTCTTGTTCAAATGCTCAGGACTTTCAGCATCCCGAGACTATTATTCAAACGGTTGACGGTTATCAGTTGAAAGAGAAACATTTGTATGCTTACCTGGATAAAAATGCCGGAAGTTTTGGCATTTCTGCGATCTTAGATGATCCTGAAACCATTACTTCATTAAGAAAGCAACTGCTAGAAGAATTTTCGTCCATGCCGGAAATGATGGTTCTGGAGTTGGAAGACCATTATGAGTGGCTGCAAGCGCAGGGCGGCGGTACTTCTACCGTTGTTTCGGAAACCAATGTCGCTCCTCAAACAGCCCCAGGTCAGCAAACTGATAGGTCAGGCTTCTCTGTACTAAAAGGCTCGGAATCGGATCAATGGAATCAAATATTAATGGGAAGTGTACTGGTATTTCAAACCAGTCAGCACCACGGAGGGATGTATGTTCAAAGCACACAGTATGTTCATTTATGTCCGGGTGGGAGTCTGCAAATTTATGAAAGCAGTGCGGGCGGTGGCTCGGCGGCAGGTATGAGTATAAGCGGTTCAGATCAACTGAGGTTGTCTGCTGTAGGCCAGTGGGATGTTATTGTTCAGGAAGGGATCAGCTATTTCAGGATGAGTCAGAATGGAGAAGTGGCTGCTACGGTGATTAAGGTCGTCAATAATCAGATCTATTTGCAAGGGGTGGGGGCGCTAAAGTATGTGCCTGGTGCAGCTCAATGTATTTGATTATGTTTAATATAATTTTATTTAATTTGATTGGGGATTATTCGGTCGTTAGTCACCTGGTGACTCCAAGTCACCAGGTGACTAACGCAAGCTCAGCCAAATTTTGTTTGGGCGCAAGTTTCTGTCCGCTTTTGTCCGCTTTTGTCCGATAATGTCTGCCTGCTGGTACGGGCTTTCGCTCTAGGGAGTCAACAGAAGGTCTCACTCATTTCCCTTCCACATCCAAAAAAAATTTTCCATTTTTTAGTGTTAAAACCAAGACAAGTGAAGGATAAGCTTCCTCCTTTATTTGAACTGTCATTTTTTTTGGTTTTCTTTGTAAAGTCCAGTAAAGGCATCTCTACCATACCAAAAGCAAATTGGAACACATTTTGTGCTTCTATCCATACAACACGTGAACTTCCTGCGCTACACACTTTTTGCAACCGATTAAACAATCATTTCGTAGGAACGGCTTCTAAAACCTCCGGTGTTTTAGAAAGTTTTATGGTATAATTCAAGTCGCTTATTGAGAGAGCAATAATATTAATGCTAGCTTTGCACTCTGATTTGAGCTGTCTGGATTACTATTTAGGTAACAAATTTGGAACTTGAATTCATTTTTTACGTTCCAGATTAATAACCCAAAAAGGTTTAGTCCCGAATTTGCATCGAGCTAAACGATCCGGATTTAAGTAATAACACAAGAATTCTCAGATGACGACCTTTAAAAAATGGATGGGAATACTCCTCCTCTGTTTACTTTGGAGTAGTATGCATGGACAGCAGGGAACGAATATTATTCGATGTGAAACCACCGAAGCTGATGCCGCTATTCGGCAACAATTCCCTGGATTGGGGAATGATAAAGATTTCGAACAATGGCTGGCTCCTAAAGTAAGGCGGTATCACGAAGCCTCACAGTTGCGCTCAGTAGTAACGCTGCCGGTCGTATTTCATATTATACATGATGGTACAGATGTAGGAAGCTCTGATAATGTGGCAGCTGATCTGGTATATGCCCAAATAGAACAAGTTAATAACGACTTTAGGAAAAAACCCGGCACCTCCGGATACAACGAACACGAAGCTGGTGCCGATATAGAAATTGAATTTTGTGCTGCCTATTTTGCTCCTGACGGGAGCCCCCTCCCTGAACCTGGGATTCGCCGTATTAACCGAAATGATTTTGACTGGCCCGATCCGCCTTTTACTCGAACCTATATCGAAAGCTTTATCAAGGAGGCTACTCAGTTTGATCCTGAAAGCTATATTAATATCTGGGTGCTGGATATGCAAAGCAGCGATGGAGATGGGGTCGTATTAGGGTATTCTCAATTACCAAGTATGTCGGGTTTACCCGGGGTGGCGGATAATGCCGGATTGGCAGAAACAGATGGGGTTGCCATTGCTCCCTTCACTGTAGGAAGTTCAACCTATCCAAATACGTCCGGACTGCTTGAATATGGAAAAGGGCGTTCACTGACGCATGAATTGGGACACTTTTTCGGCTTGCGCCATATTTGGGGCGATGCCGGTTGTGGAACAGATGATTTTTGTGAAGATACACCCGAATCTGACGCAGCTAATACAGGTTGTTCGGCAGGGCATGTTTCCTGCGGAAGTGTAGATATGATCGAAAATTATATGGATTATACAGATGATGACTGCATGAATATCTTTACGCAAGATCAAAAGGCCAGGATCATCACCGTTTTAAATAACAGCCCCCGAAGAAAGGAACTCATCAATTCAACAGCCTGCGTACCTTTGCCTTCTCCTAATTTCACAGCAGAAAAAACGATCATCCAGGCCGGAGAAAGTATCCAATTTACGGATCAGTCCGTCAATAATCCAGACTCCTGGTTGTGGGAATTTGACGGAGGAAACCCACAAACAAGCACTGAGCAGCATCCCCTGGTAACCTATAATGAACCGGGCCTTTACGCAGTGAGTCTGACCGTTGAAAACGATAACGGAAAAAATACTATTAAAAAGGAAGAGTTTATTACCGTAGTACCCTCCCTTCAGTGTGACAATGGCGTGCGAACATTTCCATATGCCGAATCGCTTGACGGGACTATTGGTTTGCTCACTCAATCAACTAATGATGATTTAGACTGGACGTTGCACCAGGGAAAGACCTCGTCCGGAAATACCGGCCCCGATAAGGCCGCTCAGGGATCTCACTATCTGTATCTGGAGGCTTCCGGGAATGCCGACAAAAGGGCAATTCTTAATACGCCATGCTTAGACTTTTATGATCTTAGTGAAGCTCAAATCAGTTTTCAGTATCATATGCTCGGCCGTACAATGGGAACCTTAGATCTTCAGGTAAGTACTGATGAGGGTGCAAGCTGGAGCAGCATTTGGTTCAGGTCAGGAGAGCAGTCTGGTAACTGGGAACAGGTTGAAATTGCCTTAAATGAATATGTAGGCCTTGCCTGGGTCGGCTTGCGTTTTGTGGGCACGGTCGGTGATGCTTTTTTGAGCGACATGGCTCTTGATGATATTGTTGTAAGTGGAAAGAAAAAAGGAATCCCCGCTCCGAAAGCAAACTTCAGCGTTTCAAAGAAGCAGATCTATATAGGGGAATCCGTCCAGTTTAACGATCTGTCCACCGGACAACCTAGTTCATGGTCCTGGACATTTGAAGGAGGGCAACCTGATAAAAGTACGGAACAAAACCCTATTATTACGTACTCAGAAGTGGGACTTTATCCGGTCAGTCTCACTGTTACAAATGAAGGAGGTTCCGATACCCAAACCAAAACTGACCTGGTCCTCGTCATGAAAAAAGAGGAAAAAGAAGTCGGCTGTGAAAACGGAATTACCGAGTATCCATATAATGAAAGCTTCGAAAATGGAATGGGCGGATGGACGCAAGCCGGCGAAGATGATTTTGATTGGACCCTGCACAACAAAAAAACGCCTTCCTCCGAAACAGGGCCTGAAGCCGCTGCCGAAGGCGAATGGTACTTATACACCGAGGCTTCTAGTCATTATAACAGCACAGCCGTCATTAATTCTCCTTGTTTTGACCTGACCGAGCTTGAAAATGCACAATTTGACTTTCAATATCATATGTATGGCTCCTACATGGGGAGCCTTAGTTTGGAAATCAGTACGAATAATGGCCAGGATTGGACTCGCATCTGGTTCATGGAGGGTGACCAATCTGATAAATGGCATGGTGCATCTGTTGATCTTACAGACTACATTGGAAACATGGGGGTGTCTTTCCGATTCGTGGGAACAACAGGTAGCCGCTTCCGAAGTGATATGGCTGTAGATAATATTTCTCTGACTACTTCCAATGGCGGAGATGGGGTGCCACCCGTAGCAGAATTTGAAGCAAGCAGCACCTATATTATCGCTGGAGAAGAAATACAATTTACTGATCTGTCCGAGAATACTCCTGATAGCTGGTCCTGGACATTTGAAGGAGGGGATCCTGCAAGCAGTGAAGAACAGCATCCTTTTGTGCTGTATTCCGAACCGGGCGAATACACAGTAAGCTTAACCGTGACTAATGAACATGGGAACGACATTATTACCAAAACAGCCTTCATTACAGTCATTGATGGAAGCAAATTCTGTGAAAACGGTATTGATGTTTATCCTTATTTTGAAAGCTTCGAAAACGGCTTCGGTGGCTGGCAGCAAGATTCGAATGATGATTTTGACTGGTCACGACACAAACTGGGCACGCCCTCTTCCGTTACCGGTCCCGATGCTGCCGCTCAGGGAACCTGGTACTTGTATACCGAGGCTTCTTTGAATTATAATAAAACGGCGGTCATCAATTCTCCTTGCTTTGATCTGACCAGACTTAGCAATCCCACTTTTAGTTTCTACTATAATATGTATGGCCTCGATATGGGGACGCTTAAACTGGAGATTAGTATAAACGATGGTGCCAACTGGTCAACCTTATGGCAATTATCAGGCGACAGAGGGAAGCTGTGGAAAAATGTATCTATTAATCTTACAAATTATGCCGAAGAAAATGGGGTGCGCTTCCGGTTTGTCGGTAGTACCGGCGATACTTATAGAAGTGACATAGCTATTGACGATATCAGTATTTTATCGGCTAATAATAAAACATTGGATCAACCAAAATATGAGCCGACTCGCTCATTTTCTGCCTTCACCTTTGCGCCTAATCCGGTCAAGCAGTACCTAAATGTTAATTACCGGACGGCAAAGGATCAGAGCGCCAAATTGATAGTGACTGATATTTTGGGCAGACAACTACTTTCAATTCCCTGGCCGCTTATAAGCGGCCGGAACGATATCCGACTCGATGTCGATCAACTGGAAAAAGGTACTTACTTGCTAATAATAAATGCCGGAGAGGATTCCCAAACGAAGAGGTTTATTAAAAATTAAAAAATCGGTCCCGCCAGGGACCGATTTTTTAATTTAATAGTAAATCTTTCAAAAACTGGGCAGCTCTCTCCAGCTCCGGAATTTTCCCCACATCTATCCATCGGTCTTCATCATGCGGATACTCCAGGATTTGCTGTTGTGCCGCTACATTCAGGTAGACATCAATGATTGAAAAAACTTCTTCCTCCGGCATATGCTCAAAAATAGCCGGAGATAGCATATGGATCCCGCTAAAAGCTCTTTTTTGGTACGACCTTGCAGGAATGGGGAGTTTTACTTCGCCCGTTTTAACATTGGTCCAGC
>JAUIKE010000072.1 GCA_030430845.1 Bacteroidia bacterium | reverse complement strand
GAACGAATGTAGTTTCCGGCCCATGCTTCTTCAAGGAGGCTATCCGAATCTATCAGCTCGGGGCCGTCTATTAAAATAGATTCGCCGAACAAGATGCCATCGTATTCTCCTGCTGCCTCAATGACAAAAGGAAATGATCCCTGATATTTTCCGATCTGGAGGATCGGTTTGTTGAGGTTGACCAATTCGTTGTCTCCACTGATGTTAAAGCGATTATAGCAGAAGCCTTCAGTGAGGGTGGTATAGAGATCAAGGGTGCCGGTATAGGATGAAATAGACTCCATGACGGAAGTGATGTTTTCAGCGAAAGAGGCCTGGTTATTAAATTGGCGCACCATGGTGCCGGAGGTAAGTCTGGCGAGGTTTTCATAAAAATACTCATTGCCATAGTACCGTCGGTTATTGATCCGAAAGCTTCTCAGGCCAATATCCTGTGAGTCGTAAATACTAACTGGAACCACGCCTTCCGTCATAAGGTCCAGTAGATCATTGATCAATTGGTTAGCGGGTTCTACATTACCTTCGTTATCGGAATTAGCGAACAAAAGCAGGTTTCCGCCTCCATTACTTTCCGTAATAAATTTAATGCCGTTTCCAAGTAAAGAGGGGATGCTACTGTAATTGGCAATCGGATTACTACCAAGGGCCGCAAAAACCGAATCAATCATCTGAGGACTGGCCGGCAACCACTGATCGCTGAAGGGTTCAATGGTGAGGGAAGATACCATGATATTAAAAGAATCGGAAGGGAGCAGATTATTCGTAAGCTGAGTTCTTACATTTTGCAAAAGCTGAGCCTGGGACAGTGTACTACTGGAGGCCGCATAATCAAACAGGAGCATTAGCTTTCTGGATTGGGTTTTGGGCAGATCAAAAACCGTGGCAGGCGAGATCGCCATCTGGTAATAATTATCTCCTTTTGGACTTTCCAGTTTACTGACAAAGACGCCTTCTTCAAATGGGGCCGGAGCAGAGAGTGTGAACCCACTGTTTAATGCGGTTGAGGAGGTAATAATCTCCTGAAAATGTCCTAAGAGGGAATCGCTTTGTGGTTGAAATTGACCTTGGCTGAGTTCCTTGATGTTCAGGTTGGTCCATTCGGCTTCAGGGAAGTTTCGGATGGAAACAGCCTGAACAGGGCGGGAGGAGGTTTGAAGAATTTGAGCAGGAATGAAGGACTGTACTTCTGAATTGGTCCATTCCGAAGGAACTAAAAGTGATAACTTGACCTTCCGACTACCATTGCCTGCCATTGGATAGATCCGGAGTTGATAATCCGTGGCAGAATTTTTAAATAAAATGGATGGATCTCTCCGTCGTCCAACAATTTCCTCGTAAATACCCGAAGCCGTCCATCTGTCGAGTATTTTGGCCTTTATAATAACTCCTTCAACCCAAAGCCAGCTATCTATTACCATCGCTTTTTCCGGAAGCTGGAAATCGAGTACTACTTCCACTTGTGTAGAGGCACTAAAACCCGCATCCCGGCCGGAAAAAGTAAGATACATATCAACCTGGGTATAAAATCCCTTGGGCTGAAGGACATAGGTTGCTTCTTCAATAGTACAAGGCTGCCAGTACCAGGGATTGTCGGGATCAAGAATGTATGAATTGGCGTATTGAGCCTGCAGATAATGACTCGAAAGCAGGGTGAAAGCAATAACTAGTAACTTTAGTTTCATAATGATTTGTTTTTTGGTTATGAATAGTTGATGATGGGAAAAAAATCCCCGCTGCTTCAATGAGGTCTTCATTAAAGCAATTCTTATCCTTGTAAGTAGCCTGTTGATTGAAATTTCGGGTGAGCGTACGCAGTATATACAACGGCAAGATATTGCATTCCCAGGTTTTTCGCCATGCAATCAATGCAATGTGGATTACAGAGTTAAAAAAAAAGAGGGAGGCGAATTCGCCTCCCTCTTTTTTTTTAACTCTGTAAAAACAGGTCAAATCCTTTAATTAAAAAGCTGTGCTCTCCCCGGTCTTTAGCCTTTTGCAGAAGGAAACTCAGGCGTTGCAAGAGCAGCACAGACAGCTCATCAAAGCCGTAGGTGCCAAGGCCCTGAAGCAATAAAATGTGTTGAGCTAGGGAGAGTGGATGGAGCTCTTCTTCTCTAATGTCAGCCCCCATCTCCTTTTTAAGCTGTTTTTCCAACTGGGGATATAATTCTTCAGCACGGTCCTGAGTAGCGATTTCACTGAACAGGCAAAGTGCGCTGGGCAATACGGCAAAGGGAAGATGCGCCTTGTTTTTAAGATCAAAGGGACAAAAGTGGCGTTTTTCAGCATTCCACAGGCGCTCATTTATGCTAAATATGGTAAGCTCATATTTTTCCATAATATCTTTGACATCCTCACCTATCACACCTCCTATCTGGATAAGGGATTCATTGCTCCAGCTCAGAAAGGCGTGGAACAGCGGATCCTGCACTTCAAAGGGGTGACTGCCCGCGGCTAATTGGCTGAGTAATTGATAGCCTTTGGGGATTGCTTCCACAAGACGGTGGCCTTTCGGCGAGTGATCAGATGAAAACTGAAGACTTTCCCAGGGATGGTAGTTGGTAATCAGGCCGTCCTCATTGGGATCTCTTTCCTGATACATTTCGTTATGGTAATTCAGCAGGTCCGGATAAAACTTCCGGAGAGCTTCCTTAGCCATTGCCTTATCTTCATGTCGTTGGAAAATGCCCCATAATACTCCGGCCGCGACAGGAAGGTGTAGGAGCTGCGCTGTACTCAACAGATTTTTTTGCTCTTCTGAAAGCTGGATGTTTTCCTCCCATTGATGGAGGGACATTTCAGAAGAAGGCCGCCTAGTACGTTGAAAGTTCAACAACTGCTCAAAAGCATGTAGGGATTCCTCCAGGGATTCATGGGCATGACCCATAATAGCCAGGCCAAAAGCCCAGCTAAAGGCATTAATTTCATGGAAATGAATCTCCCCCTCAAACATTGGAGAAATGGTCGGTTGGGGGGCTTGTTTTTTCTTGTCTTTCACCTTAGCACTAATTTTGCAAACTATAAAATGGCGGGGGGATTTTGCCAATCTTTAGAGTTGATCCTTGAACGAACAAAAGGGTTCAAAGGCTTATAGAATATAAAGATACGAAAAAGTAAGCAAAGGCGAAATGAGCAGATTTTTTTAACTTAAGGCCTTTAAAAAAGCATACACATGAAAAAATATAATTGGGGTATCATTGGCTTAGGAAAAATTGCCCACAAGTTTGCTCAGGACCTGGCTAAAGGAAAAAATATGCGCTTGCATGCTGTGGCATCCCGATCATTGGACAAGGCCCAGGCCTTTGCTGATCAGTATGGAGCCGGATATGCATACGGCAGCTATGAAGAATTGGTAAATTGCCCGGACCTGGATGTCGTGTACATCGCCACTCCTCACACACTGCATTGCGAAAACACCCTGTTTTGTCTAGAGGCCGGAATTCCTGTTCTTTGTGAGAAGCCCTTTGCCATGAACCGGCAGCAGGTGGAAAAAATGATCTCCAAAGCTCAGGAAAAAAATACCTTTCTGATGGAAGCCTTCTGGACTCGGTTTATGCCGACTACTGTAAAAGCGCTGGAACTCATCGAACAAGGCGAGATTGGTGAGGTCCTCGCTGTCAAAGCCGATTTTGGTTTCCGACCTGTTTTTAATCCGACCGGCCGCCTTTTCGATCCTCAGCTGGGTGGAGGCTCTTTGTTGGATATTGGGATATACCCGGTCTTTTTAGCTCTTTTACTTTTAGGGAAACCGCAGGAAATACAGGCTATGGCGAATATCGGTAATACAGGGGTAGATGTCGACTGTGGAATACTCTTCAAATATTTAGGCGGAAGAATGGCCCATCTGCATAGTACGATATTGGCAGATACGAAAACTGAGGCATTCATCTATGGTGAAAAAGGAACCATCCATATTCACACCCAATGGCATGCTCCCAGCTGGTTTACTTTAATAAAAGAAGGAGAGCGGCCACAGAACTTTAATTTCGACTATTTTTCCAATGGCTATCATTACGAAGCAGAAGAAGTAGTCCGCTGTTTGGTCGCAGGTAAGAAAGAGAGTGACCTGTTGCCTCTATCTTTTAGCATGGATCTGATCGAATTGCTTGATGCCATAAGAGAAAAGGCTGGGATTCAGTATGCGGGGATTGATTAGGTTGTTAAGTTCCAAGGTTCCAAGGTTCCAGGAAAGCCTTTAATGAATAATTAATACAAGAAGCCTTCTTAAGAAAGCGTGATTCTTTATTTTTGACTGAAAAAAATGAATAGATTGCTCTTTTTTGTCCTGCTTATCTTTCTGACGGCTTCCTGCAAATCTAAAATTGAACCTTCGGTATCTGTTCTTTATGAAGGTCAGCAAATCGATTTTAGTCAAACGTTGAATATCATTTCATTAGGGTCCTGTAATCGGGAAAACCTTCCTCAGGATATGTGGCCGGCCATTGCTTCACATGATCCGCAGCTGTGGATGTGGTTGGGAGATAACATCTACGGAGACAGCGAGGATATGCAAGTGATGCTCGAAAAGTATAAGAGGCAAAAGAACGGAGAAGCATATTCGGCATTCCGTCAAAACACGGCCGTACTCGGTATATGGGATGATCACGATTATGGAGTGAATGACGGAGATAAAAATTTCGCTAAAAAAGACGAGTCCAAGTCTCTTATGCTTGATTTCCTCGATGTTCCTGTCGATGCTTCCGTTCGGGAACGGCCGGGTGCCTACCAAAGCTATACATTCGGACCGGAAGGAAAGCGGATTAAGATATTGCTGCTGGACGGGCGTTACTTCAGAGATGAATTACAAGAAGATACGACTGGGACTGCACGGTATTTTCCAAACGAGTTGGGGGATGTGCTAGGAGAAGCCCAGTGGAAGTGGTTGGAAGAGGAACTCACCAACAGCGATGCAGAGCTTCACCTGATTGCCTGTGGTATCCAGTTTATCCCCGAAGAACAGATCTATGAAAAATGGGCTAACTTCCCGGCTGCTCGCCAACGTTTTTTTGCATTAATGGAAAAAACTAAACCTGCCCATGCCGTTTTGCTGAGTGGAGACCGACATATTGCTGAATTATCCAAGATTACTTTGGACAGCCTGGATTATCCATTGTATGAATTGACCTCCAGCGGGATGACGCACACCTGGTCTTTAGGGGATACCGAGCCTAATAAGTATCGGGTTGGAGATCTGATTGTGGCACTCAATTTTGCCTTGTTGCACATCGATTGGAGTGGCGAAAAGCCCGCTATGACAGTCGAGGTTAGAGGAAAAGAAAATGATGTCTTGTTAAAAGAAGTCCTGGCCTGGTAATAATCAGAGGCGGCTGTCTCACCCATAGGCTACTAACACTTAGCAGTTGTAATATTTTACTTTCCCGGCAGGAGAGGGGTAAAGAACTGTATTTTTTCAGATAAATTTTTTGTTTGACCGAACAAGTAGATGCTTGTTTTTATTTCGTGTATAGATATATTGCCAAATTTTATACCAAATATAACGAGTGATTTAGCAGTTTACTTATGCGTTATTTTTATTTGAATGTCGTAATTATTGAAAAATGTGCAGAAATAAAAGCCGTTAATTAGTTTAGATTCAAAACTTTCCTTTATATTTTTAAAATTGCCAAATTAAGCCCTTTAGGCTTCTCTCCCTAACCAATACTTCAACGAAGCAGTTGGAGTACATCAATTGACACATCAAACAACAAGCGATCCAGTGCGCTTGCATGGGCGCTTATTTTTAATTTTTTAATTCCCTATGACAAAGAAACTGAAAGGATTATACGTACCCGAACTGGAAAAAGACGCTTGTGGAACCGGCTTGATCGCCAACCTAAACGGAGAAAAGACCCACCAGCTTATTGAGAATGCCCTGCTCATGCTGACTAATATGGAGCATCGTGGAGCTTGCGGATGTGAACCCAACACAGGGGATGGTGCAGGTATTTTGATCCAGACGCCGCATGAATTTTTCTACAGGAAATGCAAAGAGCTTGGTTTTCAATTGCCGGAGTTTGGAAAATACGGTGTAGGAATGGTCTTTTTCCCGGCAGACCGAAGCCTGCGCAAACAATGTCGCGTCTTGTTTAATGACTATATTGACGAGATGGGCTTTGAGTTGCTGGGATACAGAAAGATCCCTACCGATAATGAAGAACTGGGAGAGTCGGCCATCAATGTGGAGCCTCGAATGGAGCAGGTTTTTATTAAACCGGTCGAAGAATTGGATCAGGATACTTTGGAAAGGAAACTGTATATATTGAGAAAGTTTTCTACTCATAATATATATAAGACGTTCCCCCAATCAAAGGATCAGTTCTATATCACGTCGTTTTCCTATAAAACAGTCGTTTATAAAGGTCAGTTAACAACCTATCAATTAAGGCCTTACTTTCCGGATTTACAGGATGAAAGTTGTAAATCGGCCATCGCTCTTATACATTCACGCTTTTCTACCAATACATTGCCAAAGTGGAAACTGGCTCAACCCTTTCGCTACATTGCCCACAATGGCGAGATTAACACCATTATGGGGAATCTGAATTGGTGGAAATCCAAGGAAAAGCTGATGACCAAAACTTCCTTTACTGAGGAAGAAATGGAAAAGCTGCACCCGATTTGCGGTGAAAACCTATCTGATTCTGGAAATTTTGACAACGTTTTAGAGTTTATGGTTTTAGGCGGATTTTCTCTGCCCCATGCCCTGATGATGATGATCCCGGAGGCCTGGCAGCACGATGAAGAAATGGCCGACTATAAGCGAGCTTTCTACGAATATCACCGTGCCATCATGGAACCCTGGGATGGGCCGGCCTCTATCTGTTTTACGGATGGTAAATTGGTAGGGGCTACCCTGGACCGAAACGGATTGCGTCCTTCCAGATATTGCATTACTGAAGATAATACTTTGATCGTCGCTTCCGAAGCCGGCGCCTTACCCATCGATCAGTCAACCATCGTTTATAAGGGGCGATTACAACCCGGAAAAATTCTCATCGCTGACCTGGAGCAAAACCGTGTGATCGAGGATGAAGAGCTAAAAGCTAAGATCTGTCAGGAACATCCCTACAGAGAATGGCTGGATAAACACCGTGTCAACCTGGAGGAATTACCAACTCAGGAAGATACCGTTGTAGAATTAAGTGAAGACTTTTTACTCCGGCGCCAGCAGTTATTCGGTTTTACAAAAGAAGACCTGAATGTCATCATAGAGCCTATGATCAAGGCTGGTAAAGACCCCATTGGATCGATGGGATCTGATACGCCATTGGCGGTATTATCGCATCAGTCACAGCATTTGTCGAACTACTTTAAGCAATTGTTCGCTCAGGTGACCAATCCGCCGATCGATCCTATTCGTGAACGTTCGGTCATGTCCCTATATGCTATGCTGGGAGGGGAAGAGGATATCATGAACATCACTCCGGAGCGGGCCAAGTTTATCCACTTGCCTTCCCCTGTTTTAACCAATGCCGATTTTAATAAGATAAAAAACCTAAATCATCCCGACTACAAGGTAGGGGTGATAGACATTGTCTTTCAGGCGGACGGACAGAAGGGGCGCTTGCGGGCGGCTATCGACCAAATTTGCGCAGTGGCGGAGGATTTACTCCATAACAAATACAATATTCTAATCTTATCCGACCGCTCAGTCGATATGTTTAAGGCACCGATACCTTCCTTGTTGGCCGTAGGCGCTATTCATCATCACTTGATCCGACAAGGACTACGCAACCAAACTTCCCTGGTTATTGAGGCGGGAGACGTACGCGAAACGCATCATTTTGCCACCTTGATCGGGTACGGGGCCAGTGCGATTAACCCTTATATGGCCTATTCCTCTGTTGCTGATCTGAAGCGCAGAGGCGCATTTGATCCCGACCAGGACCTGGATAGCTTATTCAAAATCTATAATAAAGCGGTGGGCAAGGGATTATTGAAAATTATGTCTAAGATCGGCATCTCTACCTTGCAGTCTTATCATGGGGCACAAATTTTTGAGGCACTTGGAGTCCATAAGGAAGTGATTGATAAGTGTTTTCAGGGAACTATTTCCCGTATTCAGGGAGTGGACTTTGACGGAATCGCACACGAAACACTTGCTCGACATAAATTGGCATATGCCGAGAAAAAGGTGCCTTATCTGCAACTAGAGGCAGGGGGTGTTTTTCAGTGGAAACACAGAGGAGAAGAGCACACTTTTAACCCCAAATCAGTTCACTTTTTACAGCTGGCTTCCCGGACGAACAATTATAAGGCTTACAAGCAATATGCCGATATCATCAACAAACAAAACGAAAAAGCACTTACTCTTAGAGGTTTATTGACTTTCCGTAAGGGGGATCCCATTCCACTGGAAGAAGTAGAATCTGTTGAAAAAATCTTCAAGCGCTTTGCGACTGGAGCCATGTCTTTCGGCTCGATCTCGCATGAGGCACACTCCACTTTAGCTATTGCGATGAACCGCATCGGCGGCAAAAGTAATAGTGGAGAAGGGGGCGAAGACGAGCGCCGCTTTTTTCCGAATAAAGAGGGAGATCTGGAGCGTTCTGCAACCAAACAGGTAGCTTCCGGGCGCTTTGGAGTCACCAGTTATTATCTGACCAATGCGGATGAGTTGCAGATAAAAATGGCGCAGGGCGCGAAGCCCGGCGAGGGGGGGCAATTACCCGGTCACAAGGTGGATGACTGGATCGGTCGGGTCAGGCATTCGACGCCAGGTGTAGGTCTGATCTCGCCGCCGCCGCATCACGATATTTATTCTATCGAGGATCTGGCTCAGCTCATTTTTGACTTAAAAAATGCCAACAGAGCAGCCCGCATCAATGTGAAGTTGGTATCTAAGGCGGGAGTCGGGATCATTGCCTCCGGAGTGGCGAAAGCCCATGCTGACGCTATTCTAATTTCCGGTCATGATGGAGGTACAGGCGCTTCTCCGATCACCTCCATCCGTCATGCCGGATTGCCATGGGAATTAGGCCTGGCCGAAACCCATCAGACACTGGTGAAAAATAAGCTGCGCGATCGAGTAACATTACAAACCGACGGTCAGATCCGTACCGGCCGAGACCTGGCGATGGCAACCTTGCTGGGGGCAGAAGAATGGGGCGTGGCGACCGCTGCATTGGTAGTAGAAGGTTGCATTATGATGCGTAAATGCCATCTCAATACCTGTCCGGTGGGCATCGCTACTCAGGATCCGGAACTGCGCAAGCGCTTCACCGGTAAGCCGGAGCATGTGATCAACTTCTTTACCTTCCTGGCACAGGACTTGCGTGAAATCATGGCTTCTTTAGGGTTCCGTACAGTAGACGAGATGGTGGGGAAAGTTGAATTATTGAAATTGAAAAAGAACATCGAACACTGGAAATACAAGAAATTGGACCTCAGCCCTATTCTTTACAAAGAGCCTGCCGATGAATCCATTGGACAGCGCAAGTTGGTGGAACAAGACCACGGCATTGAATTGGTGCTGGACCAACTTCTGATCAAAAAGGCCAAGCTAGCTCTCGATAAAGGTAAAAAAGTAAAGGCCTCTTTTGATATTCGAAATACGGACCGTGCTGTGGGTACTATGCTGTCCAATGAAATCTCTAAGAAATATCGTGGAGAGGGGCTTCCTGCCGGGACTATACATTTCGAATTTAAAGGCTCTGCCGGGCAAAGCTTCGGTGCATTCGGTGCTCCGGGAATCGAATTTAGGTTGGAAGGAGAGGCTAATGACTATTTCGGAAAGGGCTTGTCTGGCGGCCGTTTAATTGTAGTGCCGGATGCTTCTGCGAAGTTTATTGCTTCTGAAAACATCATTATTGGAAATGTAGCCTTCTATGGCGCTACTTCCGGAGAAGCTTACATCAATGGCATGGCAGGTGAACGTTTTGGCGTCAGGAATTCAGGTGTGACAACCGTCGTTGAAGGCATCGGAGATCACGGTTGCGAATACATGACCGGTGGGGTAGTGGTGGTATTGGGAGATACCGGCAAAAACTTTGCGGCCGGGATGAGTGGCGGTATGGCCTTCATTTTGGATAAAAACAAGACTTTCCGCAAGAAGGTGAACATGGAAATGATCGACCTGGATCCACTCAGTGGGGAGGATTGGGCCCTTTTGAAGGGCTTGATTGAAAACCATGCCCGGTATACGGGCAGCAAGGAAGCCAAATCCATACTTGAAAACTGGGAACAGTATCAGGTTGATTTTATCAAAGTAATGCCTCGGGATTATAAGGCAGTGCTGGAGAAGAAAAAGAAATTGATGGAGGAAGAAGGTGTTATGGGGTAGTATTACTTCTTCGGGTTCCAGAGTTCCGAGGTTCCAGGGGCCCACTAAATTTTAGATCGGGTAGAGTTATTTGAAGATCTCTTAGAGGGCACGCAGATTTCGCGAATTTTGCAGATAAAGTATTTGCTGAATCTGCGATATCTGCGTGCCTCAAAAGATCTCTAACTGATAGCAGAAACCGAAAGTTTGAAAGATCTAACCAACAACTAACAACCAATTAACTAACAACCAAAAATTATGGCAGATCCAAAAGGATTTTTAAAATATAACAGAGAGTTACCAACATCAAGGAATCCCAAGGAGCGGATTGAGGATTATAAAGAGATATATGAAGAATTTGACCAGGACAAGACAGTCAAGCAAGCGGCCCGCTGTATGGATTGTGGGATCCCGTTTTGCCATAACGGCTGTCCTTTGGGAAACATCATTCCGGAGTTTAATGACGCTGTGTATGAGGAAGATTGGTTAATGGCTTTTCAGATCCTACAGAGCACAAACAATTTTCCCGAATTTACTGGTCGCATTTGCCCCGCTCCTTGCGAAACAGCCTGTGTGCTAGGGATTAACCAGCCGGCTGTAGCCATTGAGCATATAGAAAAGTCCATAGCAGAAGTAGCTTTTGAAAAGGGGTACATCCGGCCCAAACCTCCCACTTTAAGAACTGGCAAGAGGATCGCCGTGGTGGGTAGTGGCCCTGCCGGCCTGGCAGCCGCAGCTCAGTTAAACAAAGTAGGACATACCGTTACGGTGTATGAACGCAATGACCGTATTGGAGGATTGCTTCGTTACGGGATTCCTGACTTTAAGCTTGAAAAATGGGTGGTAGAACGCCGAGTGGCCCTGATGGAAGCGGAAGGCATACGATTTAAAACCAATGCGAATGTGGGGGGGAATATCAATGCCCCAAAATTGGTAGAAGATCATGATGCGGTTGTTTTAGCCGGCGGCTCTACGGTCCCGCGTGACCTGCCTATTCCCGGCAGAGAGCTAAAGGGCGTACACTTTGCCATGGATTTCTTGGAGCAAAATAACCGCCGGGTTGCCGGTGACCTCATACCTGAGGAAGAAGCGATTATGGCCACCGGTAAAAATGTGCTGGTTATAGGAGGTGGCGATACCGGCTCGGATTGTGTAGGAACTTCCAACAGGCACAAAGCCAATTCTGTCACTCAGATAGAGTTACTCGCCAAGCCACCCGCCGAACGCGATATCAACTCCTGGCCCAACTGGCCGATGGTCCTCCGAACGAGTTCCTCACATGAAGAAGGAGGAACCAGAGACTGGGCCATCTTAACGAAAGAATTCATCGGAGATGAAGACGGAAACCTCAAGGCCGTTAAGATCGTAAAGATAAAATGGGGATTGGATAAGAAGACCGGCCGGAATACCTTTAAAGAGGTTCCGGATACCGAAAAAGTAATCCCCTGCGAACTAGCTTTACTGGCCATAGGTTTTGTACATCCGCAGTACGAGGGGATGCTGGAACAACTACAGCTTGAGCGCACCGATCGGAATAATGTAGCCGACACCGATTATCAAACAAACGTAGAAAAGATATTTGTGGCCGGAGATATGCGCCGAGGGCAATCCTTAGTGGTCTGGGCCATTTCGGAAGGTCGAGAAGCAGCCAGAAAAGTGGACGTGTATTTATCGGGAGAGAGTGTGTTGGAAGGGAAAGTGGAATCCTTTTTTAAAGTGTAAGCATAAAAAAACATTCCAGACAGCCCCTCGGGGCTGTTCTGGATATGCTCATGGGATTAGAAAAACTACATTAACACTCACTAAAAAACACTGTTCATGGGATTATGAAAAGGCTAACTTTTATAATGACCGTTCTGTCATTGAAACCATTTTCCGTTAGCCGAAGAAAATGATCGTTGGGATGTTCGTGGGATTACAATCTTACCTTATTTTCTTATCTAGGGTTGCTTATAAAAGCTTTGTACATACAAGTGTTTATCTGTTACGATCTTAAAGGTGTATATCCCTGCCGGATGAGCGCCTACATCGATCATTTCCTTATGCTGTAAGCCTCCAAACTTCTGATTGGATAACAGCCTTCCGTTGATGTCAAACATTTGCACGATCCGGATCACTTCATCGGGATTATCCATTTCAAGAGTGATCTGATTTCCAGCCACAGGATTCGGATATACCTTAAGTCCTTTTTGGCGAATTTGCCGTCTGGTGGACGTTACCGTTACCGTATCAATGGAGAATTTTAATTCTGAAGGAGCTACCATCATATCCGCCAGCTCATCATTAACCAATTTGATATCAGTATTGCTTACTGTTGTGTTCAGGAATACAATATCCTCCATAACAATCTTGAATGACCCAATGTCTCCAAATCCACTGACCGGCTCTCCGTTTTTTCTTATGATGGCTACCTGGGCAACACCCATCTCAGGGTCGTTTACGATAAACTGCTCCGCTTTATTATTTCCTCTGCCATTAAGCCAGGTATCCGTCAATAGATCCAGCGTGAAGGCACTGGCCCTTTGGTCTAGTATTTCGGGGTCATACACTACCGTAAAGGCAATGCCGTAAAAGTTGGAGATGCTATCCGATTCGGTCCCCAGGGATAAGTCTGCATTCAATGTTCCTCCAGGAGAAACAGTTGTCGTATCCGAGCTAAGCAATAATGTTGGATCTGAAGTTGGCTCCCCGGTGGCAAATTCGTCCGGAATGACATCTCCGTGGACTAAGCCGAAATTTCTTTCAATGAGGTTTCTGTCAGCTTCATTTACGACTCCATCTCCGTTACAATCCGCATAAGCATAATTGAGACCGTTGGGAAAAGTATCGGCCCAAACTGTAGTCGGAAGGTCTTGACCTACCCAATCCGTACTGGCATTCGGTCTGGCGTCTCCTTTTGCATCGTTTGCAATGGCCCAGTACAGTACATCTACATTATTGACAATACCATTGTTGTTAATATCACCCGGCCAGACTTGCTGGCCAAAAGCGCTTGGTAATGTCCATAGGATGATAACTAATATTGAGATTATGTAGCGCAATGTTCGCTGTGTTTTAATTTCTATTACAAATATAGGAGCAGTAAGGGTGCGTAACAAATACATCTTTCTCGTTTTTTCGGATAAAAAATCGTACTTTAAATCAGTCGATTTCTTTATTTTGTAAAATTGTTTTTTTGTAAAAAACTGGGTTATAGTTGTTTGTAGACTTTTAATTCTGCTTTTTTTTAATGTGTGTTGGTGTCTTTTTCAAGTGTAGATAGAGGGAAAGCGAAAAAAACCATCAAAAAGTACAAATTTTTTTTGCGATTGATTGAATTTTTCAAAAAATGGAGAAAAGTAAGCTGATTGAATTGCTGCAAACCTTCAGTGCAACCGACTTTCGACGGTTTCGGGATTTCGTAGCATCTCCTTATTATAATAAAAATGAGGACCTAATTTCATTCTTGTCTTATTTGGAACAATATGCGCCTGAATTTCCAAAGGATAAGATTCAAAAAGAAGCTGTTTTTCAAGCGCTATTTCCCAAAGAGCCTTTTGACAAAATGCAAATGGCTCATTTGATGAATTATTTGCTAAGACTGGGAGAGCAGTTTTTGGCAATAGAACGCTATCAAAATGAGGAGACGCTGGCCAATTGCCATACACTGGATCAATTCGTGGAACGAAAGCTCGACAAGCACTATAATTATCTGTTCAAGAAAACACAGCAATCACTTGAAAAAACGGGGGTGTCGGATGGAGAAGATTATTATTATCAGTATCAACTCGCCCGGGTAGAATCGGATCACTTCATCAGCCAACAGGTTCGGGCATTTGACCCCAGTTTGCAAAAAGCATCTGAGGAACTGGATAAATTTTATTTTTTCCATAAGCTAAAATACAGCTGTGAGATGCTCAACCGGCAGGCTATTATTGCAGCAGATTACCATCTTACCTTTATGGAAGAAGTGAAATCCTATTTGCTGGACAGGGAAAAAGTGGATCCTCTTATTGACATTTACCTAATGATCTACTTGTCCATTTCCAAACCCGAAGAGGAACAACATTTTGAAAAACTGATGAAGTTGATTGATCAACAGGCGGAGCAGCTGAATCGAAAAACCCGGCGGGAAATTTATCTGTATGCGCTTAATTATTGTGCACCGAAGATCAGGCAGGGCCGAAAAGAGTATATTTCCATTATGCTGGACCTCTATATTGACGGCATCCAGACCAGATCATTATTTGACGAAGAGCATTTGTCCCACTGGACCTACACTAATGTGGTTAAGCTGGCACTCCGGCTTCAAAGATACGAATGGGGCGAGAATTTCATTCGGGAGTATGCCGATAGCTTGCCTTCTAAATTAGCAGAAGATGCCAAGCACTTTAACCTGGCTGAACTGTATTTTCATAAAAAAGACTATGACCAGGTGTTAACCCACCTGAATCAATTACATTTTTCCGACCTGCATTATCACCTCGGAACCAGGATCATTCTACTCAAAACCTATTACGAGCAGGATGCTGAAGAGCCGCTGTTGTCCCTTTTGGCTTCTTTTAGTATTTACTTGCGCCGGAATAAAAAGATTTCAGTTACCGCCAAAAAGACTTGCCTGAACTTTTGCAATCTGTTAACTCAAATTTTGAGAAGGAATCCTTCAAAATGGGAAAAAATAGGGCAGGATATCCGCCAAACCCAACCACTGGCCGAGCGGGCCTGGCTGAATCAAGTGTGGCAGCGGGAGGCGAAATTTGTAGAAAGTAGAAGGTAGAAGTACAATCCGGCCACACTAAAGAATAACAATATCAATGGCAATTTCAACATCAATGGCAATGATAAAACTTGCCATTGCCATTGCCATTGCCATTGCTACTGCTATTGAATTATGGTATTCTCACTCTGTAGATAGGCAAAAAAAAAACAGGATGACCGGTGGGGTACATCCTGGATGTGTTCATGGGATTAAAAATGGCTCACTTTTGAGCATTTCTACTATCAAAAATCAGTTCGTGGGATTACAATCATTGCGAACGGAGCGAGCAGGTATACTTTATAAACTGTGAAATTTTTATGCACTGCCCGCCCGTTCTAATAGTTTTTGAGATCAAAGATTATTGCTTTGTAAATGTTTAATCGTTTTTGGGACTACAAAAAAAGTAGTTTATGTGCCTAATTTGTTTGGGAATTATAATTTGTTAGTAGTAGTCGTTCAATCTGTTCATGTAATTCTTGTCCGTGTGTTGATCAAATAGTTTTTGAGATTATGAATTGTTCTTAGCTAAGTTGTTTGTTCATGGGAAAATACTTGTTGTCAAACGATTCAAAATTTGTTCATGAGATTACATTTGCTAGTAGTCAGGATGTTAAAGTTTGTACATGGGACCCTTTGCAGGGCATTGATCAAATAGTTTTTGAGATTATGAGTTGTTCTTAGCTAAGTTGTTTGTTCATGGGAAAATACTGTTTGTCAAACGATTCAAATTGTTCATGAGATTACATTTGCTAGTAGTCAGGATGTCAAAGTTTGTACATGGGACCCTTTGCAGGGCGTTGATCAAATAGTTTTTGAGATTATGAATTGTTCTTAGCTAAGTTGTTTGTTCATGGGAAAATACTGTTTGTCAAACGATTCAAAATTTGTTCATGAGATTACATTTGCTAGTAGTCAGGATGTCAAAAATGTTCTTGGGATTATAACCGTTATTCACTTCACTGTTCAAAAAAAATGTTCATGGGATCTTAATCTGTTCTGAATCTTTATTGAAAACCTTTGTTTCCCGTTTGATTCTGATACAAATATAGAGGCAGTAGAGGGGGGCAACAAATACAGATTTGCTATTTTTTCGAGTGAAATAATGATTATGTCGATTGAATAAAGATGCAGGTGTTTTTTTATACTGTTGATTTACAGTGATTTAATTATATTTGATTTATAGAAAAATATATATGTTTAGCATGTTTAATCGGCGATTTGTTTTTGAAAGGATAAAAAAAAGGGTATTTTTTTTGATTTTTTTGTAAAAAGAAAAGAAAAAGCAGGTTCAGGCATGAATAATTACTTGATTTTACATTACATCCCTCCTATTGGATTCAGAAAATATTCTATCTTTCCCTCATGAGTCAAGTAGAAATACGTACTGTCAATGTCATAAGGTATGTGACTCCTTTAAGGGAAGGAGGATCCTTACCTGCCATCGTAGACGCAGATGACGGTTTTTCTTATGTCATAAAGTTCCGCGGAGCCGGCCAGGGTAAAAAAGCCTTGATTGCGGAGCTAATCGGCGGGGAACTGGCAAGAAGGCTGGACTTAAAGGTACCCGAACTGGTCTTTATGAACCTGGATGATTCCTTTAGCAAAACTGAACCGGATGAAGAAATTCAGGATCTGCTTTCCTTTAGTGTAGGTTTGAATTTGGGACTACATTTTCTTTCCGGGGCCATTACCTATGATCCGAATGTATCTGAGGTAGATCCGTTTACCGCTTCGAAGGTCGTTATGTTGGATAGTATGATCACTAATATTGATCGGACAGCCAAAAATCCGAACCTCTTAAGCTGGCGAAAGGAATTGTGGGTCATTGACCATGGGGCCAGCCTGTATTTTCATCACAACTGGAAAAGCTGGAAAGAAAGTGCAGGCAGGACCTTCCCTGCCATTCAAAACCATGTTTTACTTGACAAGTCTAGTGAATTGCCAGAGGCTGCTGCTTTTATTAAGGATCAACTTAAGCCGGCAGTAATTGAAGGAATTGTTTCAACAATTCCGGACGACTGGCTAGTCGAAGAAGGCAGCGATATTTCTCCTGAAGAAAAAAGAGCCGTCTACAACGAATATTTGACTACCCGACTTTCGCTATTAGATTTACTAACCAAAGAAGCAATCGATGCAAGATAAACTAGTATACGAATACGCTTCTATCCGGTTGGTACCGAAGGTGGAGCGCGAAGAATTCATCAATATAGGAGTGATCCTATTCAGTAAACGAAAGAAGTATCTGGCTATGAAATACCAGATCAACGAAAAACGCCTGCAAGCCTTTGCGGAGGATATTGACCTGGAAGCAATCAGGGATCACCTAAAATCCTGGGAGTTGATCTGTCAGGGCGATCCCCTGGGCGGAGCCATCGCTCAGCAGGACATGGCCTATCGCTTTCGCTGGATCACGGCGCCGAAGAGTACGATTCTGCAATGTTCAAAGGTACATCCTGGGCTGTGCGAGGAGCCGGAAGGGGTATTGGAACGCTTGTTTGAGAAGTATGTGTTGTGAGGGAGTATTAAAGAATGATGATGAATAATTATTGCATGCGATTAATTCATCTGATCCACTAATCTTTTCCTTCGCTCTGCCACTTCATCCCACCAGGGGCGATATTTCACATCACAACTTTCGTAATTCTTTAAAAACACATTGCATTTGGCCAGGGCCTTATTAATATTTCCATTTTTTTCGTACAGCTGTGTTAGCCGATACGTAGTATAACCGTGAGCGCTGACGTAATTTAGATTGTATAGAGGAAAGTTCTCTAAGCGTAGAATAGCCTTTTCGTATTCTTGTTGTTCTTCATGAATGTCAGCCAGCATAAATATTTTATCTACAGCTGGCTCTGGAGGCCCGGAATACTGAAAAGCAGAGTCTATATACATCAATGCTTTAGTATCGTCGCCCGTTTGCCGGGCTTCAAAAGCAGTCAGTGACCAGTGAAGGTAGCGGGATCGATTGAAAGATGCGGGGCTTTGTTCACTGGCTGCAGTCAGTTTTCTTTGATTTTTTCGAAACGACTCCTCCAAACCTAATGCCCAGGCATACTTAGCAGAAGCAAACAAAGCAAAGGGATCTTCATGAACCTGGAGTGTATCCAATAATGACTGATAAGTCTGCTCGAAAGGTAGATAATCCCGACCGGCAATCAATAAAGCAGTTCTTGCCAAGGGGTAGTTGTCAATAGGTGCCGTATTATCCGAAGGAAGGCTTTTGATAATGCTGAGCGCCTCTTTTTCCTGTCCTTTCAACATATGTATTCCAATCTCGAAATACTTTTTTTGAACTTCATCAAAATAGGGAGCGAAGCGAAGTCCAATTTCCAGTAAATCAAGCGGATCATCCTGGGCTATTTGATAAGGCCAAAACCAATAGAAGTTAAACTCCGGATGTGCAGCTAATTCTTCCATTTGAGTTGCTGATATGCTGTCTTGCTGCGTCAATAACCTCACTTGATTAATAATCCATGAAGAGGATTCCGTTGATACTTCGGCAATAATTTTCCGCACTGTTGCTATATCGCCTTCCTTCCATGCTAGATCTGCGAGATGCCGGAGGGTTTCCTGGTTTTGTGGATCCAGCTTGTTTGACTTTTCCAGCCAGGGTTTGGCCTCGGCCGTCGAACGCCCATAACGAGAATTATAGTGAAATAGATGTTCGGCCATGAGATTGGTGAATTCAGCGTTCTCCCCATATTTCTGTAGTAGGTCACTATAAAAATCTTCGTTGGTTTCCTGGCCAGTTGCAAACAACCTATGACCTTCTACTAAATCCTGCCATTTAGGAGGCAATTTGTCCTTGTATTCATCCGCCTTTTCAAGATAGGAGGAGTTATTATAGGCGCCGCCAATCCAGGCCCTTGCCAAATACAAGCGGAGCCAGGCCATCGCAAAAGTAGAATCCAGGCTTACTGCTTGTTGAAAAAAATCTATGGCTTGGTCGAAATTCGTTTTTCTATAAGCCTGTTCTCCTTCCAGATAAGCTTTCAAGGCTTGCAGGTTCTCACTTGTCATGGTGGCCACACTACTGATAGGCTGACCCTCCTTCTCCAGTTGGTCGGCAATAAGTGCTTTAGTAAGATCATCGATTAAGGAAGCAAGCTGAGTTTTTTGCCCTTCGATTGTTTTCCTGACCATCAATTCCCCTTCGGAATTATATTTCGAGGCCGTGATTTGAAGAACCTCATTAATGTCGATAATATTTCCTAAAATGAATTCGCCTGAACCTAAGCTTTTTGAGATTTCAACAGCTTCAGAAAGGCTGGGAATTGCTTCATTATTTCGTTCTAATTGATTAAAAACGCGGTTGGGATCAATTGGCCTCATATTGGACACTCCCTCTAATTTTGTGCTCATGAGATCGACCATCCCATTGCTGAGATACTGAATGTTAGGATGCCCACTTTGAATGCTAAAAGGGAAAATAGTAATGGCGCTAATATCCATTGAGTTGGAGGCCTTCTTTGCATTAAGAAAATAGGCAGCTCCAATGAATATTAGCAACACAGTCAGAATGGCAGGGAGAACATTTCGATGCTTTCTTTTTAAGGGTTCTTTTACCTTCCCCCGCATTTCTTCCCGCCTTGGAATCACTAAGCCCTGATTGCTTAGTGCAAAAACTTCCATGGGCTCAATTACATTTTTGAATTCAAAATTCCCGAGCGATTGCATCTCAAAACCGTTCTGATTGGAAATATGCTTTTGAATGGGTTTAGAAAAAAGCACTGCTCCCGGAATTCCCAAGGATTCAACTCGGGAAGCAATATTAACGCTATCCCCATAAACATTTTCTTCTTCAAAATAAACATCTCCGGTATGCAAGCCAATGCGAACGGGAACAGTAGGTTCAGTTTGAAAGATCTGTTGAACCGTTAAGGCACATTTCATGGCATTTACTGTACTGTCAAATGTACAAAGGCAACCATCTCCATAGTATTGCACGATCTGGCCGTAGTGATTCGCTACTTTTTCATTTAAGGTTTCCCGAAACTTCTTTACTTTTTTTCTTGCAGAAGCCTCGTCCTGTTGCATAAGAAAAGTATAACCAACAATGTCAGCGAAGAGGATGGCGACCAGTTTTCTCTGTGCTTTACTATTGGACATAAAAGTTTTTAAATATCTATGAAATACTTCTTCAAATCTACTCTTTCTTAAAACTAATCAATTTTTATCATACAGTACCTTTCCTCAATTAAGAAAGCGAAAACAAGGGTTTCAAAGATTGAAGTATCCTATTTACAATAGGAAAATCGTATTCTATACCCTCCTACCTACATTGGAGCAATGAACCTTTTACCAAAATTTCTCTTTCAAATCATTATATTACAGAACATTATCCAAGCACACCCAATCATGAAAAAACGATTCATCTTTTTCCTTTTCCTGGCTATTAGCCTCAATTTGAACGCCCAGGACCGACTCACTGGCAAAACCTTCACCACCCGCTCCGAGATCCTGGCCCGCAACGGCATGGCTGCTACCAGTCAACCACTAGCTACCCAGGTGGCCTTGGATATTTTGAAAAAAGGAGGGACTGCCATGGATGCTGCCATTGCAGCGAATGCTGTATTGGGGCTGGTAGAACCGGCTAGTTGTGGGATCGGAGGCGATATCTTTGCCATCGTCTGGGATGCTAAAACGGAGCAATTGTATGGATTTAATGGTAGTGGACGCTCGCCGAAGAAGTTGAGCAGGGAATACTTTGCTGAACGGGATATGAATTATGTTCCATACCGTGGCCCTCTTCCCGTTTCCGTTCCGGGTTGTGTTGACGGCTGGTTCGAGATGCACAAAAAATTCGGGAAACTGAGTATGGAAGAGATCTTGCAACCTGCCATTGATTATGGAAGAGACGGATTCCCCGTTTCGGAAGTGATCGCCTATGAAATGGTATCGAACTATCAAGGAGTGAAGGATCTTCCAGGTTTTAAGGAAACCTATATGCCCAATGGAAAAACGACTCCTGCAAAAGGTGAGATCTTCAAAAACGCCGACTTGTCCAATACTTATGAAAAAATTGTGAAGGGTGGACGAGATGCCTTTTATAAAGGGGACATCGCCCGCACCATTGATGCCTATATGAAAAAACACGGCGGTTTTTTGTCGTATGAAGATATGGCTGCACATACGTCTAACTGGGTAGAGCCGATCAGTACCAATTACCGGGGCTTTGAGGTGTGGGAGCTACCACCGAATGGACAAGGCACTGCAGCCTTGCAAATGCTCAATATTCTGGAAGGCTATGATATCAAGTCGATGGGCTTCGGCAGTGCCGAGTACCTGCATGTGCTGACGGAAGCTAAAAAACTGGCTTTTGAGGACCGGGCTAAATTTTATGCTGATCCGGAATTTAATAAACTGCCTGTCGAAGAACTCATTTCCAAGAAATATGCTGATGAGCGTAGGAAATTAATTCATCCTGACCGAGCCGCGAGAATGTATCCGGCCGGCGACCTGGAAATTGAAGCCGGAAATACGACCTATCTCACAGTGGCAGATAAAGATGGTAATATGGTTTCTCTTATTCAAAGTATCTATGCCGAGTTTGCTTCAGGGATGGTACCGGATGGCTTAGGCTTTGTATTACAAAATCGCGGCCAGATGTTTAACGTTCAGGATCCTGAGCATATGAATGCCCTAGAACCTGGAAAGCGGCCTTTTCACACGATCATTCCAGCCTTCATAACCAAGGATGGCAAACCATGGGTGAGCTTTGGGTTAATGGGAGGATCTATCCAGCCACAGGGGCACGCCCAGATCGTGGTCAACCTCATCGATTTTGGGATGAACCTACAGGAAGCGGGGGATGCGCCTCGTATGCGCCATCGCGGCTCTTCTCAGCCAACCGGCTCGCGGATGACCAATGGAGGTACTTTGAATCTAGAATCGGGTTTTGATTATGGATCCATTCGGGAATTGCGAAAGAAAGGTCATGCTATCTCTTTTGCGGTTGGGATCTACGGGGGCTATCAGGCCATTATGGTCGATCTGGAGAATCAGGTATACTATGGAGCTTCTGAGTCAAGGAAAGATGGGCAGGCAGCGGGGTACTAAATAAGGTTCCATGGTTCCATGGTTCCTTGGGTTTTAATACATTTTATTGTTATGGGCGGCCTTATCAGGTATTTGCTGAATAGCATCCCAGTGCTCTATGATCTTTCCATTATCGTCAAAGCGGAAAAAATCCATGGTGATATATTCGTCGTTGTCGGGCCAGACCTGGTGGGTGTGCAAGGCCACCATATTGCCTTCGGCTATACTCCGAACAAATTCAATCGATTTGTCTGGATATTCTTTTTGCATTCTCTCGAAGTACTCGATAAAGCCTTCTTTTCCGTCTTTGACGTCCGGATTATGCTGTATGTATTGATTGCCCACATACAATTCTACGGCTTTACGAGGATTTCCCTCATAAGCGGTTTTATAAAAATTGAGGGCGATTTGTTTATTTCTTTTTAGATCATGTCCCATGGTAATTGTTAATTCAAGGTTTAAGGCTCTTAAGAATATTCTCCAGTATCCTTTTCTCTATATGCTCGGTATCCACTCGCTCAAACTTTTTCCCAGTAATGACTTCATACAATTCAATATATCTTTCGGACACCTGCTCTACAAAAGCGCCCGGCATAACTGGCATCATTTGATCTTCCTTTCCCTGAAAACCATGGGCCATCAGCCACTCACGTACAAATTCTTTGGACAGTTGTTTTTGACGTTCCCCTTCAGCTTGCCGGTCCTCATAACCATCTAGATAATAATAACGGGAACTATCGGGAGTATGAATTTCATCGATGACGTAGATCTTACCGTCTTTTTTCCCAAATTCGTATTTGGTGTCCACAAGCAGCAAGCCTCTTTCTTTAGCCATTTGGGAGCCCCTTTCAAACAGTGCCCGGGTATATTTTTCCAAAACAGCATAATCTTCTTCGCCCACAATGCCTTGTGTAATGATGTCTTCACGAGAGATATCTTCGTCATGGCCTTCTTCGGCTTTGGTGGCTGGGGTAATGATCGGCACCGGAAAACGATCACTTTCCTTCATACCATCCGGCATGGCCACGCCACAGATGCTTCTTTTGCCGGCTTTATATTCTCGCCAGGCATGTCCGGCCAGGTAACCACGGATGACCATTTCGACTTTAAATGGCTCGCAAGCCCAACCGATGGCAACATTTGGGTCGGGCGTGTCGATCAACCAATTGGGTACAATATCTTCAGTGGCTCTCAGGAAATGAGTGGCCACCTGGTTGAGCACCTGGCCTTTGTATGGGATGGGTTTGGGTAAAATATGGTCGAAGGCGGAAATGCGGTCGGAGGCCACCATGACTAATTTATCGCCCAGGGTGTAGACATCTCTTACCTTTCCGCGGTAAAAAGCGGTTTGATTGGGTAGGGAAAAGTTGGTTTCGTAGAGTGCTGACATGAGTTATGGTATTCTTGTGTTATCGTGGAAATATACTTCAATTCGTTAATTAAATGAAGTATTGGGCTGGGAAAATGGTGAGCAGTATGGAGACTGTCCAAAACCTGGCTGGCAGTCTCTAACCTACGGTTGTGACGGAACTTGCTCGTGGCGGGTTTCCAAACCGCCCAACGCATTATCTGGCCAGTTTCCAAACTGGCGATATAAGGTACGTAACAAGAATCATTAATATTTGCTTATATCCATGTTAATAGTTGTTCAAGAATGGGTGATTAATCCGGTAGAATCGTGCATTGAATAGTAATAATTATCCACCGCCAGCGGCGGTGGATAATTATTACTAATACATTTTTCGCCTTCAGGCGGTAATTGGGGTAAAGGAAGGTTCTTTATGCCAAAGTTTAAATGAGGTAGAGGTTTAGGGATCGCCAGTTAGGAAACTGGCGAAATATTGCGTTGGGCGGTTTAGAAACCCGCCACGAGCAGGGATTTAGAATATAATGAATTTAGCAAAATCTAATCTGTGTAAATCAGTTTTAACCTGTGAAAGTCTGTGTCAAAAAAAGCCAAGCCAATATAGGAAACTATAAGCCGGCATATTCTTTTAAATATAAAAAATGCTCCCCCAATTCCCCATTCACCGCAATCGTCGCCCGATCTAACATATCACTCTGCGGTTTTAAAAATTCTGGCAAAATGTGTTCCATAAACTGCTCTCCGAAAGCCTTAGAAGCATCCCGCGGCAGTTCGTTCGGCAAATTATCCACGGTCATCATGTCGATAACATGCTCCTGGTGGGGGGCTTCTTCTGATTCTGTGAAGGGGTTAAATCCGAAGATCGGTTCTTCGATGGTGGAGGCTTTTAGGGTTGAGGGGATGGAAGAAACGGGAGCAATATCGCAGGTAACGTCTGCGATGACCTTTATACGAAATTCTTCAGAGCACATTTCTTCAGCGCTGAAAAAAGCCGGTGCCCGATTATCCCAGTAAATGCCGTTGATCATAATATCGGCTTTTCTAGTAAAAGGCTCAAATACACTGACGAAGCGATCGGGATGCTCGTAGAATTCTTTGGGAGGAAAGGCTTTGCCGTCGGGCCGCCCGACGTAGTAGCCTAAACGGAGTTGAGTGAAAACTGCTTCTTCGTAATCGTGTTGGAGGAAATCCTCGGGCTCTACTTTTTTGATCCCCATATCTTTGAGTACCTGTGCGGCTCCCATGCCAACCCGGCCGGTACCTGTTAGTACGATCTTAACAGGAGGAAACTTTATTTTTTTATAATTAGCTTTTGCTTCTGCGTAATCGTGATGATCTTTCATCCTCTTCAGTTCAAAAGCTCCTGTTCGTTTACTGTAAGTATATAAGGCATTATGAGCGCCCACCATTCCTGCAAATCGGCCGAACGCTATAAGTCGACGCCCTTTGTCATCCGTTAATACCTCGTAATCGATGAGTCGGATCTTCTTTTCGAGTATGTTTTTGAGCAATTTTCGATTATAAGCTTGTTCTTTAATCGTGTGGGAAAAAAAGCAATATGTTTTTTCTGGAATCAGCTGCTCAATAGGTACTTCTTTAACGCCTAGAAGGATATCACATCTTTCCATGTCCTGAGCCAAATTTAAGCCTGCCTTCTGATATTCTTCATCGGTGTAGCATCGCCCAGTAGAAGGCTCAATCTGGATAGGAAGCTCGTACTCATTTTGAATTTTTTTGCACTGCGCAGGAGTGAGCGGCACTCTGGAATCGGGCGGAACTTTTCCTTCGCGTATGATACCTATTTTCATGCAGCGTATGTTTTTTGTTGTTATAGCAATTAAATGATCGGCAAATATAGTAAAGGCTTAGATAATCCGGAAGGGGTTGTGTAAAAAGTCCTTCGGCCTTTTCACACAACCAATAATATTCTTTTAGGAGGTCGTTTTAAGAAAAAAACTTTGTTTTTTTCTTAAAACGACCTCCTAAATGAAATTTAATGGGGTGGCAAAAACGCCCTGCCGTCAGCAAGCCTTTGGCGGTCGATGGAGGAACGAGTTTTCACACAACCCCTTCCTTCAATAAATATATGTGACTTTTCCTAATCTATGCGTCTAAAGAACAAATAAGCCTGGAGTGCTGTGTGACATTTGCCCAAAATAAACACACTTCAGTGTCTAACCCAATCAATTTTCATATGAGGAGCGAGAATGGAGGTCAGTGTGAAATGAAGATGAGGGCGCTTCCCCCGAGGCGCCCTTTTTAAACAATGCCGAGGAAACTTTTTTATGTAAAAGTATGTTGGTATAATTGCAGACTGAAAAGGAAAAGACCTTTTCAACAATTGACAAATGGGGACGTAATGGAATCGACAGGAAAGTCGACTAGTTAGTAAGCATGTCGGAGCACGTTGTTCACTCCGTTAACAAATGACGATAAACACTTTTTTATATGGCAACGGAAGTTATGCCATGGCAGCGTAAGACTAGGTCTTAAACTGCCTTTGTGCCCTGGGCTTGACGCCTGATACACAGCTCAGCGCACATCACCAACCTTCAGGCTAGCAGCGGGGCTTTCTCTGACCTCGGTGTGAAATCAAAGAGATAAGGCGGATGTCAGGAGGGTTTCCAATCCTACCATTCGCTCGAAAATTTAACTGGGAACTAAGCATGTAGAAAGCTCTCTGGTGCTTTGTCTGGACGCGAGTTCGACTCAGAGGGTCGCCCGTGCGGTGACGTACGGTGATAAAATTGGGTGAATTCAGGGAAGCCTACCTTCGTCTTTTTTTGCGAATATGGTAATCCTGAGCCAAGCCGGGAGGCAGATCCTGGAAGGTGCAGAGACTAGGGACACCAAGGTGAGCCCAAAGCGCCCAACATCTCTTCGGAGATGATGATATAGTCCGATACTTCGGGAAACCGGAGGCTGTTTGATCAGCGGAAGTTCCATCAACTTCTAACGTATTGCTCGCCGTCTCCACAATAACTAGAAAGCTCTATTTAGGTTTAAAACTTGAATAGAGCTTTTTTTGTCCTTTCCCCCGTCTGAAGCCGGGGGTTATCAAAAAAAACGTTCCGCCGGAACGTATGCAAGCAGTCATTTTTTTGCTCTGTAAGTCTCATGGGGACGCATCTTCTTAATAGCCCTCGGCTTCAGCCGTGGGCAATCTTTTTCGTTCTTTCACAATCATCAACGGACGAAACACCACCTAAAACCATTTCATTCCAGTTCCTCAAACAAATATTTCTCTTCATATTCCACCTCAAAAGCATCCAAAAAAGCTACATATTCCTCTAGGAAGCTTTTTTTTTGATGATGTTGTTCCTGGTTTTTGATATAGCGAATAACATTAGGCAGGGCAGATTGACTATATGAGAAGCAGGCATATCCCGTTTGCCATCGAAATGGTTTGGGCGTTAGCTTGTTTTCATTGATCCACCTTGAAGAATTTCCTTTAATTCTTTGGACCAAGTCCGAAATGGATTGACTTGGTCGCATACCTATTAGCAAATGCATGTGATCAGGCATACCATTTATGATAAATAATTTATGGTTTTGATCCTTGACGACCCTGGCGATGTGCTTGTATAATTGGGGTTTTAAGGAATCACTGATGACAGCCTCCCGATATTTTACAGCGAAGATAATTTGGACATAAAATTGCACATAGGTGTTCCCCATTGCTTGTTGGTTTTAAGTTTGAAATAATTCAAAATACAAGCAATGGTGGGCGTTGTCAATGAAAGGTTGGGCTTTTTTTAGCCCCCAAATGGTAAGTTATTATAAGATTAGAGTTTCCGAAAATTCACTTCAAAATTACTGGAACAGGTGCTTAGAAACACTACAGTATCAGTAGCCTTCACTTCACCCTTCCTCCTTCACCTCAAACCAAACCCCTCTTGCTCCATCCGGATTTCCGCTGTAATTAACTGTGATCTCTTCGCCGGCCTTGATATCCGTCAGGGCATAAAAATCGAGGGTTTTGCCTTGGTAATCCGGCACATATTGTGCATTCGGATGGTAAGAGTGGTTATAAATAGAACCGTACCCCAGAATGATGGCGCACTCTTTATCTTTTTTACCCCAAATAAAATAGTAATCGTGCAGCTTAGTGGCGTGTATATGAGGAACATCCTTTTGGGGTAAAACAATGACCGGACTAATTTCAATAGGGGTGCCTTCAGGAATGTCTTCGGAGGTAAATACCCCTCTTCCACCCAGCGAACTGGGGGCTACGTATATGGAAGGTAAAACCTGCATGCGCTTGGTTTTGTGAAAAAATGGTATGCCTCTTTTGAAGAAAAATCAACATACAACCGCTCTGCCTGAAGTCGGTTAACAATTAATTTACATTAAATTGCCTTAATAGTCAACAGGATCAATAAAGGCGATGCATAGAGGAAAGCGCATTTTCCTTATCTTTCAAACCATTCACTTTTTTCACCAAAAAAACACTAATGAGGCTTAATAAGATTTTCTTTTTCACTCTTTCTCTATTGGTCACCTTCAACCTAAATGCTCAGGAAGTGGGCCCTAAAAGCGGCGCACTGGTTATCGTCGGCGGTGGCGGGGCCGGCCCCGAGATCATCAAACGATTTGTGGACCTGGCGGGTGGTTCGCAAGCCAAAATCGTATACATCCCTACAGCAAGTGGCCGCCAGGATTTTGACCTGGCTTACAAAGGTCGTGTCATCCAGCCCTTTCTGGATCAGGGAGCCAAAGAAGTTACGGTAGTTCATACCTACGATCCCGCTGAAGCTGATACGGATGAATTCGTCCGGGCCATTAATGAAGCTACCGGAGTTTGGTTTTCCGGAGGTCGTCAATGGCGTATTGTGGATGCCTATGCGGGAACCAAAGCAGAAGCGGCTTTCCAGGGCGTATTAGATAGAGGAGGTGTGATCGGTGGTTCCTCTGCCGGAGCCACTATCCAAGGATCTTACCTGGCCCGAGGCGATACCAAAACCAATACGGTTATGATGGGCGACCATGAGGTGGGCTTTGGTTATTTGAAAAATTCAGCGATCGATCAACACTTGCTGAAGCGCAACCGTCAGTTTGACCTGATTGAGGTGATCAAAGCTAAGCCTGAGTTGCTGGGTATCGGGTTGGATGAAAAAACGGCGATCATTGTGCAAGGAGATTCGTTTACAGTAATGGGCCCTTCCTATGTGGCCATCTATGATCATGAAGTGCTGGAAAAATCCGGTCGTTTTTACTTTCTAGCAGAAGGGGACCGGTTTGATTTAAAGGAAAGAAAGCCCATGCGAAGGAGCGTGAGGTATGATGAAATGGAACTGCCGGAGGGGTTTAAAAATAAGCGATAAAAAGAATGGGCGGCCAGAGCCGCCCATTCTTTTTATCGCTTACTTTTAAACTCTGATCCTTCTTTCCACTGTGGATGCAGGCTAGTATCATTAGCCAGCTTTAAGCCGACATTCAAATATAACTGTGCATCTTGCAGCATTCCTCCCATTTGGAATGCTCCTGGAGCGTACTCATCAGATGGACGGTGGTAATGATTAGCTGTAAAATCATTTTGCATTTCCATGGCGTATTCTTTACCTTTTTCCCAATGGTCATAGCCACCGGAGGCGTACAGTGCGGGAATCCCTATTTTGGCAAAATTAAAATGGTCAGAACGGAAGAAAAAGCCTTTCTCCGGTTCCTGATTTGGCAATATATATCGCCCTTGCTGCTTTGCAGCTTCTTCGGCTAGTTCATCCATTTCGGACTGCCCTTTTCCTGTGATGGTCAGGTCTTTCATACGACCATTGGGATTCAGAGCATCCATGTTGAGGTTGGCCACCGTCTGTTTGGGTGGGAAGATTGGGTTATCCGCATAATAGGCCGAACCTAGGAGGCCTTGTTCTTCTGCCGTAACAAAAAGAAAGACAACAGAGCGTTTGGGCTTTTCTTCCATTTTGCTCATGGCTTTGGCGATGGCCATGACAGCCGCCGTGCCACTGGCATTGTCTACCGCACCATTATAAATAGAATCTCCATCCACTACCGTACTGATTCCGAAATGATCCCAGTGGGCAGAGTAGATAATGTATTCATCGGGCGCTTCACTACCTGTGATCATTCCTACTACGTTTTTAGAAACGTCCTTTTTGAATTTATTTGTTAGGCTGGTGTTGATTGTAACACCTAATGGAATAGGTTTGAAGCCGGGCTGCCCGGCGATCTCAAAGAATTTTTTATCCGTGATGCCGGAAGCTTTTAGCAGTTGAACAGCGGCATCCAGTGTCAGCCATCCTTGTATAGCGGCCAGGCCGGCATTGCCGTCTTCCGTTTGAAGGTTAAGCGCAGCACCCATAAAGCCATTCTGTACTACAAACCAAGGATAACCTGCCGGGGCTGTTTGGTGGACGATCAGAATACCTTCTGCTCCTTGCCGGGCAGCTTCTTCATATTTGTAGGTCCAACGACCGTAATAGGTCATGGTTCCTCCTTTGAAAAAGGTGCTGTCCTCACTTTCAAAGCCGGGGTCATTGACGAGTACCACGGCTGTTTTCCCTTTCATGTCGATGCCTTCATAATCATTCCATCCATATTCCGGCGCCACAATGCCGTATCCGCAAAAAACCAGTTCTGAATTTTGGATGTTGATTTCCGCTTGTTCTCGCTGAGTATGAATGACATAATCATCGCCAATATCTAGGGTAACTTCCCCCGCAGGGCCCTTAGCAGTCATGTTCGGCCCTGGAGTGCCGGTAATTTCTACCAGCGGTACATCCTGAAAATAGCTGTCTCCATTACCCGGTTCTAATCCTATCTTTTTTAATTCTGATTCGAGGAAACTCACAGTTTGGGTTTCTCCTTCTGTAAAAGGCATACGGCCCAGAAATTCATCGGAAGCCAGCTTGCTGACGAAGTAGTCGATGTCCGTAGAGTCCACGCTCACTTCTGCTGTATCTACTCCTTCCGTGCTTCCCGTCTGACAAGCTGTTAGGAATAGAGAACCTATGGTTAAGAATAAAAAAAGGATTTTAACTTTCATAAATTTATTTTTTGTCTGCTAATATAATTAATGAAAGAGGAGAAAGGTTGGATTATGAAAAAGAAGTTATTTTAGTTTTCTGTTAATTGTTTGTCTGGATCGCGGATTTTCGCGGATTCAGCGGAGAGCACGGAAATGATTTTTGCCTATCGGGCAAAAATCTTTCAGTGGAACCTGTTCAATCCGCGAAAATCCGCGATCCAGACAACAAAACACAAAAAAAGTATGAAAAAGACAATTCTGTTTTTAGTAATATTAATAGGCCTTGCTGCCTGCGAAAACACAGGCGAACAAGCAAGCGATACTGCTGATAGAGATCCTTCCTTGCAGGTGCCCGAAGAACAGGGGCTTTCTTACAACAATCTCCTCAAAAAGTTATCCGGCGGAATCAATATGCAGTCTGGAGAACGACTTCGCTTTTTAATGCTTGATAAAAAAAAGGAGCTCCTTCACTTTTTTTCCATACAAAAAAAAGACCAAGACTATACCCTGGGAGCGGAGTATCAAGTTTGCACACAAATAGGCAGTCTTCGTCAGCGTGTTTACGAAGAAACTTGTAAAGACTTGTACCAGGATGAATATTCCAATTTGGATCAGTTATTGAGGTCTATCCTTGAGAGTCCGCGGCATGATCAGAAAGACGAAGGAATACAAGAGTTTTACTTCCAGCATTTTTCCATGGAGGATGCCGTTATTTATGGGACGGAAGGAGATATTTTTGCTTTAGAGCTGTATTTGGCCATGCTTCGGCAAACCCAGGCTTCCGAGGAGCTGATCAAAGAATATGAAGATAAGAAGAATGCATTGGTAGGTTTTTAAGAATCAAAATAAGCGCTGTCTGTTCTCGATGTTCTTTAAAATATCAGCCCATTCATCTAGCTTTTCTTGTTTTTGTGCTTCTTCCAGGCGTTTGGCCTGTCCGATGACGAAAGGCTCCAGCGTTTCCATTCCACAAAATTCAAACACTCCGAAATGAATGTGATGGAAAATATACTCAATCGTTCCTGCCTGATTACTTTCCACCCATCGCTCATCTGAAGAACCGGTGGTCGTACAAATAATAGCTTTTTTTCCTGCCAATTCACTGGCGCCTGAATAAGCAAAACCTACACTGAACACCCGGTCAAAATATCCTTTTAGCGGGGCCGGCATGCTAAACCACCAAAATGGGAATTGAAAAATCAATAATTCTGCCCAACGCAATTTTTCTTGCTCTTCAAGGATATCGTCCGTGAACGTCCTCGCGATCATAGCTTCTCGTTGCTCAAATTGCAAGTCAAAATAGTTGGGATTAGCCAAATGCTTGAAGTCTCCCTGGTCAGCTTTGCATTTAAAATCCATAGCAAACAAGTCGGATACCTGCACCGAATGACCCAAAGATTCCAGGGTTTCAACCGCTTTATCCTTGAGGCGCCCATTAAAAGATTTTGGATTGGGATGTACGAAAACAATTAGGGTGTTCATTACATTGTTTAGTTTGGGAGGCTAAAATAGAGAATAATTGGGGAGAAGATGTGGGTTCGTTTATTTTTATTAAGGTTCTAGGTGTGTTGACAAAAAAACTTGTAGCCATTGAATTTAGAATGACCCCAGCCCCGGCCTGCTATTAAGCTCTAGATAACTAAAGCTTCGGCCATACGGCCCGCACGGGAGAAGCGTGATATCGGTAACTTGGGGCAAAATCCCTACTGGCAAGCTCCAGCGGAGCGTCATATGCTCGCTAACACGATGTTTTACATGACGCTCCCCTGGAGCTCTGGATGGAAGAACTTAACAACCCTACCCCAGGGGGCATGTGGCCATTCCAGTTCAATACATACAAGTTAATTTGTCAATAAATCTAGATTCTAGAGGCCTGTGGCAGAGTGGATTAAATTTTACTAAATGACACCAACACTTCCTATTCAGACGACCGAATTCAAGATTGAGGGCATTCCTGTGAAAGTTCACGGCATTCGGACAGGCACTGTGCAGGTCAAGAAATCTCATCGAGACCCCAGTCAGGGCATGCTGCAGATCATGGTCGACTTCCACTGGGCTGATCCGATGCCGATCTATTGCTGGCTGATCGAGCATCCGGAAGGGAATATACTGATCGATACGGGCGAGAATGTGCAGGTTAAGGAAAACTGGTACTTTGACTGCGACCCGACCGTAGGCTTTGCGAATCAAAAGATCCTGAAGTTTGAATTGGAAAGAGAGATGGAGATCGGCCGTCAGTTATATCGAATAGGTATAGATACGGATGACATTGACTGGATTATCCTGACCCATTTGCACATTGATCATACGGATGGCTTGATGTATTTCCCGCGTTCGGAGGTCATCGTATCGCAAGCGGAATGGGATCGGCCCTACGGATCGATGAAGTGTTTGCTGCCGCCAGGCATGCGACCGAATAAGATTATTTATGAGAAAGACCCCGTGTTTTTGGGACAATACCCCCTGACGAGTGATGGCCGGATTCGCATCGTGGCAACACCAGGGCATACGTACGGGCATCAATCGGTCATATTGGAAGCGGATGAACATACGGTCTTTTTTGCCGGAGATGTTTCTTTTGATCAGGAGCAGTTGTTGACGGATAGGGTAGGGGGCATTCATGTGGATAAAAAGTTGTCCAAAGATACGTATGAGCGAGTCCGTATCCTGGCCCAAGCACGGCCAATGATTTATTTGCCCTCGCATGACTGGAAGTCGGGAGAGCGGTTGGTGGGGCGTGAGGCGGTAGTTGTCTGAACCGCGGATTCAGTGGAGTGCACGGGAATGTATTTTTGGCCTTTGGCAAAAAAAAACTTCACTGCCTGTTGTTGTTCTACAGGTGTTTTGTCCTGCATTCAAATCATTGATTTGAAAAATATTTTTTCTCAAAATGATTCTGGTCATTGATTTTACCCAACCATTGATATATAATATCTGAAGTGCTACTATTCTCACCAATTACCAAGTCTGGTTAAGCCATAAAACGCGCCTTGTTTATGGTCCCTGATGTGCTATTGGCAGTCTTTGACTATCGGGAACTATAAACTACTTCCATAACCAAAACCATGAATTATGAGAAAAAACAATCGTGTACTTCTGCCTCTCCAAATACCTTGGCAATTAGGGGTTATTGCTTTATTCGCCTGCCTTTTTGTTATTCCACTCATAGGACAAAACATTCCCGTACCCTCTAACTGGGACGTTAATGTGAACGGATATAAAGGAAAACTGATTCTCCAAAATTACAATAGGACAACCCATGTGGTAACAGGCAAGATTTTAAATTACGACATTCAGGGGCACATCACTGGCAGACATATCCAGTTTTTTAGAAAAGGAACTCAACAAATGTATGAAGCCTGGCTGATTGACCCTCGCCTTGGAGCAAAAGGACAACCCTATTACGATGGCACGCTTTTTATGACAGGAACAGTCAGCCAATCCAACTCAAATACTTCCGGAATTTATCCGTTTTATGCCGTTACAGCTTCGGGAGGTAATAATCCACCCCCGCCTCCACCCCCTTCCGGGAAATGGTCAAGTATTGGGGGAGTAGGCAAAGACATTGCGGTCGATAACCAAAATCGCCCCTGGGTGATTGGCTCTGCCAATGGCATTCATTATTATGATGGATCAAGGTGGATTGAACATCCTGGTAAAGGAAAGGCCGTAGCTATTGCCACAGGGCCAGGTGGTGTTCCCTGGGTGATTGGCACCAATGGTCGTATTTATCACTCCACAGGTTCGAATTGGAAAGAACATCCAGGAGGAGGCATTGGCAAAGACATTGCTGTAGATGGAAAAAGCCGACCTTGGGTAATAGGTACTGATAACAGGGTTTATTACAGTAACGGCAGCAGATGGATCGTTCATCCCGGAAGCTTAAAAGCTAAAGCTCTAAGTGTAACCAGCAGTGGCATTCCATATATTATTGCCTTTGACAGCTACGTTTATTTCGGAACCCAAAAAGGCTGGGAAAAGTTGCCGGGGAATGGAACAGGGGTAGATATTGCTATTGACAGTCAGGGGAATCCATGGGTTATTGGCCTGCAATCAGATATTTTCCAGTATAAAAACGGTAGTTGGAGTGCGCTCCCCAGTGGGAAGGGTAAGCGAATCAGTATCGACAGAAACGGCCTGCCATTTATCATCGGTCTTGATAATCGAATTTGGAAGTGGTTTTGAGGTTTAGTTTTCTTCTTTCTCATCGTCTGAACCGCGGATTTCCACTGATTGGACAGATTTCACCGAGGTATTTTTGGCCAAAGGCCAAAAATATATTTCCGTGCACTCTGCTGAATCCGCGGGAATCCGCGGTTCAGACAACTATAAACTCACCTCGCCACCAGCGCTGCCGCCCCCGAATTAATCCAAATATGCACCTCCTTTTTCTTTAAATTAATAGCCGTAGTGAATTGACTCAAAAACTCCGTTCCCAATATCCCGTCCAGGTCTGCACCCGACAAAATATTATTAAAGGCATTTATATTGGTAAAGGCTACCTGCAAAGGAGGAAAGGTCAACATTGATACATTCATATCTTCCAGCTTCCACAATTTGGTCTGCTTGATGGTCTGGTCAGTACCAAGTAGTTGAATTTGACCAGCTGCAACCAGGCTTTCTTTTAGTTTTGACTTAAACTTAGGCTGTATCAGAGAGATAGCCGAGCCGGTATCCAACCCAAGTTTCAAAGAAGTATGGTTCATATTAATGGTCAGGTAAGGAATATGCCCTTTTAGTTTGAATGGGAAACTAACATCATGAGTATTATTATTGTATTGCTGATCAATTAGATTACCCTGACGGTCGGTTTCAAATAATAGAATGGTACTCGACTTGAAATCCAGGACGAGTTCGTAGTCTTGGAACAATTGAATTCCTGCCAAGCCAAGAATGGGAAATATGCCAGATGGTTTAAGATGATCCAGGTCGATCACTTTCGTATCTTGATCTTCCCAGCGGCAAGACCCTATTTGAAGATCGGTATATCTGACAAGAACTTCTTCTATTTGTCCGTTGAAACCTCTTGCCTGGAGATCATCAGAGAAGTTTTTCTTATCGTCAAAGTATTTTTTGTTGAGAATCAGGTCGGGGGCCCCTGTATCCAGGATCAAAAATCCTTCCTGCCCTTCGATTTGAGCAGTCAATAAAATGAGGTTGTCATAGGCAAAAAAGCGAATGATGCTGGTTTGGGCAAAAGTGAATGTGATCATTGAAATAAAAATGATAATCCCTATAAGTGTTGTACGTAACATGATTGGCGGTTTTAATTCTTTCAATGTTGTTGTGCGCCAATCACCGGTGATGACAATTCAAAGATGCGGGGAAATAGGAAGGCTTGTTTTAGCTATTGTGCTAAATTGAATGGAACATGTTTCAGTTGCTTTCGCTATTGTTTCGGAGAGAAAAACAGAGTTTAGTTATTGTTTCAAACTTTGCTAAGTGTGTTTTTAAATACTTGTTAACCAGTTGATTGTGTGTTCCGTGTTGCTTTTTTCATACTTGTGCTCATTTTTAGTGAAAAACCAGGTTTTTTTTTAAAAAAGCGGAAAATCATTCTGCAATAAGTAGATGTTGGGAAAAGTCAGCCCCAATTCGTACGTTTGCATCCAATAAAAAAGCGGCCGCTATAGAATAGCCGCCGCCACAAGGGATTAATTAATTGAGGGAACCCTCCCACAATGCATTGCTTCTTTATACTTTAGACTTTTGTGAATACCTAATAGTTTGGAATTAGAGCCTGTTTTAGGTGCTTCCCGGCTATGTAAAGGTGGAAAAAAGAGAGGAAGGTAGCTTTAGGTATTGTTTCGGAAGGTTTAGCTATTGTTACATTAATAAAGAGGGGCGCCGTCGGCGCCCCTCTTTATTGACTTGATATTATCTGCCAGATCAGTGGAAATCCGCAGTTCAGACCCTCTCTCCGCTGGAGGCAGTCTCCAAACTGCCAGCTACCGCATCTCACTTGGCGGCACGCCAAACTCCTCCGAAAAGACCTGCGTAAAATAAACCGGATTCGAAAAGCCAACCTCATAAGCAATTTCAGATACATTCAGCTTGGTAGATTTAAGCAACTCCCTGGCTTTAGCTAACCGGATAGAGCGAATGTAAATGGAGGTAGATTTATTGGTCAGGGCTTTAATTTTGCGATGCAATTGTGTACGACTCAAGCCGATGGCCCGACACAATTGCTGGATGCCGAAGTTCTCGTCGCTGATGTTATCCTGAATGACCTGATTCAGCTGCTTAAGAAATTCGTCTTCAATATTCCCAGACTGTTGCTTAAAAGAAGTGGTATTCCGATATCGATCCTGTAGTTTTTTTCTCAGCTCAATCAGCTGTTCTAATCGAATGTTTAATTCTTTTGGTTCAAAAGGCTTGGCCAGATAGGCATCGGCACCATGACGGAGTCCTTCTAATTTAGAGTCCATATCGGCTTTGGCCGTCAGCAATATGATGGGGATATGACTGGTACGCACATCCTGCTTCAGCGTCTGACAGACTTCAAAGCCGTCCTTTTCCGGCATCATCACATCACTGATGATAATATCGGGTACGGTTTCGAAGGCCATGTCAATCCCTTGCCGGCCGTTTTTGGCCCAGAGCAGTTGGTAGCGATCTTCCAGGCAGGAAAAGATGTATTTGGCTACATCGGCATTATCTTCAATAATAAGTGCCAGTGGATTGGTGTCAGCAACCGCCGTGCTTTTATTCAATAAATTCTTTCCTGTACCTTCCTTGGCCGTTCCGGCAGCAGTCCCCCAAATTTGATCACGAGCTGTTTCCTGCAAGGGGCCCTCATTCGAAATGGGTAGTTGAATATTAAATTCCGTCCCTTTATTCACTTGACTTTTTACTGAAATTTCTCCTTTCAATAATTGCACCAGTTCCTTGGTCAGTGCCAGACCGATGCCTGTGCCTTCTCCTTTCCGGGTCGAGGAATCATCCACCTGGTAAAACCGATCGAAAATGTGAGGTAGTTGATCTTCCGGAATCCCAATACCGGTATCTCTTATTTTTATCTGAAGGGTTGAACGAGTACTTCTATCCTTCGCCCTTCCCCCTTCGTCCCTCGCCCTTCCCCCTTCGTCCTTCTCCACCCTCACATACACATCCCCGCCCTCCGGCGTATACTTGATCGCATTCGAAAGCAGGTTAGTAAAAATATGCTGGATCTTGTTCGGATCGAAATCCATGACGAGCTCTTTTTCTTCGGCATAAAAATGCAGGCGGATGTCCTTATTCTCAGCCAGGGAGTGGAAAGACTGCATGAGGTACTGTAGATAGGAAACGATGTCTGACTGGACATGCTGAACTTTTAGGGAACCCGATTCCAGTTTGCGCAGGTCCAGGATCTGGTTGACCAGTTGGAGTAGATAGTTGGAATTCCGGGTGATCAGTTGGCCGCCTTCGATACTCCATTTTTTAGGGTTTTCCAGGATTTTCTGCCCCATCCCGGAGATGACGGTGAGGGGCGTGCGGAATTCGTGGGAGATGTTGGTGTAGAGTTTGGTTTTGACCTCGTCGAGTTCGCGCAGACGGTTGGCTTCTTGTAGTTCAAATTGACGATTTAATAAATATCTGTACAGCAAATAGCCAAATAGCCCAATTAAAAATGCATAAATGGTATAGGCCCAGACTGTTTGCCACCAGGGGGGGCGGATAATAATTTCGAGCGTGG
>JAUIKE010000071.1 GCA_030430845.1 Bacteroidia bacterium | reverse complement strand
CACAACCAATAATATTCTTTTGGGAGGTCGTTTTAAGAAAAAAACAAAGTTTTTTTCTTAAAACGACCTCCCAAATAAAATTTAATGGGGTGGGTAAAAACGAGGAACGAGTTTTTACACAACCCCAAAGAAAGAATATTGGCTGGCGAACCCGTACGGGTGAGACAGCCCCATTTTTTTAAAGATTCCTCATCCAAATCTTCCTCAACTTCAACTGCTCTTCATTCGCTTTTACCTTCACAAAAAAACGCGGTGGCTGGCCATCTCCGGCAGCCCGGTAATCAATACCCAACCAGGCGAAATACTCTTTTAACGGCAGCGGCTTATTATCCAGAATATGATCGTCGATAAAAGTGCGGATTTCCGGGTAGGTCATCTCTACCAGTTCATTAAAGAACTGTTCCTCACTGAAAGGTTTGCCCTTTCCATATTTTGCCAACAATTCCAGGATCACTTCTCGTAATCCTCGCTCCCCATTTGATAATTTCAGCAGCCGAATGTCCAACAGGCCTGCTGCGAGTGCTCCCCGACAATAAATATTAACAAACTGCTGCTGTCCCTTGGCCGTGTAAGAACGGGTGGCCAGGTCTTTTAAGGACCAACTTTTATCTAAGAAGCCATCTATCTGAACTTTCTGACTCATATTGTTCAGGTAGGTCTCCAGACTCATTTTCCCATCCCTCAATAGAAGAGTTAGTGAACCCCATTCTGTTACGCCTTCATAAAACCAGAGATGCTGCGAGGGGTCCGGTTCAATAAAATTAAAATGCTCTACTTTTTCACTGTGTAGATTGAGGGGTGTTACGATATGGAAAAATTCGTGAGCCGCTACATGTACGATACCTTCCAGGTCTTGGGCTTCTCCTCCTTCGGAAAAAACGTATTGTGAGCTTAATGAATGTTCCCATGCACCGGTGGGCATAGGTGGCTGTGGTTCAAAATGAAATAAAAAAGTATAACTTTCGGCAGGCAGGTATTTTAAAAAAGCCTTGGAAGCTGCCAGCATCCCATGCATAGCGTTTAACAAGGACCTGGAATCCACTACCTCGTTTTTTGAATAAGTATAAATCTCCACATGAGTATCATCGATCAGGGTATCTGCTAAGGTCAGTTCACCGGCCAGAATGGGAGAATCCACCAAATGATCATAAGTATCCGCTTTGTAGAAACGTCCTTCTTTTTTCAAAGCCGTTCCGATCGTCCAATCCTCAGGCACCACTAACTCGATCCCGTAAGGCTGCGTCTGATAATCGAGGAAATAACCGATCAAAGCATGCGGACTGATCATGGCATGATCCATTTCCAGTGAAGAACCTGCCATGGGATAAATAGGGTTCTCCTTAACTTTAGTATCCCAGGTTTCTGAGATGCGATACTGAATGGTCTGGACCTTTTTCGGTTTTTTGATCTCAAACTGGTTCACGGATAACCGATCAAATTCAAGCGGACGACCTTTTTTATCCAAGACTTCAAAATCATGGACATACCGGCCGATGTTCATAGTTTGATAAGTACCCGGAGCTGTAGAAGCGAATTGGAAAAGAGTGGCTTCTTTGTCCAACTTACTATCCAGGCTTAAAGTGACAAAAAAGTCATTATCAAATCCATCCCGAACGGCAATTTGATAATTCATGCTTTGCTGGGCAAAGCTGACATGTATGCAGCAAAGCAAAAGTGTAGTTAAAAGCCAAAGTGATTTCATTGTTTAAAGGTTAAATTTATAATGTTCCGGCAGCAGCAATGAACAAAAAAGTTAATATTCGCAGCTAGCACCGTCAAATCATAAATTTAAACTTCTCTGTCTTAATTTTCCTGCTAATCTTCCCAGAACTACCCCCAGTATCAATAAAGGAATGATCCACCAAAACCGGAAGGGACTCCCCCACACTATCGGGTCATTATCTCCGAGCATTACAAAAGAAGCCCAATAAGCAGGATGGCTAGATTTCTTTGGGTCCGCCAAAAAAGTTAACTTAGCCTGCCGAATAGCCTCGTCCTTGGACATTTTCTTGTCTTTGAGGTTGGTAAAAAATTCCTCCATCAAAAAAGCTACCTCCCCCTGATAATCATTTGCTTCCCAAAGGCTCATCAGGGTACTCGGGCAACCGGCATAGCGGAAAGCACGAGCAAGGCTTATCACACCTTCTCCCAGTGCCACTTTACCAACACCGGTTTCGCAGGCGCTTAGAACGGTCAATTCGGCGTTTAAGTCCAGCTTGTACAGCTCAAAAATAAACAGTAAGCCTTCCAGATCCTGACCAGAAATCGACACATCTCCATCCAGCAGGCCTTTATTAATGTCAACAAAAGTTTGCTGACTTTCTGCTACAGGGGCTGCTCCTTCGGTACTAAAAGCCATCCAGGAAGAGGCTGGTTGGGAGGGGTAGGCTTTGGCATGCCCGTAGAAATGCAGGATACGAGACCTGGCAGCCTCCTTCAAAAAAGATTGAATAGTAGCGTCTTTTCCCAGTAAGGCCTTTCCTCCTAATTGTCTTCGGTAACGTTCAACTGCTTGTTGGTTATTAGCTACCGGAGAAAGCCCCAGGCCATGCCCCGAATAATCCGGTGCCATACCCAGATAATTTTTCAAGCGCTTTTTCCGTCCGTCTTTCTCACTTCCAAGCATGATTGTACCTGAAAAAGCGTAGCTAACAGCTGAAGATTTTATCAGATAATTCAATCCGGCATAGTCAACGGGGCCGGGCACCTCCTCCGTCAATAGCACATCAAATGGTAACAAGTTCAATAGTCCATCCGGCACCAAAATGATCCGCTTGTGCTCAGTTGCTTTGATAGTTTCGGGAAAAAGGAGTTGGTAGAACTGACTGGATTGTTGGACAAATTCTTTCAAGACGCCTGGATCGCCTTCATTATTAAGCACAAAATTCCAATCCTTTAAACGTCGAATAAACTCTGACAAATCAAAATCAAAGTTTTCGGAAAGTTTCTTTTGAAAAAACTGTGGTGGCTGTTCACCTCCTACTGCAAGTATGTATAATTGATCCTTTTCTTTTCCCCAAAAGTAACTTACAAATAGAGCATCTGCGCTTAACTTATTTTGTAAGTCCGATAGTCCCGCCAAGCTCTGCTGATGCCTGAGCTGATAATAGGCTTGGTTCTGTTGCTGAAATTCAGCGATGAGCTGATCATACTGCTCTTTCAACTGGAACAACTCCCGATTAACCGATGCGATTTGGTGGGTATCCGCCTTCTCCATGCGCAACTCAAAAAGCAGGCGTTGGTAATCGGTCAGCTGAGCCTGTAGCGCCTTCTCCCGTTCAAATAATTTTTCATCTGCCGAAATCTGAATCGCCCGGTCATCGGCCAGCGCCCGGTTGAGGATGACGGCACGGCTTTTTTCCATATAGGTAAACGCCTCTTCTACCCAGCGAGCATCTTTTGTTTGATCATACAATTCAAACACAATGTCCATCATAGCTTCATGTCGGGCATGACTCTGACCAGCCAGTGACAGCATAGAAGACTGGTAAGTGTATATGCTATTCAGTACCTCTTCCATTTGTATGGCTAGTTCATAATGCCGCCGGGCCAGTTCAAGCTGCTCTGCTTCCCCGTTCTGATCATACCAGGATCTAAATATATTCGCTTTCTCGGTCAAGACTTCCATAATGGTATTTTCCGGATAAAAGTTTTTTGGGTCGGGTAATTGAGCCCAATCCTCCTGTCCGAGCCCGGGCACCACCCGAGACAGTGCTTTGTGGGACCATTTCAGCGCAAGTGCCCAATCTCCCTGACTCCGATACAAACGGGCCAGTTCATTTTCAATTTTGGCAATTCTGCGGCTGTAAAACGGGAAATACTGCGCTGCCTGTGTAACGGCTTCCTCAAAAAAAGGAATGGCTTGGGCAGGCCCCTGCTCTTCCTCCACAATATGTCCCCACACACTAAGTCCCGCCGCCCGGTAATCTTCCCAATTTAGCAGGCCCAAAGCTTCGGTACACTTGATCCGTGCTTCCGGCAAATTCCCCAGTTCCAGTAAGGATTGAGCCTGGTTGCTCAATAACAAACCTTTGGTGTTCCGAAAAAACTCCTCCGCATCCGCATCCAGGTTCTGTCCTCCAAAAGCTGCCTCCAAACCATCCAGGCCTTCCTGGTACCGTTTAAGCGCCCGTTCGTCCTGCTCCAAATCGTGATGCAAAATGCCCCAATCCGCAAATAATTCGGGCAGATCGTACACCTGCTCATTTTTTTTCATTTCCTCAACAGCCAGGTTCATTAAGGCCAGCGCCTTTTCACTTTCTCCCAGTCGGATGTATATCTGAGCCAGGGGTTTATAAATATCTTTTCCCGGCGTTTGGCTTACAAAAACATCCGGGTCCTTAGTTCCGTGGCGCGCTGCAATGATCTTAGTAGTTTCATAGGCTTCCTTAGCTCTGTAAAAGTCATAGAGCCGGTTCGCCAAAAACCACCCATAATACAAGTAGAGTCGCCCCAGCCGAAAATCATGCTCATCCAAAGGAGCTTGTTCTATAGCATGTTCCAACATATCTCTGACATCGATCAGAGAATAGGTAGTACTCCGCATGGCACAGCGGGCAGCAAAAGAATGAGCCGCTACCCAGTCCTCCAATTTTCCTTCCATCACCAGGGCGGCGGCGGCCTTTTGGCAAACAGGTACGGCCTGGTCAAATTGGCCCTGCTCAGCCAGTGAGATAGCCGCATTAAACAGGGAGTCTCCCTGCGATGCAATGACCGACCAGGGAGTTATGAAAAAAATTGATAGAATATATAGGTAAACTCTGATCATTGAACGATTTTTAAAGGGTTGAAGGAAGGTGCCGGCACCTTCCTTCAAAAAAAAGTCTCTCTTATAAATTCAAATGCACAAACAACTGATAGTACCTCGCTACCGGATCCCGGCTGATCACCTGATTCAAACGCCAGTTGACCCGATAACCGATAGAAATACCCGGCCGGCCCAGATTATTAAGAATCGTGCCATCCAAAAACAACACATGCTCAATTCGGCCGAAAAAGTCTTCCTGAAGGTTGTTCTCCACATCATTGATCTTGACGTTCATTAGATAAGCTGCTTTGTAGCCTCCGGAAAAACCTAAAAAGCCTTTACCGAAAGGCCCGATGTTCACATCCGGGAAGTAACGCAATTCCAAGGGCACCAATTCCAGAAAGCGGGAATCGAAGAACAGTTGGTTCGGCCCGCTCATGTCATCCATCGTCTTCAGGTTGTTATACATCAATTCTGCCTGGTACCAGAAGCTAGGCAAAGCTTTGGCCGGAAAAGTCCGGCCGGCCTGATATTTCCGGTCCACTCTGCCAAGGGCCTTTCTGGCCGTAACGCCAAAATGATAGCCTTCATTGGTCAAGCCATTGGCAAACTCAGCCTCCTGGCTATTGGTTCCAAATTTTAAGCCGAAAAGCCAGGGAAGCTTAATGTTATTGTTCATCACTTTTGTGAAAGCCAGGTTGGTCCGCAAGGTATCATCAGCTCCCAGGGTAATAATAGCTTGCGCCCTGATCTTATCTCCGATCTGGAACTGCTTGTTATCCGTATTGATCGTATAATACAAATACCCTTGCTCGCCAGGAAAGACTACCCCGCTACCATTGGTCAGCGACCATTTCGGCCGATTGGGCCCTTCCGGGAATTCCGGCCCTGATAGGGTACTGGATACCGGAATGTAAGTGAAGTCGGAGTTTTGCAAAGTCGTCGGATCGTGCTGGTTCTCCAACAGGGAGGTTAGCGTTACCAGGTCTACTTCCGCCAGCCCCAGGTTTTCGAAATTGATCTTATACTCCAGCTGATGGGCTTTGGTTCCGGGAGGAATGATCTTAGGCCTTACTTCAATACTATTGGGATCTCTGGCCCGGCTAATGAGAAAATTCTCCACATCTGCATTGACCCCATCGATGGTAATCGGCTCGACTTCTCCATTATTGATACCAACTCCTGAACCGTTGTCATCAAAGCTGGAAATACCGAAAAGGACATTCAGGATCGGATCGCGGCGGGGAGGAGCAATATCTCCATCCCAGATCACCTTACTAATGACATCAAAGTTATCAGAGTCTTCATCCGTAATGTCAGGATCCACCCTAAAATCGAGGAAAAAGGTCCGCTCTTCACTCAATTGCAGGGTATCAAAACGCCAACTGAGGATGAGCGAGTCCGTTTCAGACTGTTCATCGAATTCAATGTCATCAAAAGGAATACGATTTTCAATGATTGAAATGCCTTCTTTGGGAAGTTTGAGTTGTATGCGGCCGGCCCTGGGGGTTTGAAATAAGTTTCGGAAACTCACCGCACAGGTCAGCGTATCACTGGTTTTAGCTGCATTCCAGTTCGGAGCCAATTGCACGGGTGACTTTGATTCATCTGGAAAATTACTTTGCAAAGGAGGCTCCTCTAATCTGGTTGCCACGGTGATGGTATCGCCATTGCCACGTATGATCACCGGTTCGTCATTTCTGCTATAGATCGGCGTCAGCCTTAGCTGAATTTCATATCCTTTGTCCAACTCGTAGATATGAACAGGAGAAGAATCCCGACTAAAAAAGCCATCTCCAAACTCCCAGAAATACTTCCACTGAGGTTGTTGATTTACAAGATCAATGCCTAACATTTCTTGGGTTACGGCTGGTAATGGCTTAGGAGGGTTAGCATAGGCATTTGTATCCGTAGGGGATTCGGGCCATTTAACGACAAATTGAACCCGATTGGTGTCCAGCTGAATGGTATCGATAACTGGGTAAAAGTCATCAGAGCTACCAATTTGTGCTTGTATATTTGGTGAAAAAAAAAGGACTGTCATCGTCCCAAGGAATAGGTGGATCAGAAGTTGTTTCATTGGTTATGATTTTGGAATAAATATGAGCGATACTTTGCTAGAACGCTAAAAAGCTGTTTTAAAAACGCCCTCGACAACAGGCTGAGCTAACAACAGATTTAATAATGGATTACTGATGTTTTATACAGCAGTGATTCCTTATTAATTTTGGTATATTTAATTAGTCGCATTTCTGTTAAAAATGTCAACAGGGGAGCATGGAGTGATGGGAGGAATAGCGGATTTTCGGTGGTCATGATGAATGGTTTTTGGGTATTTAAAATTCAGTTCTTCCAATTTGGGGCCTCAAAAATATTCAGGGCTCTACCTCATATAAAAAAGAAGAATATAGGATAAAAATACTAAAAAAATATTTCAAAATTTTAGTCGAAAAAAAAGTGACTTTATTGACATCCTGAGTCTAATTCGCAAATTTTCGGATCATGAAAACACAAGAAGACTCTTTCAACATTCAAAAAGAATTGGAACATCAATACCAACGGCTGCTGGACCGCAATACCTCGTTGGATAGCCGTCTGGAAGCCTTTGACTTCATAGCGGATAGTGAGGTAGGGGATACGCCTTTAATCAGGGCTCGGAATATAGAGCGGGAGCTGGGTATCCGTCAGATCTACCTCAAGTTTGAGGGAGGCAACCCTACCGGCACGCACAAAGACCGCATTGCCTTTGCTCAATGTCGGGATGCTTTACGTCGGGGGTTTGACGGCATCTCACTGGCTACCTGCGGCAATTACGGCCTGGCCTGTGCCCTGGCAGCCAAATACGCCGGCCTGAATTGTATCATTTTCATTCCTGAACAATTCCACAGTAAAAAGGTGGAAGAAATGATCGAACTGGGCGCTCAGGTGCAAAAGGTAAAAGGCGATTACGAAAAAGCCGTCATCGACTCTCAGGAATTTGCCGAGAAAAATGAATTGTACGATGCTAACCCGGGAGGGAATAACACGCCACTTCAGCTCAAAGCCTATGGCGAAATCGCTTTTGAGATCTATGACGAACTCAGGGATGCACCCAAGGTAATGGCCGTGCCTGTTTCAAACGGCACCGTCCTGGCCGGCCTATATAAGGGGTTTGTTAGCCTGTACCGAAGGGGGAAAACCTCTCGGATACCTCATTTGGTAGGAGGTTCCTCTTATAAGAAAAACCCCATCATTACTTCTTTTCTTCAAGGAAAGACAGTCTGCGAAGATCTGTCTCCACAATCTATCAAAGAAACAGCCATCAATGAACCGCTCATCAACTGGCATTCCTTTGACGGCGATATTACCCTGAATGCCCTTCATTCTTCCAAAGGCTGGGCTACGGATGTAACAGACAAGAAGATGATGCAATTGTCCAAACTCCTGAAAGATAAAGAAGGCTTACAAGTATTGCCTGCCGCAACAGCCGGCCTCGCAGCACTTATAAATCCTCCGAAACCCGAATTAGTCATGAATGATCGTTTTGTGGTGCTGATTACGGCCAGGAAGTAATTAGCTGGTGGAACCGGCCGGCCACAATTAGTTTTATCCTATTAAACCTACAAAAAATGAAAGAAACATTAGATGGTAACGCCATTGTTTATTGCGAAGGTGCTTTTAATACAACCAATGGTAAAACGGCTCACGGACTGATCCGTTTCACCCTGCGATATAATATTTTAGCCTTAGTGGATAGTAAATATGCCGGCCAGGATGCAGGCCAGGTACTGGACAACAAGCACGCAAACATTCCAATAGTAGCCTCTATTGATGCTGCGCTAAGCTATGCCCAGTCAAAAAACCAGGAAGTCCGATATCTTGTTATGGGGCTTGCTCCTGACGGTGGCAGGCTTCCTGACACAGCCAGATCTGATATCAAAAAAGCAATTGCCAAGGGCCTGAATGTTGACAGCGGATTACACGATTTCCTTTCCGAAGATCCCGAGATCATGGCCCTGGCTAAACAAAAAGGGGTAAAAATCAGGGATATTCGCAAAACACCTTCCCGAAATGAATTGCATTTTTTTGAAGGAAAAATTGAAAAAGTTGACTCCCTGGTAGTAGCCATTTTAGGAACAGACAGCGCCATCGGCAAACGGACCACAGCCTGGTTATTAGTCAATGGTTTAAAAGAAGCAGGCTATAAAGCTGAGTTGATCGGCACCGGACAAACCGCCTGGATGCAGGGAGCTCGTTACAGCCTTATCATGGATTCCCTGATCAATGATTTCGTGTCCGGCGAAATAGAACATGCGGTGTACAGCGCATGGGAAGAACAAGGCCCCGACGTCATCGTCATCGAAGGTCAGGGAAGTTTACTTAACCCTGCCTACCCCGGTGGCTTTGAGATTCTTGCAGCCGGCCGGCCGGATGTCGTCATCCTACAGCATGCCCCCAAACGCAAAGTATACGATGGCTTTCCCAACTACCCAATGCACCCTCTTTCTCAGCAAATAGAAGCTGTAGAATTGATAGGAGGCAAACCCGTAATTGGCGTAACCATCAATCATGAACGAATGACCAAGCTGGAAATAGGCCAGTCAATACTCCAAATTGAACAAACGGTAGGGCTACCGGCTTTCGACGTCCTGGCTTATGGGCCGAAAGATCTGGTCGAACTTGTACGAACTCAAATAAAAAAACCTAAAACAGAAAAGATTTAAATGATGAAAGCATCCGCAAGCACTCATCAGCCAAGCATCAAAGACTTCCTGTGTCTCGAACAACTGAGCGTGGGGCCGGTCAAACTGGAAGCCAAACGCCTCAGCATGGCTTATACCGTCATAACGGCCGACGGGCAATCCAGCTCCAACGAATTAATCTATTCCTACGAAGAAGCCGTATTTGATCCTCAGGACCCAAAAGACCAAAATCTGGGTAGCCTGATCGGAGCGCAATTAGCGCTCAACTACGGCCTGTTTTTTAAAAAAATAGTCTTCGACGGCTTGTTCAATGGAGTCGACAGGCGTTTTCTGATCAGCATGATGGAGAACACCTCCAGGGAGATCTATGTCAATAAGCTCCTTAAGCCCAATAAATTTTTAACGGAATCTTTTACCGGACTAACACCTGTTCGCCAGAAGAAATATACCCAGGCAGAGGTATCCTTCGTTAATACTTCCTTCCATCAAACAGTACCAGAGCATGTTTTCTGGGATACGGACAAACACAAGCACTGTGTATTATCGAGTGGTGGCAAGGATAGCCTGTTGAGTTATGGCCTGCTAAAAGAAACAGGGAAAGAAGTACATCCCATTTTTGGGAATGAAAGTGGGCGCCACTGGTTTACGGCACTGAATGGCTACCGGTACTTGAAAAATACAGACTCCAATACCTCTAAGGTTTGGATGAACAGCGATCGCTTATTCGCGTGGATGTTACGCCAACTTCCTTTTATCCGGCCCGATTTTGCCAATATCAGAGCAGATGATTACCCCGTCCGGCTTTGGACGGTGGCTGTTTTCTTGTTTGGAGTCTTGCCGCTTATGAAAAAAAGAGGGCTCGGTCGCTTAATTATTGGAGACGAATATGATTCTACCCAAAGAGGTGTTTTTGAAGGTATCACTCATTATAATGGACTGTACGACCAAAGCAAATACTTTGACGAGGCTCTATCCCGATTTTTCTTAAAAAAAGGATGGAGCATCAGCCAGTTCTCCTTACTCCGGCCGCTGTCTGAATTGCTGATTCAAAAGACGCTCAGTCATCGATACCCAGAATTACAGGCACAGCAGATCTCCTGTCACGCCAGTCACGAAAAAGACGGCAGGATCTACCCTTGCGGAAAGTGTGAAAAATGCAGAAGGATCATCGGCATGCTCTCTGCACTTGATGTTGCTCCCCAGCATTGTGGGTACACAGATCAGCAGATAAAGGAAGGGCTACTTAGCCTAAGTAGCCAGAAACTTAAGCAGATCGGCACGGACGCCAGTCACCTGTACCATTTGCTAGAGGAAAAAGGCCTGATAACTCCCCCCGAGTCAAAGTCTTATAAGGCCTACCCTCATATCATGAACCTGCGTTTTGATCGTGAGCGCTCTCCTATTTACCATACTCCTTTGGATTTGAGGGCACCCATTTTTAAAATTTTCCTGGAACATGCTGAGGGTGCAGTTTTCTTCAGAGACCACCAATGGAGTCCGATTGATATTTTTGAACATCCGATGCTTCAAACTCCTTATCCATTTGAGTTTGAAACAGCACCACAGGATACGCCGCCCAGCAGAAATGAACATCTCTGGGCAGAATTGACCTGGGAAGAAGCAGAAGCCAGATGTGGAGAAGTAGACCTGGCCATCCTCCCGGTGGGGGCCATCGAACAGCACGGACCTCATCTTCCATTAGATGTTGATGCCTTCGATGCTAATTATCTGGCTCAAAAGGTAGCAGAAGCCTGTAGCCACCCACGTCCATTGGTTTTGCCGCTCATCCCGTATGGCGTATCGTATCACCACAGTCAATTTAAGGGTACCCTCAGCGTCAGTAATGAAGCCATGTCCAAATTTATATATGACATCGGTATGAGTCTGGCTCAAAACGGCATTAAAAAGATCCTCATCATTAACGGTCATGGAGATAACAGCCCGGCACTTAATTATGCGGCGCAGATGATCAACCGGGATGCCCATATTTTTGTGTGCGTGGATACCGGCGAAACCAGCGATTCGGATATTTACGATCTTGTACATACCCATAATGACATCCACGCCGGTGAAGTAGAAACCAGTACCACCTTAGCCGTCAGGCCGCAGCTCGTCAAAATGGACAAGGCGAAAGACATGAGCCTGAAATTTAGCAACCGATACCTGGACTTTACTTCGCAATATAGTGTACCCTGGTATGCCCATACGGATAAAATATCGGCTAACGGGGTCATGGGTGACCCGACTAAGGCCAGTGTAGAAAAAGGAGAAAAGATCTGGAAGATCATGATCTCACACCTTGTGGTGCTTGCAGAAGAGCTTAAGAAGCTTTCTTTGGATGAGATCTACCAGAAGAAGTTTTAAACAGGCTTGCCTCAGCCGTTCGGCTGAGGCAAGCCTGTTTAAGCTTTATCGGCAGCTTTTGCTGCCTCTGATTGTTTAATATACTGAATAATATACCTCAAGACCTTTTTTCTGATCAGGCGATCCGTCTCCTCGTCATTTTCCAAAGCGGTGTACTGAAATTTAAGTAATACCAGATCCTTTTTTATGGCGCCTACTTTGATGTTATGGCTCCCCTCTTCTATATAAGTTGCCTGTTTTTTTAGCAACGCTATTATTTTTTTTTCTAAATCCTCTACTGATTCGAGGAGTTTGATGTCTAATTCAAATTCGATGTTGATCTTATTAATTTGCTTGCGGGTATAATTGACAATTTCTCCCAGAAAAAATTTATGATTAGGAATAGAGATCACCTCCTCATCATCGCTCAAAAGGATAACTTTTGTGAGATTTAAGGCAATGATCGTACCCTGTTGGCCATTGATTTTGATGTAATCATCAATAGCAAAATCCTTAGAAAAACTTATTATTATACCACTCATTATCTCATTCAAATAGTCCTTAGTGACAATGGCAATAGCCGCTGCAACGATACTCAAACTGGTAAACAGGGTTACTACATCAATCCCAAATAAAGCCAGAATCGTTACTACCAGCACTGCTGTGGTGATGAGGTAAAAAATATTCTGCAAGCCGAACAATACATTGTCTGTTTGATCTCTGGGGATCTTTTTGCGCCTTCGGTAAAAGAAGGATACAATAACCAATACCAGATTACCTCCGATGAGGAAAATGAATAGATTCAGAAGCGGAGGGGCCATGTAAGTAGGAATAACCGTTTCATCGATCCAGTTGAGAATAGGATCATACCAGCCCAAAACCAGTACCAGCAATACAAGTTGTAATAGAATCCTTAATATGCGCATAAGTTATTCGTAGCGTTTTTTTTAATATTGAAGTTGTTTAAAGCGTACAGCCTTCGCTCCCCTTAATTTTACAGAACTTTAGCATATTCAGCAAAACCCAATAGAACTTCTTTAAGCATAATTTTATTTTAATAGAAGGAGATGTTTTTTCACAAATCCTTCTACCAGCTTGCATCGCCATTTGAATTAAATAACCAAACATTTAAATAATCAACTCCATGAAAAATCTTAAATTATTTTCCTTACTCTTCATCCTTGCTCTGCTCTCATCTTGTGTGAGCAAGAAGAAGTTTATGGAAATGCAGGATAGCAGGGACGCTGCCCATAAGCAGTATGAAACACTCAAGATGCAATTTGATGAGTGTCAGTCTCAAGCAGTCAGGTTCCAAACCAATGTAGAGAACCTGAGAAACCAACTAAGCCTGAAAGACCAGGAATTGGCTGTCTCCAAAAACGAAACAGAGAACGAACGCAACCGCATTCGCGCCTTGCAGGAGCAAATCAATTACCTGCAACAATCAAATACCAACTTGCTGGACCGACTTTCAGATCTGTCTGTCGTCAGCAAAACAGGAGCTGAGAACATCAAAAAATCTCTGGAGACACTCAGCAAGCAGGGCGATTACATCAAGCAGCTTAACTCTTCCATGCAACGTAAAGATTCGGTTAACCTTGTACTGGTCATGAACCTAAAACGCTCTCTTTCAAATATCGATGATGAAGACGTTACGGTTGAAGTCAAGAAAGGAGTCGTATACATTTCTCTGTCTGACAAAATGCTGTTCCGATCCGGCAGCGCCGTGATCAACACCCGTGCAGAAGAAGTCTTAGGTAAGATCGCCAAGGTAGTTAATGACTATAAAGAACTGGATATCCTTGTCGAAGGGCATACCGATACGGTGCCTATAAGAACAGCTTGCCTGGAGGACAACTGGGACTTAAGTGTCAAAAGAGCCACTTCTGTTGTAAGAGTTCTTCAGAAAAAGTATAATGTAAACCCCGCCAGAATGACAGCCGGCGGTCGCTCACAGTACATTCCAAAAGCTGATAATAATACCGAAAAAGGTCGCAGCATCAACCGCAGAACTGAAATCATCATCCTGCCTAAGTTGGATCAGTTCTTTGAGTTGTTAGAGGCGCCGACGGCGGATGCAGGTAAGTAACCATAAACAATAAAGGCGGCCGTGGCCGCCTTTATTGTTTATTTTAAAAGGTCTAATTCAATATTCCACTGCTGCTCCTATCAAAAAAGTCCCGCCATCATACAGGTTCCGTTTAGGAATCAGAAATCCGGTAAAATCCTGATAGCCCGCAGTAATCATCCAATGCTTATTTATTTTATAAATCAGGCTTACATTAAAGGCCGAATAGGTTGTACCTTCCCCGTAAAGAAAAGAAACGCCCTGGTTAATAGTGTCAGAAAAACGTCCCTGCTGATTTAATTTTCCGATTAACCATAACTTGTCGAATAATAATTGTCCCAATTCAAGCCCCGTTTGCCACTGATGACTATACCCTTTTGTGCGCCAATTAGTGCCTCCATAAATACTGGCATAGGTATTTCCACGGTTGAAGGAATGAGAAACAGCCAGGGTCGTTCGGACATTAAATTCCCCATCACTTGTTGGAAGATTTATTCGTTCGTTAAATCCAAGACCGTTTTCTTCCTTGGACTGAGCAAAAAGTTGACCATCGCCTGTAGGTATATCAACAGCTACTCCGATAGAAACAGGTATTTTTTTGGACAAAGCATATTTTAGTCCCAGTTGAAGGTCTCCGAGCCCAACAACCGTTTTGGTACTGCTGAAACGCTGTGCTTTTAACCAAGGCCAATTTAGCAATAGAGTTACACGATCCGTCCAACCGTATTCAGCATAAGTTTTAATGGCCATGCTTGAAAAGGTATTGCCTGTATTTTGTTCTCCTTCCGTAGAATAATACTTATTGGAAGAAAAATACATGGCCTCAGTCTGAGCATACCAGCTTTTGCTGTTCCTGGTCCAACCGCTTTGTCCATTGAGCAAAACAGGGATAGTAATGATTAATAAAAACGGCAATATTTGTCTGCACATCATTTGAAAAAAATAAGCGGAAGAGACTATTTCAACTTCCCGGAAGGTTAATGGAATTAATATTTTAGGATTGCTCATTATTGCAACGGAGCATAACCAAAAGGAATACTGGCTGATCCGCACCAGAGTATCACGTGGGTAAATTTGCTATCCACCGGACCGTCCAATTTGAAAAAATTATCGCCATTTTTACTTACCGCTCCTACAACACGCAAATCAGGGTTCCCATTAGCCGGATCAGCTACAAAGTTTTCGGAAGTAGAAAAATAAACGGACACAGTACCCGTGGCTAGCTCTGTAGCAAATCCATTGTTGAACCGAAGGAAATTATCTCCGTCTTCATCCAAGCCTATTGCAGCTGTACCCATGGTGGGCGTACCGTTCTGGGCAACAAAATCACCGCTTTTTTGTACATTCAGCATACCTGTAGGCAAACTTGTATCGATAGGTTCCGGCGTTTCTTCTTTTTCGCAAGACATAAATCCAATACTAAGTATGCCTAATACCATTAGAATTAAAACAGATTTTTTCATGATCATTTTTATTGTTGTGGTGAAAAATACGATGGTGGTTTACGACCACCTGACAGGGGCAAAGTTAGCCGCCAGGTATAATAAAAGGATCACGAGAATATTACATTTGTATCACAGTATCAGGTGCTTTAAAAAAATTAATGCTTTGTTAGGGCGGTTCCCCCAACAAAGCATTAACTCAATTTTGTCCAAATATTTACTTAGACTCAGGCGCTGTAGACAGGAAGTTGAAAAATAAAGGCTGTTCCCTCTTTCCATTTACTTTTTATGGAAATATTGCAATCGTGCAGTTCCAGAATTTTCTTGACAATTGCCAATCCCAGACCGGCCCCCTTTTTCCTTTCCGGGTCTTTTAAATTTTGATAATATCGATCAAAAACATAGGCTTGCTGTTCTTCTGGGATACCGGGGCCGGAATCGACAATACGAACCTCTACTTCATTGTCAAAGGCTTTTAAGGAAAGGTTGATCTTGCCGCCAGGAGGAGTAAATTTTAAGGCATTATCCAGTAAATTTTGGAAAACTCGTTCCACCAGGCCAATGTCAGCAAAAACAAGTGGTAAATCCGGAGGAGCTTCCAGTAAAAGAGAAATGTTCTTTTTTTCGGCCAGGAGCCGGTATTTATGAAGGCTATCCTGAGCTAGTTCGCCGATGAAGAAAGGTTCCTTTTCCGCTTGAACTTGCTTGGCTTCCAGCTTGGAATATTCGAATAACTGTCCGATCAATCGTTCCAGGTTGCCGGTACTTTTGAGGATGGTTTCGAGCAATTGGTTTCGTTCTTTTTGATTCAGTTTTTGGTCTTTAATCTGCAGGGTTTCGGCATATCCCTGAATGACGGCCAATGGAGTACGCAGATCATGTGAAACATTGGCGATCAGTTCCCGGCGCAAGGTTTCAACCGATTTTAACTGTTCGATATTAGCTACAATCTGGTCTGCCATCTCATTAAAGGTAGCCCCCAGGGGAGGTAATTCGCCTAAATGTTTGCCTTCTATCCTGGCTTCATAATCTCCTTCCTGAAACCGCCTGACTACCCGGATGAGGTGCCGAAGATTCCGGGTCAAATACCAAATGGCCAATAATCCAATCATTAAAGCCCCTGTCAGGGCCAGGAAAAACAAAGTTGACCCAAGCTTTAACATATAACTTCCGGACAGAGCGGAAGACACTGACGCCTGTTCTTCACTATCCAAAATAATATACATGTATCCGGCCAGTTCATTTCCTTCCAAAATGGGGGCAGCCGAAAAAACTTTTTGTTCGCCCGGATTTCGGGGGTCATCTCCTTTTATAAAGGGTTTTCCCTCTTCACTTTCAATAAATTCGATCACAGGATCAAGGGACACCTTTTCTAGTTGTACCCTTTTATAAGGAGCAACATAAGTAATAATATGGCCCTCGATATCCAGCAAGTATACCTCCAGGCTAGGATTGATCACCATGAGGGAATGCATGATCTCCTGAATAGCGGCCGTATCCACTTGGCCATTTACCAATGGGCGTACCTGATTAACCGTCGTATCAGCAATACTGCCGTACAGCCGCTGATTAATTTCCTGAACATAGTTCTTACCGATATAGGCAGTGATCAGAATATAAATGAGACCCAGCACCGTCAATAAGCCCAGCAGGCCGAGCGAAATCTTCCAGTAAAGCTTATTCATAATTTAGATTTCTTCATTGAATCGATATCCCACACCCCAGGTGGTCAATATATATTTAGGATTACTGAGGTTAGCCTCGATCTTGGACCGAAGGCGGTTAATATGAGAATTGACGGTATGTTCAAAACCATCAAAGTCATAGCCCCATACCAGATTCAGCAGGCGTGTCCGGTCGTAGCTTTTTCCGGGGTTGGAAGCCAATAAGCTTAACAATTCAAACTCTTTGGGTGATAACTCCACTCGCCGATTTCGCAAGGACACCTTCCGCTTATCCAGGTCAATGGAAAGATCCCCATATTCCAGGTATTGTGCAGCCGCTGTAGCTTTTTGTGTCTGTTGGCTGAGTTCCGCACGCCGGAAAATAGCTTTCACTCTAGCAATAAATTCCCGAACGCTAAAAGGCTTGGTGAGATAGTCATCCGCTCCCATCTCAAGTCCCAGCACCTTATCGATCTCTTCTGATTTGGCCGTCAGCATCATCACAGGTGTGGTGACCTGGTTCATACGCATCTGCCGGCAGATTTCCATGCCGTCCTTTCCGGGGAGCATTAAATCAAGAATTACCAAATCATACTGTTCGGCCATTATCCATTTCAGTCCCTGATCGCCATTATGAGTGGCGGCTAAGGCACATCCCATATCGTTAAGATGGATTTTTAACAGATCAACGATATCCGGATCATCTTCTACTATGAGTACATTTTTCATATTGGATTACGGGTTGTGTATGTGAAATCTTTCCGAAATTAAATAGCTATATATCCAGGTACTTAAAACTAACCCATTGCCTGGTTTTTTATTTAACTGCATCCATCTGTTAATTGTCTTGACTGGGACAGTATCACCATAAAAAAATGTCTCTCCTGCTAAAATCGTATCACACAACCCACTGGCAATCAAAAAATTACCTGGCACAAAAACACCTTTGTGATACTTCTGTGATAAGTTTGTGATTGTGCTGCTATAATTAGCCGGTAATTTTGTGTCCGAATACAACCCGAAATTCTTATGATCATTAAACCATCTATTTTATCCATCCTTATCCCGGCTCTTTGCCTGACAGCTTGTATCCAGGACGATATTATTTTCGATACTGTGGAAGAAACGGTTCGGATAACGGCTCGTGTAGATACGCTAGCTGTCGGCGATACTTATCAGTTTGAAGCCCGATTCACCAACAATATAGGCGAAGAAGAAAATCGCACGATGGAGTGGCACAGTACCAACAGCGAGATCCTTTCCATTAATGAATCAGGAGAAGCTATGGGCCTGAAAAAAGGCCAGGTTTCGGTTGTGGCATCCGTGAATGTCGACAACATTAAGCTGGTAAGCGATACCGTGCGAGTTACCGTAGATGAAGAAACGGTAGAAAATTCAGATAATGAAAAAGGTGGGAGCATTCAGACAACCAGTAGTTATGTGCTGGAAGGTACCTTTAAAATGAGCCTGACCGGAGGTGAGGTAGTCATTGAATTTGAGGAGGATTACAAAGCCTCGCGGAGCCTGCCGGGCCTGTATCTATACCTTACCAATAACCCCAACTCTACCGCAAACGCACTGGAAATTGGAAAGGTCCAGGTATTTGAAGGCACCCATACTTATACCATATCTGGAATTGGCCTGGATGATTATACGCACTTACTGTATTTCTGTAAGCCATTCCGGGTGAAAGTAGGAGATGGGGAAATCGAATAAATCATCTTTAATAGGGATTTTGGGCTTGTGTAAAAAGTCCTTCGGCCTTTTCACACAACCAATAATATGTTTTTTGGAGGCGGTTTAAAGAAAAAAACGAAGTTTTTTTCTTTAAACCGCCTCCAAAACAAAATTATCTGGGGTGGGTAAAAACGAGGAACGAGTTTTTACACAACTCCAAAACCCTATTAAAATCAAAATGAGATCATGAAAAAATATGTTTGCAGTCTACTCTTTGTTTTCATTACAGCTTTGCCTTTAATGGCTGGAGGAGGCTGGCCTCAACAAAAAGGGCGGGGCTATTTCAAGCTATCAGAATGGTGGATCCGGGCCGACCAGCATTACACCGACCTTGGCTTGCTTGATCCGAATGTCACAAATGGCTTATTTACGACAAGCTTATACGGTGAGTATGGATTCACAGATCGATTGACCGGAATCGTGTATATCCCGTTTTTTAGCAGGTCTTTATTCAACAATTCAGTTTCAGGCACTACCGGCGAATTACTCACCCCTGGTGAAGCGATCAATAGCATTGGGGACTTTGATATCAGCCTGAAATACGGGCTCGTTCAAAAGGGCTCTTTTGCTGTGAGTGCTACGCTACAATTTGGCCTTCCGTTAGGAGAAAGCGGAGGCGGCAGCGAAGGTATTCTCCAAACCGGAGACGGGGAGTTTAACCAACTACTTCAATTGGATGCAGGCCTGGGATTCAGGCTAGGGACTATTAATGCCTATTCAAATGCTTTTGTTGGGATCAACAACCGCACCAAAGGCTTTTCGGATGAATTCAGGTACGGCTTCGAGTTCGGTGTCAATCTGTTCAACAACAAACTCACACCGATCATGCGTGTCTACGGCGTTCAGTCTTTCAACAACGGAACCTTGCCCAGCGAGGCTACCGGCACGACTATTTTCGCCAATAACACCGAGCATTTCACGATTGCCCCCGAGCTCAATTACAACATCAACGAAAAATGGGGCGTCTCAGCCGGGCTCAGCAAGGCAGTTTCCGGAAGGTTGATCTATGCAAATACGGCTTATAATGTAGGGGTGTTTTTGAAACTCTAGGAGTGCTGGGGTGATATGCGGCTCCAGGAATGTTAGAGTGGTCTCCAGTTTTTTTGGAGTGGGGAGCGAGGCGTAGTGACCTGGTGACTTGGAGTCACCAGGTCACTACGCAATTCCAAAGCTTTTTGCAAAGTTCGGCCTCCTTTTTGTCAAACTCAAAAAAGTGTCCGCTTTTGTCCGCTTTTGTCCGCTTTTGCAAGCCTGACCGTATGGACCTTTTGCCAAAGGCCGTCTTTTTATCTTTCCTTGACACTAAATAACACATTCACATTGGGGTCTAGCGCGATCTCCTCCGGCTTTTCCCCTACTCCATCAAGACTGAACTCCTGCTTGTCCTTACTAAGCTTAAGCATTTCACTGGCCAGGGTTTCTCCCTTTTTATCCAAAAAAACGACCTCCAGGTTGAGGAGATAGGGTTTTCCTTTCTGTTGCTGCTTGACGGTCAAATCAATACTGTTATCTTTTTTTCGATACTTCCAATCCACCTCTAGTTCGGGTACACCGCCGCGGAAGATCCACTGCCGAAAAAACCACTCCAGATCCTGCCCGGAAACCCCTTCCATAACCTTCTGAAAATCAGACGTTAAAGCATTGCTGTACTGATACTGATCATAATACTTATGGATACCGCCCCAGAAAGCATCCTCCCCGACCTGGTTTCGAAGCATATGAAGTACCCAGCCTCCTTTTTGGTAAGAATTGGTATTCAGCAGACGGTTATAATTAGTGATGCTCTCGTCTACAATTGGCGCGTCATTGCTGGCTGCAAAGCGCAGAACCGCCTCCCTTTCGCCGCGCAATTCCTCTTCGAGCCGGTCGCGGCCGTAGCGCCACTCCATGTAAAGGTCGGTAAAATAAGTAGCAAAGCCTTCGCTGAGCCAGACGTGATGCCAATCTGCTTCAGAAGCGGAGTTGCCGAACCACTGGTGAGCAATTTCATGAGCCAATAAACCTTCTATACTTCGATTACCTCGAACCGAATTTTCCGAATAAAAAATATTTCCGGCATTCTCCATGCCCCCATAACGGGTTTTGGACTGCACATTCGCCAGCTTCGCGTATGGATAGGGACCTACATGATCCATGAACCAGTGCAAAACATAAGTGGCCTGACTGTAATCATAAAAGCCTGCGTCTCTATCCTGCGGAAAGATCCAGCTACTCATCGGAATGCCCTGGATATCTCCCAGGTATTGTACCGCAAAAGGCGCCACGCCAATGACCATCACCTTGGTGGGCAATACAATATCCGTTTTCCAATGCGTCAGTTTGGTGTCGCCGTCCAGGTCTGTTTCTTCCACCAAGCGGCCGTTGGCCACTACCTGGTAATGATTGGGGGCCGTCACGACAAACTCCACAGAGGCTTTATCCGAAGGATGATCCACCGTGGGCAGCCAGTGCCGGGCCCGGTTGGGCCAGTTGTCGCCGAAAAAAGTGCGGTCTCCGTGTTTATTTTGTCCAATCACCAGTCCGTCTTTTGGAATGCCCTCGTAAGAAATGACATAGTTGCGTTCTTCCCCTTCCTTACTTCTACTTGCCAAAGTGATGTCCAATTTTTCTCCTTCCTGCTCAAAGGAAACTGTCTCCCCGTTTTCCATAACCTCCTTTACTCGCATACCCGAACCGCCGGATTCGCTCACCAGGTCCAAATGAAAAGAGCGAATATCATCCTTGAATCGCACTTTAATGCTTGCTTTCCCCTTAAGCTCATTGTTTTGGTCGTTGAGTTCCAGCTGAAAGCGATAGTGCTGGATGTCTATTTCGGAAAAACGCTCGTGATGGTTCTGTGCATAGGTAGGTATGGAAAAAACGAGCGCGAGGGATAAAAAAAGGAAGCTTCTTTTTAGCATCATATATCATTTTAGGTTGAAATATCAGGCTGCAAAGGTAAGCAGTCGGATACATTTTTTGTAACAATTGGCGGCAAGCCGCCAATTGTTACAAAAAACATTTTTCATTATTCATCTCTCAAGCTTGCTACCGGGTCAGCCAGGGCTGCTTTGATGCTTTGATAACTAATCGTCAACATCGCCACTACTACTGCTATTAGTCCAGCCTGAGCAAATATCCAGGGCTTTAGCGAAATATGATACGCAAAATTTTCGAGCCAGCGATGCATCCCGTACCAGGATAAAGGCACCACCAATATCAAAGCGATGAGCACCAGCATTAGAAATTCTTTAGAGATCAATCCGACGATATTCAGGACCGTTGCCCCCAGTACCTTCCGAATGCCGATCTCTTTTGTTCGACGAACGGTAGCAAAAGCCACCAGACCAAATAAGCCCATACAGGAAATCAGCAAGGCTAAAAAGGAAAAGGCACTAAATACCCTACCCAATTGCATGTCTTTTTGATGGATCTCCATGAAGTTTTCATCCAAATATTTCACATCGGCATGCCAGTTGGGCGCAATACCCTTTACAGTTTCCTGAATATGGCGGATCATCCCGTCTCCTTTTGCCGGGTAAAAGCGAACCGCTACAAACTGACTTCTCATCCAATCAAAGGGTGCATACTGAATAATAGCCGGTTGAACTTCGTCTTTGAGTGAATTAAAATAAAAGTCCTCAATAACGCCTACAATCGTTCCATCCTTCCGGTTATCCCCTCCCCAGATGAGGGGCTGCCCTATTGCTTCATTTGCGGAAGAGAATTGCAAAGCTTGTACTGCTTTTTGATTGAGTATAAAGCCCCTGTTAACATCTTCCGAAGATTGGGGATTTAAGAAGCGGCCTGCAAGCAATTGATATCCCATAGTTTGGAGATAATCACCCTGTATCGCATAGTTCTCCGTTTGTACCGGTTGATCCAGTACTGCGCGATGGACGGGCCAGCTATCTCCATAAAAAGAGGGGATATTACTACCTCCGGCCACACTTAAAATGCCCGGAAATTGAAGCAACTCTTGCTTAAGTGTGGCAAAGCGCTCGGACAGTTCGTTGTTGACTTTAAAAACGGCCACCTGCTCATCTGTAGTTGGTCTGATTTTTTCTCTGATAAAGTTCATCTGGTTCCAAACGACAAGCGTACCTACAATTAAGCCAATAGAAACTGCAAACTGGCCAACCACCAAGCCCTTTCTGGAAGCATTCGCAATAGAAAACTTAGATACTTTCCCTTTTAGTGAATCAGAAAGCCGGAAACCTGTAAGGAAAAAAGCGGGGAAAGCTCCTGCCACTATCCCCAGAAGCGGAATAGCAATCAACAGAACAAGATATACACTCCAATCGCGCAAATTTACAAGTTGAAAATTTTTACCGGCTACCTCATTAAACACAGGCAGTAGCAATTCAGCGAGCACAGCAGCCACTATGCCGGCCAGTAAAACCGTAAGTATGGTTTCGCCTAAAAATTGTTTGATCAGGGATTTACGGCTCGCCCCCATTACCTTTCTTACACTCAATTCCTTAATTCTTTTTGAAAAACCGGCCACTGAGTAATTGATGTAATTTATTCCGGCAATGGCAATTATTAACAAACCGATCAAACTCAGTAAATAAAGCGTAACCAAACTACCTCCTCCGGTATCCCTTCCGTATGAGGAATGTAAGTGGATGTCCAATAAAGGTTGAAGATTAAGTTCGTATTTATCGTATGCTTCCAAATCCGCTCCGACATATTTTTCGGCAAAAGCTGGCAGCTTAGATCGAAGTACCTCCACATCGGCCATTTCTCCAAGGCGAACATAGGTATAGTTGGATGGCATCTGTTGCCAAAGAGCCGTTGATTCTTTACCATAGATCTTTTCCATGGTACTAAAGGGCATGGCCATATCAAAACGAATGTGCGATTCCTGGGGGAAGTCCTGAAAAACGGCTTTTACGGCAGCATTAAAACTCCCGCTTGACCCGATCTCCAATACTTGACCGATCGGGTCGGCATCGCCAAAATATTTTTGGGCCATCGATTCACTGATCAGCAATTGATTCGGAGCCGACAGGGCCTCTAGTGGCTTACCCTTTGAGTACGTTAAATTAAAAATATCGACAAGGCCGGAATCCACCATAGCCACATTTTCAAAAAAAGTATTTTCTTCAAACCTCACCAGGGAATTAAAGCCTGTGGACAGGCGAGTCATGGCTTTAATCTCGGGAAAATCGTGTTCTAGTGCCGGCCCCACTGGTAAAGGAGAAGTAGCGTAGCTTCCTGAATTCAAATACTGATCAAAAACGACCCTGTAAATATCCTCCGGCTGTTCATTAAAGCGGTCGTAGTTCCATTCGCCTTTGATGTACACCAACAGCAAGATAGCGGAGGCAATAGCAACCGATAAACCGGCTATGCTGATGCTTGAAAAAACGAGATTTTTTCGGATTTGGCGGAAAGCTATTTTGAGAAAATTAATAAACATAGCTCAATACTTTGAGTTTAGGGAATTAAAGGTTCACCAGCACAAAGCCAAAAACTATGCCAAGCACATAAACAATTGAAATACAAAAGTTTAAAAATAAATCTCCAAAACAAACTGTATAAAAGTGAACAGTAGGTGTATTATTTTTAGGCTTCTAGACCTCAAAGGTCTCGAGACCTCGGAGGTCTTAAGACCTTTGAGGTCTAAAACTCCCAATACGTCTATTTTCTCCCTCAAAACACCCATAATTCCTTCTGCTTTTTCTATTTTCCTGTTTCAAAAATATGGCGAAGACTCTTATCTTCATCATATTTGATCCTCTAGTCAAAATCTTCTCAAACAAAAGTGATTTTATGAAAAAACAATATTCTCTATTCGCCATTCTTTTCCTCATGGTCGTTTCTCTGCCTTTGATGGGACAACGAAAGGCAAAAAAGAAAAAACAAGAAGCGGAAGCTCCAACCGCTATGCAGGAACCAACCTTGACAGATGCTTCTTTCAAAGCACTTAAATGGAGAAACATCGGCCCCTTCAGAGGCGGCCGCTCCAATGCCGTCAGCGGAGTAGTCGGCAATGACCGATTGTACTATACTGGTTATACCGGCGGTGGACTTTGGAAAACCGAAAACGCGGGCCGTAACTGGGAGAATATCTCCGATGGATGGTTTAAGTCAAGCTCCGTCGGTGAAATTGCCGTTTCTGAGAAAGATCCAAATGTCATTTACGTAGGTATGGGCGAACATGCGGTACGCGGTGTGATGACCACCTTCGGCGACGGTGTCTACAAATCGACCGATGCCGGGGAAAGCTGGGAGCACATGGGCCTGACCAAAACCCGGCACATCGCCGAAATTGCTATCCATCCTGATAACCCGGACGTATTATTCGTAGCTGCTCAAGGCGCTTTACATGGGCCAAGCGAAGAAAGAGGGGTTTATCGTTCCATGGACGGTGGTAAAAGCTGGGAAAAAGTCTTGTATGTCGATGAAAATACCGGCGCCTCAGCCGTCAGTCTCGACATGAACAACCCTCGCATTCTTTACGCGGCTACCTGGGAGCACCGACGCCTGCCCTGGCAGGTAGTCAGTGGAGGCCCCGGCTCTGCCCTGTGGAAATCAACCGATGGAGGAACCACCTGGAAGAAGATCATGAACGGATTGCCCAAGGAAGTTGGGAAAATGGGGATCGCCGTATCCAGAGCCGACAATAAAGTAGTCTACGCAATCGTAGAATCAGAAAAATCCAAAGCCGGCCTGTATCGTTCCGATGATGGTGGAAAATCCTGGAAGCATTTGTCGAGCGATCAATTGATCACCTCTCGCTCCTGGTATTATATGGAAGTATTTCCTGACCCGACAGATGCCGAGACGGTAGTCGTGCTGAATGCTCCGATGATGATTTCCAAGGATGGAGGGCGCAACTTTTCTCGCGTGAGTGTGGGCCACGGTGACACCCACGACCTTTGGATCAATCCTGAAAATGGCCAAAACATGATTTTGGGCGATGACGGAGGCGGAGAAGTAACCTTCGATCAAGGCGAAACCTGGTCGACACTTATGAATCAGCCAACTGCTCAGTTTTACAGAGTCAATACGGATAATGCCTTCCCATACAATGTTTACGGCGGCCAGCAGGATAATTCATCCGTAGTGATCGCCAGCCGTGGCCGTGGAGGTATTTCTGAAGACGACTGGCATTCCGGCCCTGGCTGCGAAAGTGCATATATTGCCTTTGACCCGGATGACCCCACGAAGTTAATCGGCGGGTGCTACCAGGGGATCATTAATGTACTGGATCTGGAAACCCAAACCTCTAAAGACGTCAGGCAGTATCCTTCGCTGAAACTCGCATACGAACCGAAGGATATGAAGTACCGCTACAACTGGAATGCGCCCATCGTTACTTCTCCACACGATCCGAATACTATTTACCACTGTGGTAATGTAGTATTCAAAACGACGGATTGGGGGCAAAGCTGGGAAGCCATTAGTCCCGACCTGACCCGTAACGACCCTGAAAAGCAAGGACCTGGGGGCGCACCATTCACCAATGAAGGGGCCGGCGGCGAAAATTATAACACGATCTACTATTTGATCGAATCTCCTTTGGAAAAAGGCGTGATCTATACCGGTAGTGACTGTGGTCTGGTGCATGTCACCAAAGACGGAGGTCAGAACTGGAGTAACATCACTCCTCCAAACTTACCGGAATGCGAGATCCACTCTATTGAAGTATCACCACACGATAAAGGGACGGCCTATATTACGGCTAGCCGATATAAGTTTAATGACTTTTCAGCCATGGCATACAAGACCACCGATTATGGTCAGACCTGGACGCCAATCAATCAAGGAATAGAAGAAGATGACTTTTTAAATGTTATTCGGGAAGACAAGGAAGTGTCCGGTATGTTATATGGAGGTGGAGAACGCGGTTTTTATCTTTCTGTGGATGGCGGTAAAAAATGGTCGCGTTTTCAGCTAAACTTGCCAGTGGTTCCCATCACAGATCTTAAGATCCAAGACAATGATCTGGTAGCTGCCACACAGGGTCGGGCCTTTTGGATACTGGATGACCTGGGCGCCCTCCAGCAAAGCAAAGCCGACTTCGGGGATGTAGCCATGAAATTGATCGAGCCCAAAACCAGTGTTCGATATCCGTTCGGTGGCGGCCGCAGAGGTCCGGGTGGTTCTGTTGGCCAAAATCCGCTCAGCGGAGTGATCATCGACTACTACCTGAAAGAGTCAATACCTGATTCGGTAGAAATGACCTTAGATATTCTATCTTCTTCCGGAGATGTCATTCGTTCTTATTCTAATAAAAAAGAAGATAGCCCGATGCCCAGAGGTGCTTCTGCAGATCCGATCATTCCAGCTAAGAAGGGACTTAATCGCTTTTCATGGGATATGCGCACCGAGAATTTCAAGCATGTTCCAGGTGTAGCTAATTACTGGGGAAGCTATCAGGGGTATATGGTTGCTCCCGGCACTTACACCGCTCGACTGAGCATGGGTGATCAAAATCAGGAGGTCGCTGTTAAACTGGTTGCAGACCCACGGCAGAATGTCAGCATTGTAGAATGGAAGGATTATGAGCGGACGCTTGAAAGTGTTCGCGGCAAGATCAGTGAAGTCAGCCAGGCTCTGGCAGATGTAGGAAAGATCAAAAAGCAAATTTCCATTTATAATGAACTGATGAAGGATTCCGATATGGAAGGAGCTGAGCAGATTATGGAAAGCGGAAAAGACTTAATGAAAAAGCTGGAAGGCTGGGAAAAGAATGTCGTAGAAAAACGCTGGAAGAGTACACAAGACGTCATTAACTGGCCAGGCAAATTGAACGTAGAATATCTGGAACTCAAAGGAACGCTCGATGGCTACGACCCCCGAGTGACCAAGGGTGCAAAAGAGCGCTTGGTAGACCTCAATAAGCAGTGGTCTGTTCAAAAAATCGCTCTGGATAAAATAATGAAAGAAGATGTGAAGAAATACAACGATATGTTTAAGCAGAAGCAGGTGCCGGCTTTGATTACGGCAAGCGAGAAGTAAGTAAAAAAGGTTAAGAGGCCGGCCGGCCTCTTAAGCTTTTTTTATTTGGCATTCGTATTAAAATCATGAATCGCCCTCAAAATATCTCTCCTACTGATCTGTCCCACTAATTTTCCATCCTCATCCACTACTAACAAGCGTTTATACTTCGAACTTAGAAAGGTGTCGGCAATATCCAGAATATTCGTGTGAGAAGAAATGGTTTTCATGACATTGGTCATATAATGAGATACCGTCGAATTATTGACCGGTTGGTTGTGATAAGTCATATCAAACAATACCTTCAAGCAGTCCTTATCATCGATCAAACCAACTAACTCTTTTTTTTCATTTAATACAGGGGCACCGGTTATTTTGTTGGCCAATAAGGTATCCACGACCTCAATAATTTCAGTGTCAGGATGGAAAGTTATCAATTTCCTGGCGGGTGTCATGTAAGCTGTTACGGAAGGTGGGTTAAATTCGTTCTTTTTGTCATCCGAGGTAACGGCTTTCTGCATGTAATTTTTCATGGTCTAATCGGTTTAATACGGTGAAAAAATTGGTGTTCATTACATAAGATAATATTTTTTTTGATTTATTGTAACAATAACCAAATAAGCCATTGCAAGCAAACGCTCTCAATGGCTTGTACATCATCGCATAAATTTGATTATAGATATTTTGTACGTCGAAACCAGGATTAGTTTATTCCGGTTATACGCCATAGCGATATCTGTCAACAAACCTTCGCAGAATTTCCTGAGGAACTTCTGCCTTTGCATCTTTTAATTTTTCTATAAGAACTTCTGCAGATTTTGGCTCAAAGTATCCATGATTGCGGTAATGTTGTATGCGAAGGACCAGGCCCTCGGCATCTAATTCGGTATGGAATTGGGTAGCGTATATGTTTTGTTTGAACCGAACCATCTGTATGGGGCAACTAGGTGAACTGACCAGTACTACGCCTCCCGGAGGCAGGGTCTGGCAGGCCTCTTTATGCCCAACAAAAGCTTGAAATGTAGTAGGCAAACCTTGAAGCAGCGGATCATCCTGTGCCTGGTCGTTCAAAAAAGCAGTAGTCAATCCTACCTTTTCTGAATAATGATCCTTTGAAACCAATCCTCCTGCATAATTGACCACAGCACCCAAACCGTAACAACTTCCCATATAAGGTATGTCACGAGCAAATATCTGGTCAAAAAGCTGGTTGAGTTCCGCTTCAAACCGACGCTGGTAATCGGGTTTTATGTCGTCTTCATCACTGACATTACTCGGTCCGCCCCCCAGGATCACACCAGAATATTCTTTCGGGTCAATACCTTCCAGGCTTTCTTTTTCAAGTCGGATACGGCAGGTTTCGGATGCTTTCAATCCCCCATATCGAAGGAATGATTCATATTCATTATCAGATACCTCGTCGATGGGACGAAGCTGGAGTATCAAAAAAGGCTTCATTGCGAAATCGTTTGAGGAAGTAAGTTAGGTAAAAAATGAGAAAGGATCTTTTTCCGGTCGGCCGGAAAAAGATCCTTTCTCATTTTAAATATATTAAGGCTTCACCTTTTCCTTTTTAAAGGACTCCCACTCCTTTGGGCTCATCAACCTTACTGATTCCAGGCTTAGGCGACCGTCTTTATAGCCGGGCTCGTCCGGCAGATCAATTCGATATTCTACGATGAAATGCTCTTCTGCATCCATCCATATATGGCCTCCCCTATTCTCCAATCCGGGGCCGTCAACGGAGTATTTGTAACACATCCGGCCGTTCATCTTTTCTTTCTGCTCGAAGGCCAACTGAATTTGCCCCCGGTAGGCAAAGGAACCGCCTCCATTCCCATCTGATTTAAAATCGGAAATGGCCAGATCGACGGTCTTTTTTTTATCTTTTAAATGCGCCCAACAGATACTTAGGCTGGCGAAGTCAAAGTCATAACTGTGCCAGGGCCAGGCAGGCAAATCAGCCGTGTCTTTAAAAACGCCCGGTATCTCAACCAGGGCTCTGGAATGCTCATGATCCGTACTTAATTTGGCTCGGATCTGACCATTGCCCTGCTCATCTAGTCTAAAAGTTTCAAATTTTTCCACACTGAAGGTTTCCCAATTCATCCAGGCCTTAACAAGGGTGGCCCCTGAATAGTTATCATTCCATTTCAAAGATTCCAGTTGGTCTTCCGATTTAACATACAAAGCCGTATGGCTGGAATGGGTGCCGTCGATATTGGATTTGCTGTACAAAAGGACTTTCCCGATGGGAATAGCGCTCTTGTTCAATTCAAAGCGATGGATACTAGATTGAGCATTCAGGTGCAGTACCTGGAGCGTCAGTACCAGGCAGGTACTAAGAATTAATAAGTTTTTCATGTTAGTCGAGTGATTTTGAAGGCTGGGACGAGAAGTAGGGAAAAAAAGTTACAATAAAACAATAAAGGGAGTTTCATTGACCCAAGGTGAATGAAACTCCCTTTATTATATTATTATGTTCATCCCCAAGCCTAACCAATCTCCTCTGTGAATAGCCCCAACACCGCTTTGGCTAAAGAATTGGTTGACGGTAGCTCCATCACCGGCATCGCCGGCATCACCTTCACGCCAGGTGTAGTGGAGCATGAGTTTCAGTCGTTTTTTATTCAGATACCAGTTAACACCCAGGTCGTAGGTCGCTTCGGAGCCGCTAAAACTACTTACGGCTTTAGCATCGGCCTGCTCAAGAGCCTCTTTACCGCCATTAAACTGCATGATCATGAAGGTAGGCTCCAGAAACATTTTTCCCACCACCATATTATAGCCCATTCTGAGATGCCCTGCATTGGAAGCATAGGCAAATTCGCGGATCACATCATTACCGAGGTCTCTCTGGCCCTGGCGCCACATCAGATTCCATTCTCCGTCAAAATTTAAATGCCCCAGGTTGAGCAGGAAGTCCATTTCAGTAGCGTAGCTAGATTCAAACAGAACGGTTTCGCCTTGCCAGGAACCGGACAGACCCAGGGAAAGGCCTCTGCGCTGCCCATAATAGTTGATGTCATAGCCAATTTTATATTCCAACATTTCAGAATCTCCGATATTCAGCACAACCCGACCTACCAATAAAGGTGCGAACTTAGAACCCTGAGAATTACCGCCATTAGCTGTATAGACCGGATTAAAAACCCCAAAATTATAATTCAGGCCAAAATCCTGATTTTCGCTTAACCAAAGCCCCCCCAGATTAAGTCCCAAGGCCCGGCCCGGCCCATATCCTACCAGATGGCGGCGGATATAATTCTGAGACATGGATTTTTCCATTGAATTCACGGACCAGCCCGAGGTGATGCTTTCCCTGCTCATCTGAGGGCGAAAGTAACCTCCAACCAGATTCAAAGTCTCATTGTTCCGGCTGATCTTCCATTGCAAAAAGGCATCCCAAATATCAAATTCCGGCAACGAACCGTTATTGGTCCCTCCTACAGTGCCGCTAAGTACATCCCGACCAATAAGATCATAAGCCCCGACAAGTGTAAACTTTAAGTTTTTGTAGGCATCCATTTTAAAGCCCAGTCGCGCCCGCCGAAACATAACATTCGCCCGATTATCGACCTGTTCATAGATATCGGCCTCCTCGTTGAACACCTCCTCTCCGAAGGTGTAACTGCTCCATAATTGTGCCATCAGAAAAGGCTGGATTTTAAAATCCTCAGGAGGTTTCAGCCAATAGTCGAAATCCTTTTGTGCGCTTAATATATTATGGAAAAAAAAGAGACTGAACAGTAAAAAAAATGTTTTTTTATACATAGCTATCGATTCAAAAAAAACGGACAGCTGTTCCAGCTGTCCGTTAAACCCTAATGAAAAATCACCCAAATATAACCCTTAGTCTTGCCTGGATAGGGCCGAGGCCCCATTCAAATTATTTCTTTTAATGTGGCAGATACTTTCTCACCACACCGTAGGTGAATGTTCCTAAAAGCGCCCCCAGGATAACGAGCAGGATAATCCAGTATCCGTGTCCGACCAGCACGTACATGGGGCCCGGGCAGCAACCCGTGATCGCCCAACCCAGTCCGAAGATGGTGCCGGCTAATAAGTGCCGGGGAATACTGAGTTTCATTGGTGTATAAGTGACGAGTGTTTGGCGCAAAGTTTTCATCTTAAACTTTTTGGCTGCCCAAATGGAAGCTGCTCCTAATATCACAGCTGTACCAATGATGCCGTACATGTGAAAACTTTCAAAGCGGAACATTTCGTGAATCCGGAACCAGGAAATCGCTTCTGACTTCGTCATAATGATCCCGAATAAAACACCTACTAGTAAAAACGATATATTTTTCATGCTATAATGTTCGATTTTTTAGTCTATCAAATGTGTTCCCTAGAATAAGAAAGGCAGAATAAAATGTGTCATCAGCAAGCCTCCTATGAAAAACCCGATAACGGTGATCAAGGAAGGCAATTGCAAGTGTGACAAGCCTGAGATGGCATGGCCTGAGGTACATCCGTCCCCATAACGGGCGCCAAATCCGACCAGGAATCCTCCTCCAATGGCCAATAAAATGCCTTTTATGCTAGAAAAATTTAATAGCCCCGTAGGAACAAAACCTCTTCCGGTACTATCACCTTCCGGCAGAGCCAGGCCTACTTCACTCAGATGGGCCTGCGTAGCCTCTGAAATGGCCACCGGCTCCGGGCTGCTTAAGAAAAAGGCCGCAATCACACCACCTAGCAGGCCACCTATGGCGAAGGCCATCCGCCATCCTTCTTCTTTAAGGTCTATTTTAAAAAAGTCACTGACTTTTCCCGCTCCCAATGCGGTACAAGTGGCTTTGAAAGTTGTAGACACCCCAAAGCTTCTACCCATCCAGGTCAGCACAAACATAATAGCTGCAATAGCTACCCCGGATACAGCCCAGTGCCAGGGCTGCCTTATAAAGTCCAAAAATGTTGTTGGATTACTTACTAATTCCATGTTTTTGTTCGATTTTCGTTGGATTGTATTACTAATGTCCACTGCCCCATTTTAGCAGTATAATCCTACAAATTTAGTTTAACTATGCGAATTCATTGATAATGTGAGATAATTGCATGGCTGATTGCATCCCTGATTGGCGCCATTTCACTTCCCCATCTTTAAATAATATAAAAGTAGGAACACCATGGATCTGTAGCTGAGAGGCAAGTGCCTGGTTACGATCCACATCAATTTTTACGATGCTCGCCTTGTCACCTATTTCTCCAGCCACTTCTTTCAAGATCGGAGCCATGGCACGGCAAGGACCACACCACTCTGCTGAAAAATCTACCAACACCGGCTTCTCGCCGTTGATCAACTCACCAAATGATACCTTCTTGCTCATTTTTCTTTATTTTTTAAGTTTAAGTCAGGCCTTCCTTAATTATTTTGATTTTTTTCTCAATCGGCCTTTTTTCAACTTGGTATTTGTTCTTAATAAAACCTAAATCATCTTTTTGTTTGACCAGCTTATGTCCGTATCAGGACATGCTGTTTTTTAACGACAGTACAAAGATGGAGAAATGTGTAGTCGGCTACAGTGACAGCTATCACAAAAGGGAAAAAAGGAAGGTTTTAATCTGTATCGGGCTGATTAAAACCTTCCTTTTTTTCCTTTTATTCAACCCTCTAGTAGTCTTTTTTGTAGTATATAAATGAATAAATGTTCATATTTTCACATATTTTAAGTCAAACACAATTGTCTCCTATGAAAACAGCAACTTCTAAACAACCGATATCTGATATTACCGAATTACCTTACTCCTTAAAATATATTGCCGAAAAACTGGAACAAAATCGCCATTTGAAGCCATCGGAAATGCGCAAGATCATTCTCGAAGCGGATGTTAAGGTAGAAGAGTTGAAGCCGTGGGCTGATTTTGACCATCCTATCCAGGATTCTTACGGCAGGAAGCTGGTGTATAAAGGAGACAACTTTGAGATCATGGTGATGTCATGGAGGCCGGGTGATTTTTCAACCATCCACGATCATGGGAACACGCAATGGGGAGCTGTTCAGGTATTTGGCCCGGCAGAACATGCTACTTTTCGATATGGAGAAGGAAAGATCAGCACCCTGGCCCGGTGGAGAATGAAAAGCGGCGATGCTGTAGGAGTTCACCATAGCCTGGTCCATCAAATGGGAAATCCGACACACGACAGCTTTTTCTTAAGCTTACACATTTATGGCGAACCGGGTGATATCAATAATGTCACGGGGGATGCCCGTGTTTTTGATCTCGAAAATCAAACCATCCAAAGGGTAGATGGCGGAGTATTCTTTGCTTTGCCGCTCGATGAGGTTAAGCGCTTTGAAGAAGGCCCGCAGCCTGACTTTCCCACCCGCCTGCGGCATATGATCGAATTGATCAGGCGATTGCGCAAAATGGAGAACCAGAAAGCAAACAAAAGTGGAAAAAATCTCCAGGATGTGATCGCCGACTTCATGTCTGTGGATCACCTCCGCTACCTGATCCACGATCTGAAGGAGCATACCGATGAAAAAGGGCATCATACTCATTCTTCTTTTTGGAAAATTCTGAATTGGGAACTCAAGGAAGCGGCCCGCTTGCAGAATGAGTTGCTGAGCGAGCAGAATAATCAGGATAGCTTCCACAAATATGCGGCACTATACGATGAAGTGATCTGCCAACCCTGCCTGGATAAGTTCATGAAAGGATACCTGGACTTTTTTGCCGAAACGGAAAAAATTGACTTTTCCAATCAATCTGTCATCTCTGTAGGTTGTGGTACCGGCCTGGTAGAATCCTATATGATCGAAGAGCTAGGGGTCCCTTATGAGCAACTTTTCGGCATGGACATCTCAGCAGCGATGGTAGCCGAGGCTCAAAAGCGCATTCAGGCCGACGTAGGCGATGTACTCACCCTTGATCCAAGTATTCAGATGTGGGACATTGCCTTCAGCGGATTGAACGTCTTCCAGTATCTCGATCCGAAAAAATTACCGGAGGCGATCCAGAAAACGGCTGATATCATCAAGCCGGGTGGCTACTTTATTGGGGACTTTATTACTACGGATCATGTCAGATGGTATCCGAATGTTATGTTTTCGAAAGATAAAAAAACCATTTCCCTGCGTACCCCTGAACTAATCGAAGAAGAAGGGCTAATGTATCAGCGCAGTGAAATTACCAATATTCAAGCTCAGGGTGAAACACTGAGAATCACCTATGCCGGCAAGCATAAACGGTATCTGCCGCCTGTTAACCGTATGCGGGCTTACTTCGAAAAAGCCTTTGGCGGGAAGGTGGAACTTTATGATGCCATCAGTCTCAAACCCATTCCGGAATGGGCGGATAGTTGTGAATCTACCCGGTATTTGGTGATTGCCCAAAAAGGTACAAAATAAAAAAAGGGGAGCGCTGCGGCGCTCCCCTTTTTTTATTTTGTACCTACAATTGAAATATCCCTTTCCCAAACATAGATCTCCTTTTTCTTATAATTGATGGACAATCGCCCACAAGCCTCAATAAAGGGATGGCCGAGTAAGCCGTCAAAATTACTGTGTCCGATTTCCCGGATCTTATCGACATCCTTAAACAGGTACTCCATATCCCGAAATCGCTCCTCACTAATATAAGTAGAGGAAATATTAACAGCCGTCACTAAAATATCCCTTTGGTCAGCTCCTCTGAAAATGATCAACTTGGGATCGGTTTCCTCCGATAGTTTTTTCTTATAATTTTGGTCCAACATATTCGATTCGGAGGCAGAATCGAAGGCCAGGTTTAAGGTAAAGTTTTCAATTTCTGCCGAAACGATGGGTAGATGCCCTGACATTTCAAAGGGTATGCTTAAGCTAGCTGTTTGAGATTCGTGCAGGCTCGACTTTTTGGCCGGATACTGCTCAATGACCCTTTCATAATAATCGATGAGAATTTCGTTTTTCTGAATGATCTCATAACCTATCAGACCTAAAATCTGGGTATCTAAAGCTTGCTCCAAATGTGCGAGATCAATGGCAATGGCCTTGAAATATTTTTTATCAATGCAGCCCCACAAAAAATCGGTAACCGCTTTTTCCTCGGTGAGCACCTGATCGTTAGCGCTTATGATTTGGTCCTCCGAGGCTTGTACATTGAAATGACGCGAATTCAAAATGAGGCAGGGTGCCCCCGTATCCAAAATGAACAATCCCGATCGTTGATCCACCTTTGCCTTTACCAGAATCATCCCTTCCTTCAGTACAAAATCCGTCTGGCATATATTTGAACTAAATACATAATAAGGCAAAATACATATCAACAACAGGATCATCTTTTTCATAACACTTCCCTTTTCGTTCTAAAAATCCATTTCTTTCTCAATCATGTAGCATACAAAGATACAACATTTGTTTACAATAAATTAACATTAAATTAAACTTAATTTTACGCAAAGTCAATGGCAAATCTTTGCAATTTATTTTTTTCTTATATGGGAAATATTTTTTTGACTTTTCCAAAGCGGCTGCCTATTGGAACAGGAAAGTATCAAATGAGCAGGCTACAGCTCCTACCTTATTGAAAATGAGCGGCTTGATAAAGTTTTAAAAAGGTAGATTTTTAAGGAAAAAGGCGGGCATAAAAAAAATCGCATCGGAGGTTTGACAAAAATCAGTCTTTAAGATTGATTATTGTCATCTCCGATGCGTCCGGATTGTCTTTCCTTTGTATTAACGGCAAGAAAAACTTTAATTCAATTCGGGTGATTTTAGGGAATATTGAAGGATCCGCCTCCGGCGAATCCTTCTTTTTTTTTATACGATCTCATCTATTGGAGCATCCGCCTCAGCTTCACTTCCACTGCGTTTTTTTCTCATCATCTTTAAAACATAGCCCACTGCGATAGCAGACAGGGCAAAATTCACCAGGCTACCGGCCACCGGCACCATATCCAACATTCTCAGAGCGATGAACAAACCAACGGAAATAGCGATCATCACGCCTGTACCCCAATTCTCGCGACGGTACTCGCGGATCTCATAGGCAGCTACTACGGCTGTCAGTGAACTGGCAATAACGGCCAGGATCACAAACAAGGACATCCCTACAACGCCCAGAGGAATACCGATCACGGTTCCGAATGCGACCATACTCAAAACAGGCAGACCGAGGAACAGCAATAAACCAGCGCCCAGGTATTTACCCATATGATCTCTGACGCCACCGGCATTGCGCTTAAAGAAACGGCCCATCAGAGCTACTAGTAAGCTGATCAATACCATGCCGGAGAAAATCCGGAAGATGGTAAATGTCCAGATCGCTTTTTTCATATCGAATTCAAAATTGAACTCTTTTTTCAAATCTTCGTCGAAAGAAGCACGCGCACCTTCTCCTAAATGGTCTCCAAAGTCGACCCTCCCCTCTTCTGTCCAGTACCGCACATCGCTGTTGAAGCGAGCTTCGCTATTAAGGTCCAGGTCCTGAGCGGAAATGGAGGAAGTCCCGTTGACAATGGCATACAGTTCGAGTTCACCGCCAACAACATCCAGGTTCCCGTCGATCTGGCCGCCCAGTTCCATTTCGCCGCCGGCTGCTTTGACGTTTCCTTTGATATTGGCATAGCTGCTCACTTCACCGCCGGCTACGATCAGGTCACCCCAAACCGTAACAGAGGCTTCGATGACGACCTCTCCGCCGGTAATAACCAAATCTCCGTACACATCCTTTGTGATACGAATTTCGCCACCAAACACGCGCAGGTCATCGCCTGCAACGCCAGTAATAGTGATTTCGCCCCCTGCGATGATGGCATCATCATTAATACTGTCATTGACAAAAACTTCGCCGCCCGCCACGATCAGATCGCCGTTAATCACGGCATCGATGTAGACTTCGCCGCCGGCTACATAGGTGTTTCCTTCTTGTTTTTCGGTAATATTAACGTTTTGTCCTGCTTTATATTCGCTGGCGTGTACCTGGGTGAAGAGTCCCAGCACGGCCGCCAACAGAATTATGTTAGACCTTTTCATGATGTATTGTTAATTTTTTGGTTGTGAAAGTAGTAAAACAGTCGGTTGATTTTGACAAGAGCTTGTGGTCTTCCCAATTTTAAAACTTCCTCTAAATTAAGGTCTTAGCGACTAGTGTACCATTCTTTTATATAATGCGGGATAATTATTGGATCAACGTCCTTTGATCGTCCATAAAGCAAAATTTTTCTTTATTGGTGAGCATTATCTTATTGGGGTGATGCTTTGCTCTGTCCAGTACTCAGAGATGCTGGTTCGTCCGCCTGTGGCGGCCTCACGATGCTGTGATGCTCTTGCCGCTGCGATCGGCAAGATGCTGGACGTTTGTGTTTTCTAAATAAGGAGTAGGCTGCTATTCATTTAGCAAAGCATCACGGGGTTGTGTAAAAACTCGTTCCTCGTTTTTACCCACCCCAGATAATTTTGTTTTGGAGGTGGTTTAAAGAAAAAAACGAAGTTTTTTTCTTTAAACCACCTCCAAAAAATATATTATTGGTTGTGT